>JBBQVT010000191.1:0-6777 GCA_038211245.1 Desulfobulbales bacterium | reverse complement strand
TCAAGTTTTTGTATCATGCCGACCGCCTGCTCCGGATCAACCGGCGAGCCGCCCATGGATGACAGTGCGTCCGGGGCAAGGGCCAGAAATCCCTCCAGGGCAAACCTCCTGGTGACATCTTCAATATGGGGATTCAAGCCCCTGTTCTCATGCACCACAAGAATGGCCGGCATCTTAACGATATTTTTCGGCTGGGCCTGATAGCCGGACATTTGCCCCGCCCCTGCCGTAAATTTCACCACCTGGGTTGCCAGTCGGGCATCACCGGCGGCAATAATCTCCGCCTGCGCCACACTGTTTTCTAGAAGCGGCAAAAGGGCATAGGCCGCGGCCACCCCGCCGACAACAATGGCCAGTTTTTCGAGAAACTGTCTCCGATTGATTTCTTTATGGCTATATTGGCTGTACAACTCAGTGGCTTTCCGGTCTACCATGGCACTCCTCCATTCATTGTTTTACGATGAATACACAACAACTCGGTCATGTTGCTTTGCCGTGCTTCAATTATTGTTTTGCACTGTAGACTCAGCCGCAGCGTGCTGTCAACAACCGACGCGAAACTCCGCAAAAAACATCAGAAAATTGCCCAAGGAAATATTGCCGGTGGCTAGCCTGAAAAACGTTACACAGGCAGAGCATGCCTATCTTGCTTTAACTCCATTTTCCCGCTGAGAATATTGAATTCATTGCATTCTAAAATCCGTCGGAGAAAATTGAGGGTTGACAAGCCCCCCTGCAATAGTCTAAAACTGCCTTGAAATAAATCGTTTACTGGAGAGAAATCCTCCGGGTTTTGTAAATGTTCGCACATCTTGCACAACTAAAATGATTTTCGGGGACAGCAAATGCACCCCAGGAGATGACGCATCGCGGAAGGTTGAGCCTTCTGTCCCATGCACGCTACAAAAAGCACAGGTTGCAAAAACACTGACGAGAGGACCATGCAAAGACAAATCCGACCCTGTCCGTTTTCAAGAAGTCTCATTTGTATTGTTTGCTGCGTAATTATCGCCGTATCTACTTGCCGGGCTTGGGCCGTGGCAAGTCAATCCGATTTTTCCTTATCATCTGTGGGTCTTTCCGAACGGCAGTTTGAAGATGGGGTGAAAGAGTACCTGGGCACCCCCTATCGAAGGGGGGGGACATCAAAAAAAGGTATGGATTGTTCGGGTTTCGCCAGAACCGTTTATGATCAGCTCCTCGGCCTCGACCTGCCGCACAGTTCCGGGGACCAATTCCATTCTTCTGAGCTGCAAAAAATAGATGCCCGCCAATTACAAGCTGGCGATCTGGTCTTTTTTGCCAATCAAGGAAAGAAGAAAAAGCAAAAGCGCATCAATCATGTCGGAGTTTACCTTTCGGACGGGCAATTCATTCATGCCAGCAGCAGCGAAGGTATCATCGTCTCCAGCCTGGATGAAGTCTACTGGAAAAAGCGCTTTGTCGGTTCTAAGCGCCATACGGCTCTCAGTTCCGCGGGTGGTGGAAATGATTTTCGTTTTGAGAATTACCAAGAAATGCCTGTTCGTGAAAGCGGCGTCCTGTCTTTTTACAGTCGCAATGAATTCTCCGCCAACTCCCCAGTCCAAAACCTTGCCGACACCATCAATTACGACCCCTTTGTGATTACTGATGCAACCGCCGCCCCCCAGAGTTTCCACGAAATTGGCTACAGCCAGCCGCTCTTTGATGGTCTGGGCATCAGTCTCAGTGCCTTCACTGAAAAATTCGACGTAACCACTGCCTGGCCGGGAATCGACTCCGGCACGCTCTCCAAAGGATACGGTCTCGATGCAACCTCCGACACATCGATACGCCAAGGCTTCACCCTGTCAAGTGACTACCGGCCCAGCAGCTGGCTCAGCTTCACCCCATCAGTCACCTATTTCGATCAATCCGGCGATAATCAACATCTGACGATTGTGCCTAAACGGACTCTCGGTCTGAACACCCAACTGTCGCCTCTGCACAACCACTGGTCCCTGTCGATGCTCGTGCAGTATACGGACGGCGAGGATCTCACCAACATTTCAAACTTTGACAACAAAATCAGCTCATTCGATCTGGCGCTCAAACTTGGCATCGCCCTCAGCGGAAATTTGCAGTTTTCCATCATGAGCAAACATGACAAACGAACATCGGCACTGAAGATGACCGAAGATTCTTTGTTTGATCAGCCGGCCTCAAGCGATGTGGCATTAGTTTTCGATTTCAGCTATTAATCGCCGGATTCTTGCCGACTGAGAGCCGACAAAGCAAGCAATCATCAAAACGCTTCGTCCCCCTCTTCCTCGTTGTGCAGAATGTGGTCAAGGCTTTCCAGCAGCAACTGCACCTCCATATCGGTATCGAGTCGCCTGAATTGCCGAACCGACAGTTCCTCCGGATATTCAAAGGTCTCCTTCTGGTGAAGGTAAACCTTCCAGCTGCCGTCGGACACGGCTGCCGGGTCAAGTGCCCGCTGTGCCAGACGGATCTTGATAATTTCCTCCTTGCAGCTGCACAAAACGAAAACAACCCGAGCTCGGTGTGCCAAGCGCAAAAGCAAGCTGTCCCTTTCCGCCCGGGACTGATACGATCCATCGAGAACCACACAATTAACCGATGGAGCATCCAGCTCCTTTTCGGCAAAGCGCACCATGGCATCATAGGTCAGACGGGTGCATGCCGGCGAATATATGCCCTCGGCGATCCCTTCCTGCTGCGGCTTGCAAGGATTTATTCCCGCCAGCTTTTTGCGAACCACATCGGTATTGCAATAGGGAAAACGATGTTTTTGCGCCCAAGCCTTGGCCACAAAACTTTTGCCGGAGGCGATCAGACCAAAAAACACCACTACCTTTTTCGTCCCCGCCCCCTTATTTCTCATAGCCTTCCGGCATATTCCTCAGCCAATTGAAAGTAGCGTCCGGCGCTCTGCCGCCAGTCTTCGGCGACCTGTCCTTCCATTCCTGGGTCGATCGCCGCCAGTAAGCCGACCTTACCCCGCACATAGGCCCGGTAACATTTATAAAAATTGAGGACTTTTAATAGCCCTTCATCACCTGATTTTTCAATAAAACGGTTAATGAAGAAATCGCTCAGGGCGTAAAGGCCGTGGAAATCGAGATCCATGGCGAGGAATGCCACATCGGCACAGGTATCGATACAACGCAGATCGTCGTTAAACTCTAGACAATCGAAGATATGTATCTTGCCACTTTTCGCCAGGCAGATATTGTTGGAATACAAATCGCCATGGCAATCGCGGATACATCCTAAATCTCTTCGTTCGGCAAATAGCTCCTGCCGTCCGAGAAACGCGTCGGCACCCTTTTTGATCCGAGCAAACCGTTCAAAACTCAGGGGTGGGCTGCCGACAAAGCGCTTGGTCTGGGCAAAATTACTGGAAATCGTCCGGGCCACCGCACAGGCCCTGCCGTTGTCCCGCACCTCCTGCCCCTGGTCGGCTTGGCGGTAGAACGGCACAAGAATATCGACAATCCGGGCAAGATGCCCCTGCCGCAAGCAACCGGCGGCAATAACCCTGTTCATCATACCCTCTTCAGGCATACGGACCATCTTCAGCCCGTACTCGACGATTTCACCGGCACCCTTCAATTGAAAAGATTTTCCTTGTCGACTCAGCCACAGGGTTTCAAGATAAATTTCCGGACAGAGGCGCCTGTTGAGCAATAACTCCCGTTCACAAAAAAAATGCCTTTTAGCCAAGGTGGAAAAATCGACAAAGCCAAAATCCACCGGCTTTTTCCACTTGTAAACATAGTCGCCAGCGAGGATCACAAAGGAGATATGGGTTTGCAGCAAATCCACCCTGCCCACTGGATGGGGATAACTCTCCGGCTGGAGAAGATACTCGATATATTCCGGCAACATTCTCTTATTATGCACTTTCCGAATCATCCCCTCCCTCCCTGGAAAAAAAATCATGGCCCGTTTTCGCGACAGGGAGTATTCCTCAGGCAACCACTGAGCGAAACTTCCCGATTTTCCTTGCCTATCAGGAGTGCTCTCTTCCGGCGAAACGACCGTCCAATTATCCTAAACAATAGGCATCAACGCATGTTTTTTTCATCCCGCTTACCGAAAAGCCTCGAACCCAACGAGTTCACCAAGATTCTCGAAGAAAAAAGAGCAACCGGGCAAAAGATCCTTGATCTCAGCCAATCAAATCCGACGACCGCTGGTTTTACCTTTGCCCCGGCCATCAACCCTTCTTCTGGTAGCGATCCGACCGGCCATTACCAGCCTTCGGCCCAGGGCATGTTCGCCACCCGGGAGGCCATCAGAGAATATTATCAGAACAACGGCCATGGCAGTATTGACGGCGACGACCTGCTGCTCACCGCCGGCACCAGCGAGGCCTACAGTTTTTTATTCAAACTGCTGACCGATCCGGGCGACGAGATTCTCATTCCCGCCCCCAGTTATCCGCTCTTTGATTTTCTCGCAACCCTTGAAAACGTCAGGCCAAGCCGTTATATGCTCTGTGAGGACGATGCCGGCCATTGGCGTATAGATTTCACCTCTCTCGAACAGGAAATTTGCCGATTGACCCGAGCGATTGTCGTAGTTAATCCCAACAACCCGACCGGATCTTACATGACTGCCGAGGAACTGCAAAAGCTCTCGCAGCTCTGCCAAGCCCATGACCTGGCGTTGATCGTTGACGAGGTGTTTCTTGATTATGCCAACCCCGGCACCTCGGCAAAACCGGTCTCGGCAATTACCAACACCGCTGCCCTGACCTTCACCCTCAGTGGCTTTTCCAAGGTCCTGGCACTGCCGCAGGTAAAACTGAGCTGGATACAGGTAAACGGTCCGGAACCACAGAAGGCGATGGCAAAACAGCGACTGGAGTTTCTTGCCGACACCTATTTATCGGTGAACAGCATGATCCAACACGCCGCTGCATCGCTTCTTTCCTGCCGGGGTGACATTCAGAGAGAAATACTTGGCCGCATCCGAACCAATGAATCCTTATTGCAATCGCACATGGGAGTTGCGCCTGCTCTGCGCGAAGGCGGTTGGTACGCAATTATCAACCTACCCGAACACATCAGCGACGAACAGTGCTGCCTGGACCTCTTAATGGAATCTTCTCTGATCGTCCATCCCGGTTTCTTTTACGACTTTGTTGAAAATAACAGGATTGTCGTGAGCCTGATAACTCCGGAAGAAGAATTCCGCCAGGGTCTGCTTCTGCTCAGGAGCTATCTCAAGTCACAGCACTGAACAGCCTCAAAAACTTGCCGGGAATGGCGGTCTCGAAGCGACAAAGCTTGCCGGTTTTCGGATGGGTGAAGGCCAGGACCTGGGCGTGCAAGCCCAGGCGACGGATGGGATTCTGGCTTGCACCATATTTATCGTCGCCGATGATCGGATGGTTGATATCCTGCATATGCACCCGAATCTGGTGCTTTCTGCCGGTTGCAAGATTCAGCTGCAACAACGAAAATGTGCCGTTGTCACGGAGTTTTTTATAGTGGGTAATGGCTTTTTTGCCGAGTTGTGAGCTTTGGTGCGAATACACTATGAGTGCCGAGCTTTCCTTCAACCAGGAGGTAATAGTCCCCTGCGGCGGTTCCACTTGCCCCTCAACGACGGCAATATAGGTACGCTCAGCTATTGTCGTTTCCCAGGTTTCCTGAATCTGCTGTTTGATCTTTTCATTTTTGGCAAAGAGCAGCAGGCCGGAGGTTTCCCTGTCAAGACGGTGGACGATGAAGATCTTATTATGGGGATCCTGGGTTTTGACGTAATCGCTCAGCATCGCATAGGCGGTTTTCCGTTTTTCCTTGTCGGTTGCCACCGTCAAAAGTCCGGATGGCTTATCAATAACGATAAGATCCTCGTCTTCATGGATAATTTTCAGTTCTTGACCCGGCTTATGCGCTGCTGCCGGATCCCACCGAACCTCAACGCTCTGGCCGGGACGGAGCGGATGATCAAACTGGGTAACCGGCTTGCCTTCAACAAAAATATGCCGCTCCTTGAGCACTGCCTTGACGATGGTGCGGCTTTTCTGGGGCAGCTTGGCAAGCAAAAAGGCCAGCAGGGTATCTTCTTTATCGGTTATGAAGGCATCAATTTTCTTCTTGCCGGGGGAATGGCGTTTTCCGGAATTCTTCATCTTTCTCTCTGAAATTTGGATTATTATGGTAGATCAGTACCCTGCGGCCGCAGTTTTATCCGCAGGCCTTTGAGAAAATTTCGTAAAATCTGATCCTTACAAGGGCGATAATGTTTATGGTCCGGCCTGCGGAAGAGTGCACTGAGTTCATGCGGGCCCATGCCGAGTCCAGCCGAACCGATGATCTGTAACATTTCCTCGCTGGTCAGGTCGAAGGCGATTTTCAACTTTCGCAAAACAATGTTGTTATTGATGCGCTTTTCCACCTCCGGTTGCACCCCTTCTTTTTTGCCCCGCAGGTCATTAATCAGGCCGTTGAGGAAAATTGCCAGCTCGGTATCGCTGCAGCTCTGCCAGGTCGGATCGTCATCTTTTTTCAACCAGTTGCAGACCTGCTCGCGGGTGATGTGGTAATCGGCCAGCTTAAAGATGGCAATCATTTTCGAATCGCCTAAATCGAGGGTGTAACGGATGCTGCGTATTATATCGTTATTGTCCAAAAGTATTTCCTGTTTTAAATGTTGTTGTACATCAGAGAGACTCTCCTTCGGCTACTTTACTTTCTGAGTATAACCGATTTTCACACTTTCCGGGTAACCTTGATTGGGCAAATCACCACCATCTCTGTATGTCGCATCTGGAAA
>JBBQVT010000190.1:0-6896 GCA_038211245.1 Desulfobulbales bacterium | reverse complement strand
TGGTGCAAGCACATTGAGGGTTGTCTGCTTTTTCACCTCGCTATGCCACTTCCATGTTTCGAATATTACCGGATAGATAAGCAGTTCGAGGAGAAAAGAGGTGAAAATACCGCCGATCAGCGGCGCGGCGATGCGCTTCATGACATCGGCGCCGCTGCCGATCGACCACATGATCGGCAGAAGACCGAGGAAGGTGGTGGCGGTGGTCATGAATTTTGGCCGCAGGCGGGTGACCGCCCCATTTAAAACCGCGGCGCGCAATTCAGCGAGATTACCCAGCCGGCCCTCTTTTTTGGCCTGCTCGTAGGATATGTCGAGATAAAGGAGCATAAAAACCCCGGTCTCGGCATCGACGCCAAAGAGGGCTATCAGCCCGACCCAGACGGCTATGCTCATATTATAGCCGAGCAGGTACAATAACCATACCGCGCCGATACAGGAGAAAGGGACTGCCAGTAACACAATACAGGTTTTGATCGCCGACCGGGTATTGATGTAGAGCAGCAGAAAAATAGCGAAAAGAGTGAGGGGCAAGACCACCTTGAGACGTTCCTGCACCCGCGCCATGGCCTCGTATTGGCCGCTCCAGGAGATGGCATAGCCGGGGGGCAGCTGCACTTTGTCGCGAAGGAGCAGGTCGGCTTCTTTTATGTATCCGTGCGGGTCCCGTCCGGCCATGTCGACATAAACGTATCCGGTCAGCAGGCCGTCTTCGTTGCGGATCATTGAGGGCCCCGGCGAGACTTCGATTTCTGCCAGCCGGCTAATGGGGATCTGTTTTTGACCCGTGTCGTCGGCCACCAGGACGCGGCCTAGAGCCGCCGCTTCCAGGCGGAAATCGCGCTGGTAGCGGACGTTGACGCTGTAGCGTTCCCGTCCTTCCACGGTGCTGGTGACGTTTTCGCCGCCGATGGCGTTTTGTACTGCCGCCTGGGCCTGCTCCATGCTGAGACCGGCAAAGGCCAGTTGCTCACGGTCCCATTTGAAATCGAGGAAATAGCCGCTGCCGGTACGCTCGGCAAAAGCGCTGCGCGTTCCCTTGATGGCCGACAGGAGGGGTTCGATCTGTGCGCCGATAGCCTCGATGACGGCAACATCCGAACCCGATATCTTCATGCCGATCGGGGTGCGGACCCCGGTGGTGAGCATGTCGATCCGACCCTTGATCGGCATGGTCCAGCTGTTGACCAGCCCCGGCAAACGCAGGGCGTCATTCATTTGGCTGATGAGCTCTTCCTGGGAAATGCGATCGGGGCTGAAGCGGCGCAAAACCGTCTTCAGCCAGTCGGGCGCCCAGGAACTATACCAGGTGTCGACCGCGCGCCACTTCTCTTTGGGGTGCAGGATGATGACGGTTTCAAGCATCGAAAGGGGGGCCGGGTCGGTGGCGGTTTCGGCGCGCCCGGCCTTGCCGAATACTCGCTCTACCTCCGGGAACTGCTTGATAATCCGGTCGGTTGCCTGCAGCAATTTTTGCGCTTCCTCAATGGAGATACCCGGCATGGTCGACGGCATATAGAGAATGGAGCCTTCCTCCAGCGGCGGCATGAACTCTGACCCAAGTTTTAGAAAAATCGGGACGGTGCCGATCATCATAACGAGAGCCGCAGCAAGCACCAGCCATTTCCAGCGCAGGGACCACTCGGCCACCGGACGATAAAGAGCCATCAGGACGCGGCTGATCGGGTGTTTCTCCTCCGAATGAATGGTCCCAATAAAGACGGAGTTGGTTGAGCGGCACAGCCAGCGGGGCGCAAAATTGAATGGTTGTCGACGGCTAAAAGAAAGTCGCAACGCCGGGTCGAGGGTGATGGCCAAAAAGGCGGCTACCACCATGACGAGGGTCTTGGTATAGGCTAGTGGCTTGAAAAGACGGCCTTCTTGCGCCTCAAGGGTCAGTATCGGCAGAAAAGAGACGGCAATCAGCAGGAGTGAAAAAAAACTCGGTCCGGCCACCTGTTTGATGGCCTCGATCACCACCGAGCGGTATTCTGTTTTGCGGCCGGTGCGCTGCCACTCCTCAAGCTTTTTATGGGTCTGTTCAACCACCACGATGGAGGCATCGACCATGGCGCCGATGGCTATGGCAATCCCGCCAAGCGACATGATATTGGCGGAGAGTCCCATGGCTTGAAAGGGAATAAAGGCCAAAAGAACGGCAACCGGGATGGTGATGATTGGCACGATGGAGCTCGGGACATGCCAAAGAAAAAGAAGAATGACCAGGGCCACGGTGGCAATAACTTCAATAAGCGTTGTCTTTAGATTGGCGATAGCCCGGAGGATCAGTTCCGAACGGTCGTAGACGGGGAGCACCGTCACCCCTTCCGGTAATCCCGGTGCTATTTCCGCCAGTTTTTTCTTGACCCGTTCAATAACCTCCAGGGCATTCTGCCCCTGACGCATGACCACGATGCCGGATACCGCTTCCCCGGTGCCATCCAGGTCGGAAACACCGCGGCGCAGATCGGGACCGAAAACCACCTGGCCGATATCTTTGACGCGGATCGGGCTGCCGGTATCGCTTGTGCTCAGGAGAATATTCTCGAAATCGGCAAGTGACTTGGCATAGCCGCGTCCGCGAACCATATACTCAGTTCCGCCGAATTCGATCAGCCGTCCTGCCGCCTCGCTGTTTCCGCCCCGCACCGCATCCACTACCTTGCTGATGGAAAGGCCATAAGCCTGCAGGCGATTGGGATCGACATTGACCTGGTATTGTTTACGAAAACCACCGATGGGTGCCACCTCGGCAACACCGGGAACCGATTTCAAGTAATAGCGCAGATACCAATCCTGATAGGAACGAAGGTCGGCGAGAGTGTGTTTGCCTGATTTGTCAACCAGGGCATACTGGTAAATCCAGCCCAGGCCGGTGGCATCGGGCCCCATTTCGGTTTTCACTCCCTGGGGCAGGCCGGGAAGCACCCCGGAAAGATATTCCAGGGTACGCGAACGCGCCCAATAGATGTCGGTTCCTTCTTCGAAGATGACATACACATACGAATATCCGAAGTCGGAAAAGCCGCGCACCGTCTTGACTTTCGGTGCGCCGAGCATGGCGCTGACAATGGGATAGGTCACCTGGCCTTCGATAATATCCGGGCTGCGGTCCCAGCGGGAATAGATGATGACTTGGGTATCGCTGAGATCGGGCACGGCATCGAGAGCCAACCGTTGCATCGACCACCAGCCGCCGATACAGGCAGCGGCCACCAGGAGAAAAACGACGAACCGATGCTCGACCGAAAAATCGATAATACGGTTAATCATGATGGTGTGCTCCTGAGCTCTGCGTTCCGCCAGACATCGGTTGGGAAGCTGTCGGGCTGCTGTTCTGCGGGCCATGCCTGTGGAATTCATCGACACATTCCTGGCTGCAGAAATAATAGGTTTTACCCTGGGTGACGGCGGTGAGCCCGGCCGCTTTGGCGGTTTCCGGGTCGACAGTCATGCCGCAGACCGGATCCTTGATTGTTGCCTGGTCGGCTGTATTGGTTATGGCGGCATGCGTTGGCTGCGAAGGAGGCGGTTCCGCTGCGCTCATCGGCAGCTCTTTGCCGGGGCTTGCAACAACTTCGGTCATCAATCTTGCGGCGGCAAGCTTCATGCGGCTTTCAGAATCGATGAGAAAATTGCCGGATATGACGATTTTTTCGCCGGGCTGCAACCCCTCGACAATCTCGACCCGGTCGTTGAATTGCCAGCCGGTTACCACCAGGCGAGGCTCGAAAATCCCTTCGCCCTTCACCACGTAGACGGTCTTGCTTTTACCCGAATCGATAACCGCCGCTACCGGCACAACAACCGCTTCCGGTAAATTGACCATGAAATCGACATCGACAAACATGTCGGGTCGGAAGATATTTTCCGGATTAGCCATCTCCAGCCGGACCTTCAGGGTACGGGTAGCTGTATTGAAGCGCGGCAGGATGTCAGTGACCCTGGCGGCAAGATAATGCTTTTGTTTGGGTAAGGAGATTCTCGCCATGGTCCCCGGCTGGATGTATTTCGTCTCCGTATCATAGATGTCGGTTTCAATCCAAACTTTACTGAGGTCGGCGACGCGAAAGCACTCGGTGCCACGGTCAATCCTCTGACGTGGAGTGACGTTGCGCGCAAGTACCAGGCCGTCGACCGGCGACCGCAGTTCTATAGAGGTTACATACGTCCCACTTTTTGCCAGTTGCGCCAACTGACTTTCGCCGACACCAAAATTGAGCAACTCCTGTCGTGCTTTACTGGCATAGAGGATATCGTCCTCGCGGACAAAGGGGAGGCCGGTGTCGTTTTCAGGCGTCATACCCTTCTGGTGTTTTGGGTGATCTTCTGCAGGTGCCGGTGAAGGGGTGGTGGCCGCAGAAGAGTGCTCTTGAATTGAACGAATTTTGTCGGCAACGCTCTTTTTTATGGGAGTTTCCGGAGGCAAGGCAATAGGTCCGCCGATATCAGGAAGTACAGCTCCGGCCTTTTTTTCTGCCGCGACGATCTTATCCAGCATCTCTGAAGCACCGGAAGTAGTTGATAAAAATACCCGCCTGCGCCCGGAATTGCCGAGTTCGGTAAGATATCGCTGCTGCCAGGTATAAAAGTCATAATTGTAAATCTTGATTTTTGCCATGAGCTGATCTTTTGTTACCAAACTGCCGGTGGTGCTCCCGTGCACTTCTCCCATCCAGCCGTCGGTGCCAGCAATCAAGGCGTAAACCCGGTTTTCGTCGGGTACGATACGACCCAAGGCGCGGAATTGGGAGGTTTCCGTGGTTTTTATGACTTCGCCGGTTTGGACGCCTATGCTTTGTTGTTTCAGCTGATTGATCTTAACCGTACCAAGAACTGCAGGCGCTTTGCTGCCGGGGATGTCGTCGTCTGCATAGACCGCTTCCATCGGCATGCCGCAGGGCGCGATGCCGGGTTCTGCCGAGGTATTGCCGGGGTTCATTGGGTCAACATAGTGCAGAATCCGCCGCGTCCCAGTGTCGGGGGTGTTGTGGCTGGCTCCAAATTGATTGACTCTGATGCCGCCGACAAATGAAATTATGAGAAGTATCAAGAGCAGAACAAGGTATAAAGGCTTTCGCATGATCGCAACCAGTCTATGGGACTATAAGAGGGAAAAACGGCTTGCACCATGCGTGAAGAAACAGTGGTGCTTATTTTAATCAATAACTGATTGCTGTTTATTGATATCTAGATAATCAATTATTACTTGATATTAACAATGAGGTGTGCAAATCACAAGCCCGACTTTGAAAAATGAACCCGGTGAGAGATCAAGCCTTTTATGGGGTCAAAGCCTTTTATGGGGTCAGGCTTCCAAGTTGTTAAGTTTCTTTCTCGCCCCGAGGCATTCTGAGGGGGACAGGCATCTGCGGAGCCAGTCCCGATCCGTCTACTCTATCTTTTCGAGCAACGTCTTTAGGGCGGGCAGTCGTCTAAAGGAAATAAGAGAAGCGACCTATTTTAAATATTGTTCTTCGCAGCAAATAGGTCGCTGTCTCCAATTTCTGCCTGGCCTCGATGGCAATGTCAGCCTTCAGCTCATTTATAAATGTAGGAAGTGTCCCTGGTTTCCTGGTTTCTAGGACAAGAGTGGCACATCGTACCGTTTGATATTTTCGTCAACGGTTATCATATTGAAATTTTCACACAGGGCTTGGCAAATGAGCAATCGATCAAAAGGATCGCTGTGGATAGAAGGGAGAGTCAACAGTTTTTCACAATGTGTCCATGAGACAGGCAGCTCTAAAAATCCCTGTCCTTTAAGCTCGTTGAGATAATCGCTCGGTATTGTCAGTTTGCCCAGCGCTGATTTTATGCAAATCTCCCAAATAGAGACAGCACTGATGTGGCACAGGTTTGCCTGTTGACCTATAACTTCTCGGTACTTTTCGGATAATTTCTCATCATCATTCAGCCACCATAGAATGATATGCGTATCCAAGAGCAGATTCATTTTTTTTCGATGCCGAAAGCAGCGGCGATATCATCCGGCAGTATATCAAAATCTTCACTCATCCTGATTTTTCCTTTAAGCGCCCCGGCCTTTCTCGTTATTATATTTGGTTCAATTTTCCTCAGAACAGCGACCGGTTTCCCGGCTTTTTTGATGATCACTTCCTCTCCGACCATCACCCGCGCAATGAGAGCTGAAAGCTGACTTTTCGCCTCTGTTATAGTATTAACAATCATAGCAACCTCCATGCAGTGCAAACCAGACCAGACCAGATCTGGTCTTTTTGTAATAATACACCAGCTCTCTTCTTTCTCCAACAGGGAAAGAGGGTGCATTGCTGAGAAATAGAGGGCAAATAGAGGGACACCAGCAAATAGAGGGACACCATACCTATTTATCCACTTTCTTCTTTCGCCTGGCCTTCCTTCGCTTTACTGCTCTCATCAATGACCACTCAAGCGAATCGAGAAAGGAATCTGCCCCCCAATGCCCGCGCCATCGGCATGAGCCTTCGCCCTACTCCACTTCCAGGCGTACTGATCAGGAGTGAGATTTTTTTGCATGGATTAATCAAGAAAAGCCAAAAAACACCGGATTATGAAATGGCGGTTGTCGTAAAAAGAATGAAAGGACCAAAACCATGAATAAAGAGATAGAAAAAGGTCATGTCGGGGGTTCTTTCAGGGATTTTTTGAAAGAACAAGGCACCTACGAAGACACAACGGAACGAGCCGTTAAGCGTGTTATTGCGCACCAACTCGCTACGGCTATGAAGGAAGAGGGGATCAGTAAAATTGAAATGGCCAAACAGCTCAAAACAAGCCGTTCCCAGCTCGACCGCTTGCTTGACCCTGAAAACGACAAAGTAACCCTTGCCGCTCTTTCACGAGCAGCAAAAGCGATAGGGCGTTCGCTTCGCCTTGAGCTTCAATAAAATAAC
>JBBQVT010000189.1:0-6896 GCA_038211245.1 Desulfobulbales bacterium | reverse complement strand
TGTGGCCATTGCTCGCAAAGCGCTGAAAAGAAAGTCCGGGGCACGAGGTCTCAGGTCGGTTATGGAAGAGGCAATGCTTGATGTGATGTATGATTTGCCATCGAAAAACGGTGTGCAGGAATGTGTTATAAGCGAACAGGTCATCACTCAAGGTGATTATCCGGTTGTGCTGTACCATAGCGCGGTGGAAGAGAGACTGAAGACCGCTTGATTATGGTACATTTCAGAACCTCTACCAACTATCGAAAGGAGATTTTGTGACGAAGCTTTACCCCTTGATGCCCCTTCGCGATCTGGTGATTTTTCCGCATATGGTAGCCCCCTTGGTTGTCGGTCGGAGGAGATCCATTCAGGCGCTGGAAGACGCTATGGAGAAGAAAACCGATATCCTCCTGGTGACGCAGAAAAAATCGACCGTCGATGATCCTGAGATAAATGATCTCTACGCTTTCGGTACCCTGGCCACGGTAATGCAATTGTTGCGTCTCCCCGATGGCACGATCAAAGCTCTGGTTGAAGGGAAGTCGCGGGCAAAAATCATATCCTACGTACCGCACGACAATTTTCTCCAGGCTGAAGTCGAAGAGCGCATCGAAATCCCAGAACATAGCTCCGCCCTTCAGGCCTACGAACGAGAGTTACGAAAATTCTTCGATGAATTTGCCGCAAGTAACAAAAAAATTGGTCGGGAAGTCCTCAGCTCGGTCAAAGCCATCGAGAATCCTTTTAAACTGCTGAATATTATCTGTGCCCATCTGCCCTTGAAAAGTGACGAAAAACAAACAATTCTTGAGGCTGAGCCGCTTACCACCCGCATGGAAAAGGTTCTGGAGATTCTCAGTCGGGAAATCGAGCTGGGGGAAATTGAGAAGAACATTAATGCCAAGGTAAAGATGCGTATGGGCAAAACCCAGCGCGACTATTATCTGGGTGAAAAAGTCCGGGAGATTCAGACGGAGATCGGCCAGAATGCCGACGGCCTAGACGAGCTGGGCGAACTTGAGCTGACCATAAAGAACAAGGAAATGCCGGCTCCAGCCAAAGAAAAGGCCCTCAAGGAGTTTAAAAAACTGCGAAGTATGCCGCCCATGTCGGCGGAAACGACGGTGGTTCGCAATTATATCGATTGCATTGTCAGCCTGCCTTGGGAGAAAAAGAGTAAGTCAAAGATTGATATCAATAAAGCCGAAAAAATTCTTGATGAAGACCATTTCGGCCTTGCTAAACCCAAAGAGCGTATTCTTGAATATCTTGCGGTGCAGAGCCAGGTAAAGAAGATTAAAGGACCTATTCTTTGTCTGGTTGGCCCGCCAGGCGTTGGGAAAACCTCCATCTGCCAATCGATCGCCAGGGCGATGGGCAGAAAATTCGCCCGATTGTCCCTGGGTGGGGTACGCGATGAGGCTGAAATCAGGGGCCACAGGCGAACCTATATCGGGGCAATGCCGGGGAAAATTATTCAATCGATGCAAAAGGTCGATGTCGCCAATCCGGTGTTTTGTCTTGACGAAGTCGATAAAATGTCCATGGATTTTCGCGGTGACCCGTCTTCAGCTCTTCTTGAAGTCCTTGATCCTGAACAGAATGTTGCCTTCAACGATCATTATCTCGACATTGACTATGATCTTTCCGAGGTGTTTTTTATTACCACCGCCAACAATCTGCATGGTATCCCGATCCCTCTGCAGGATCGGATGGAGATAATCCAGATCAGCGGTTATACCGAGGAAGACAAACTACGGATTGCCGATGGCTATCTTATTCCCAAACAGTTGGAGCAAAATGGCTTTAAGAGCGGCGACATCCAGTTGACCGACGGGGCTATTTTTGAAATAATCCGCCGCTATACACGGGAAGCAGGGGTGCGGAATCTCGAGAGAATCATTGCCTCTTTGTGTCGGAAGATAGCCAGGGAGCGATTAAAGAAAAAGCTCAAAGGCAAGAAATACCAGGTCAGCGCCCAATCGGTTGCTAAATTTCTGGGAACTCCCAAATACCGATATGGTTTGGCTGAAGAAAATGATGAGATTGGGCTCGCAACCGGACTTGCCTGGACCGAGGTCGGCGGTGAATTGCTGCAGATCGAAGTAAGCCTCATGCCCGGATCGGGAAAGCTTACCATTACCGGCAAGCTCGGGGACGTCATGCAGGAATCGGCGCAGGCGGCCTTGAGTTATGTGCGTACCAGAGCCAAGGTCTTAGGTTTGGAAGAGGATTTTTACCAGAAACTTGATATTCATATCCATGTTCCCGAAGGGGCTATCCCAAAGGATGGGCCGTCTGCCGGAATTACCATGGCCACCTCCTTGGTTTCAGCACTCATCAAAACACCTGTTAAACACCATCTGGCTATGACCGGGGAAATCACCCTGCGCGGCAGGGTTTTACCCATCGGCGGCCTGACCGAAAAGCTCCTGGCCGCCAAAAGAGGGAATATTACCCATGTACTGGTTCCCAAGGATAATGAGCGGGACCTGAATGATGTTCCCATGAAAATTCGTAAATCTTTGAAAATTGATTTAGTGAATCATATGGACGAGGTACTTGGCCATGCACTTGTGGCAACGGCCGGAAAAGCCCTCTTTGAACAGTAACAACAATTTGAAATAGCAGGTGAATATGGAATGTTGTCGGATATTTACCGTGCTTGATGTTTTTCCTTGACGTGGCAGGGTGAAGTTGGTAAATAGTCCTTCACGTTTGATTGACAAGGGGCGACTAGCTCAGCTGGGAGAGCATCGGCCTTACAAGCCGAGGGTCACAGGTTCAAACCCTGTGTCGCCCACCATCAAATATTATTGGAGTGGTAGTTCAGTTGGTTAGAATGCCGGCCTGTCACGCCGGAGGTCGCGGGTTCGAGTCCCGTCCGCTCCGCCAGAATGTTTATCCTGGGAATCGATGCAATGTCGGTTCCCTTTTTATGTTTTCCTCACGGACCGTTGGTTCCTTCAGTTATATTGTCGGGGGAAGATTTATGGCTCGCATGGGGGCGACTAGCTCAGCTGGGAGAGCATCGGCCTTACAAGCCGAGGGTCACAGGTTCAAGCCCTGTGTCGCCCACCACCATATGATGTTGGAGTGGTAGTTCAGTCGGTTAGAATGCCGGCCTGTCACGCCGGAGGTCGCGGGTTCGAGTCCCGTCCGCTCCGCCATTCAATGGAATACACAAAGGGTTACAGCAGGAGTCATGCTGTAACCCTTTTTTTTGCCGATTTAAGACTTTTGGTCGCCCAACTTCTGTTTGAATTTATTGTTGACCTGATAGACAAAGGCAAGAACCTCAGCAACCGTCTGATACAGTTCCACCGGTATTTCATTGCCTAGGGGGATCTTGGCGAGGATCTCCACGAGGTTGGGATCTTCCTTGATGTGGACACCCGCTTCTCTGGCGGTGGCAATGATTTTTTCGGCAACAATACCTTTGCCGCTGGCGACGATTCTGGGGGCGGCGGACTCTTTTTCGTCATAGACAATGGCTACCGCCTTATTGATAATTTTTTGTTCAGCCATCTGTCTCACACCTTGGTATCAAGCATAGAACTTCCCTGGGGCACAACGCTGCGGATCAGATCGCTAATCGGATCTGAGGCATCGCCCGAAAAAGCCAGGCCAATGTAAGGAGTGTTGCTTATCGTCTCCTTCAGCTCTTCGCCATGGGCGGCGATGAAATCGGCCTTCTCCTCTGAATCCGCATGAAACCTGATAAATATCCCTTCCGAGTTGTGGATAAAATTTATCCGCAGATTGCCGAGATCAGACATTGTCAGATGCAAAGAAAACCTGCTTTCCCCAGTTTCTGAGCCGGTTGAAGTGCTCCCTTCTTCCTGCTGCTCAACAATCAGATAGCCCTGCTCGACAAAAGGCAGAGGTAAAGGAAAGATCAGCTGGGAACCACTCCCGCTTTGGATCTGGGCGAACTGAAAGAGTTCAAGGGTGGTAAGAACCTTCTGCGTGGCCTCGGCGATGTGTTCTGCGGCCGAAAAGTTGTGCGCCATCTCCAGGAGGGCAGCCTTGAGGGTGTGTACGGCCGCATTTTTATCGCCCTTAGCAAGCAGGTGTTCGAGACCCAGGCCGAGGCTGTCGATCATCTGTTTAAGAATTGCTCCACCATCTTTTTCGCCAAGAGGATTCTGCTGGAGAGAGAAAAAGCCTTCAAGGACACCGCGGCTTGTCGGGGTGAGCTGCTGCAACGCTTGCGGAGTGTGACTTTGCACTGCTGCAAAGAGAGCGGTAAGGTCAATGTTTTTGCCGAGAAGGGTGAGGGATCGCCCAGCAAACAAGTTAAGTGTGTCGGTGACGATCTTCAGTTCAATGTGCGGCTCGGTCTTGGTTACCTGGAGTTGCAGAATCTGGTTGGGAACCAGTTTGGCAAGAGAACTTGCAGTCAGGCGATTGCCGCCGATATCAAGAACAAAGCGATTGTCGCCGTGTGCTTCAAGCACCACAGCCTTGAGTATTTGCCCGGCTGCCGGCGGAAACTGCTGACTGTGGCTCCGTCCTCGGCCTTGCGATGCGGTAGGGCCGACGGGCAATATGGATGAAAGGGGAGTAATGGTATCCATACTATTTTATCGACAGCGGATTCTGAAAAGTTAGGAGACGGGAATAAATATCTCTACAGAATTGACCTCCAAACAATGACCACATATTTTCATTGTTGACGATCGTTGTTGGCGAATATTGTAGGTAAACATTATTGACAATCACTTTGACAATCATTGTTGACAAAAAATATCGTGAAATATTTGTCTGATTTCAAACAGTTAACCAAGTAAACAACAAGGGTCGTCTATTGTCGTAGAAAGCTGGTTGGCTTGAGCTTGGGTGTTTTCTCGCCGTCAGTAAGTCTCGCCTTTATCGCGCAGTTGTCGGCGCTGTTCGGCAAAGCAATTCTTGGCAATGGCATCTCGATCCGTTGCAGAAATTTCATCGAAGTGGAAAGAAACGATCCAGCGATCCTTTTTTAATCGTTTGCTGCGAATGACATGGCCGGTACAAAATACCTGCTTGGGTGGATTCACCAGGGCAATCTCAAAGTCAAGGCCGGTGGCATTGGCACACTCTGCCGGAAGATCGGCGAGGATGCCTGATTGTGAGATATCCATCGTTTCTCCCTCAATCTGCCATTCTTGCTGATTGCTGTCGGGATTCTCCGGAAAGAATCCGATAATGATCCGGGCTCGCAGGGATACCCGGAAAAACTGACGGAGATCCTCAGTCCGCACCGGTTTTCTGGCCACCAGTTCGAGGGTTCTGGTGCTGATTGTATCCAGGATATCAGCAATCAAAGATATGTCTCCATCACTTTTGTCCCTGCTGGAAAAAGAACACTGCTTGGAAGTGTCCAGGGTAGTTGGAAGCTGGTCGGGTGGTGCAAGGAAGTAGAAAGAGGGGGCCTTTGATTCTTTATAAACCCCTTGTAGATGTCGTCTCTCGCCGGCTAAATCGGTTACGGTGATTGTCGCCGGTTGGCCGTCAGGTATGGAGTTGACAAGGCGAAGAAGATCCTGTTCAGACATGGTGGCATCTCATGAAAATAGGCAATCCTGTTGTCATTTTTTCGCAACCTGGACCTTAAGTCGCAGCAATTTTCTTTGCAGTACCAGGCAGCAGCCGATAATTTTATCTCTATCTTCTACGGAGATATCATCAAAGTGGTACGCTACTTCATAGCGGCCATCATTTTGCAGCTGCACCCGCACCTGGTGGGCGATAACCTTGACCGTTTCAGGTTCGGCGGATGGAACAAAGATCTCCAGCTGCACCTGTTTCTCGGTGGGAGGTGGATGCGGGAAGATTGCCAGAATCCCGCTGCCGCTGAGGTCCACCGTCTCGCCTTGGATTGACCAGGGTTCGCTGTTTTGATTGACGAATTGGGTGCGAAAAGAGCTTGAAATAACGTGCGTCACCGCATCAATGCGAAAGAATTCCCGCATCTGTTCATGGCTGATGGATTTCTGCAGGATCATCTGCAGGGTCTGCGGATTAACGATTTCTTGAATCATTGCTTCCAGCGAAAGGCTCGGGCCTCCCATATCGATGCTGACGATACATGGTTGCGCGGCATCTATGTCGTCGAGAGGGAGGACGCCGGCCTTGAATATCAGAGAAAATTTCGGCGGGTGGATATCCTGGCAGATACAATGGGCTCTGACCCGTTCTTGTCGGTCAAGTAGAGGGATGAAGATTCGTACCGGTTTGCCATTTGCAATGGTTTGCAAGATGTTGGGGTCAGTGCTCATAGGCCTCTAATTATAGGCAATCAATGCCATTATCTCGATTTATTTAAAAAATCCATTTAGTCAGTCGAATGAATCATTGTAACAATAAATAATATATCCATCAACAACACAACAAATGATTTTGGCAATCTATTAAAAACCAGATACCTTAACTAAAAAAGTCTGAATGGCACCGAATTTGCTTAATTAATTCACATACAGAGAAATACCCTCAAGTAATCACCGCAAAGTTGCCGGATATGAAAAGCATCTCCCGGTTGAGCAGGGCATGAGGATAAACAGTGGCAAGTGTGATGCTGCCGGTTTAGCTATTTCCGGTCGGATGAATTCGCAAGCCCAAGCCAATCAGTCCGCCGGGGTGACACTTAGCCTGTTGAGTCGATAATTTAGTGATCTTCGTTGCCATGCGCCGCATGGGTACACAACTTCACTGCGTCGCAGTATAGGCTTCTTGCGTCAGTTATGTCTGTAGATTCATGGGCAGTTTGGGATGCGACGCATTAGGTAAGTGTTCCCATGGGACCCATGGGAACCAGGGCCGGGTGATGCTCAAGCACTGTCCCACGCATTCTCCTATACCTGGCCACCTCGTTCCCCTCGTCACCTCGCACCACCTCGTCACCTCGCACCACCTCGCCACCTCGTACCACCTCG
>JBBQVT010000188.1:0-7084 GCA_038211245.1 Desulfobulbales bacterium | reverse complement strand
AATCGTCAAATCCTTATTGAGTGTCTTGAGGAGATTAAAAAAAAACGGCCTGGCCTTTGGTATCAATGCTCGCCGTCGGCTCGTCTAAAACCAGAAGATCGGGCTCAGTTACCAGCGCCCGGGCAATCAACACCCTTTGCCGCTGGCCTCCGGAGAGGTCAGTGATCTTTCGCTCGGCATACTTCTCCATGCCCATTTTCTCCAGGGCTTGCAGGGCCGCTGTCCGGTCGTCACCGCCATGAAAGAAGGCCCAGCGCTTGTTCGGCGAATGTCTTCCCATGAGGACAACATCAAGTGCCGAGGCCGGAAAATTATCATTGTGTTTGATCTGTTGCGGCACATAGCCGATCACCGACCCGCCCTTGCCGGGGGTCTTGCCATTGACCCGAAGAGTTCCGCTTGAAGGTTTGAGCAGTCCGAGGATCAGTTTGACAAGGGTTGTTTTGCCCCCGCCATTTGGCCCGATTATCGCTACAAAATCGCCGGAATGTACGGTAAAATTGATGGCCGACAACACCTCTTGCCCCGAATAGGAAAAAAAGAGATCGGCCATTTCAATCATCGGATGTGTTTCGCCCATATGTCATCTCACCGCAAATCTTGCAAATCTGTTGCACCAGTACTTTTTGCCGAACACCGCGACAGGCAGGCAGTCGATACCTTGATCTGGGCCGACGAATATTTAGACAACCCTCTATATTTAGACAATACTCAGAAAATCAGCGGACACGTTTTTTTTCTGGTTATTCCAGAAATGTCTCATTGACCTCATGCAACAATATTGCAGGACGTAAAAAATACCAACGTTTTTTCCTCCTTTCACGGAAGAAAAACCTTTTTGTATTGTTCAACGCGAAAATCGAAGGTGGAGTAGGCAGGATTTTCTTTTTTACGAAGTTTATACAGATGATTGCTGCCGATCGCCATGTTGGCGGCATTGGAGGGAGAGGTGAGGGAAATGGTGGTGATCTCTCGATCACCAAAAGAAAATCGATCGATGATGTCACGCAGTTGGATATCCTTGATGCCAAGGTCGGAGGCGTCCATTTTATCCCGGAAACATGACTCGACGATATCACCCGATACCGATTTTTTCTCGACGCAAAAAGGCCTGGCGCTGATTGACCGCTGCCTCAGAATTGTCGTAACGCAAAGCGAGATTGAAAAGCGCATCCAACACCGGCCACAACAGCCCGTCGCAGCTGCCATAGCAGAAATTGACATCCCTTGCCCTGAGCTCTCCCAGTGAGAAACGCGGTGGCGGCAGGGTCCCGACAATGATCTTGCGAGCCCCTTCGGGGATGAATATTGGATAGGGGTGACGATGAAAAAAAATGGCTCTATTCTTCTTTGGTGTTCAAGGGAAACCGGCTATTTTTTGATTGCAGTGCCGGAAAACATCTCGGCAAGATTATTGTCGATGACATAGATACAGATTTCCTTTGCCCCCTGTCGCGAATAGCGGTGCTTTTTCTGAAGATTTTCGATCATGAAGCTGATATCACTCTGAATCTTCTTGTCGTAGGTTCTAAACTGGTCCTGATCAACATCCTTTACCGCCCGCCGGAAATTTTCGTTCTTGAGAAAGGGTTCAAGTACTTTTTCTTTGAGATTAAAAGTAGATCTCTCATAAAGATGGAGATAGAGGGAGGTCTCGGTAATGGGCAATCCATCGCGCAGCATCTCCTGGGGCAAGGCCAAGGTGGTGTAAGACTTTTGCACACTGCTGCGAAAAGTTGAGGCGTTTCTCTGCTCTATCTGCAGACGGGACTCCAGCCTTCTGAAAAAATCTTCTGTTATTTCAAGTTTTTCTCCGGTGAACTCGCAAATTTCCACTGACCCGAGTTCAAAATTGACGGCAAAGATGTAATTGATAATCTCCCGCGAGATCTGTTCCTCGTTATAATAGTACAATGACTCCTTGACCTGTTGGAGAACGGTAAAGTTGTACATTCTCAGGAGGGAATCGAGAAAGCCCATGGGCAGAATGTTGCGATCTTCCTTGCAGCATTTGCGGAAAAATTTGCTGAGCATCGACATATCGATGAGCTTATCTTCCCGAACATACGTTGAGTAAAATTCGTTAAACAGTTTGATCGAATCGCGGCCGGAAAGGCCTTTCCATCCGTCTTTCTCCGATTCGGCAATGATACTCTGTCGCCTCTTGGCCGTGAAGATGGCCACATCCTCCTCCTTTAGCCACTCGGGAATATAGCCGGTAAAAATCTCCATCTTCAGCAGTTGCAGGTTGGTGTCACAATACATCTCGTATTTTTCCGGCTTGGTGATCCATTCCTCCATCGCCTCAGACTTGGTTCTCAGCCTAGTGGCAATAATGACTCTGGCGAAGTTATGGAGAACCCGGGGGAGGAAATTTTCGTCGATGTGTTTACCGAAATTCTCCCGGTAAACATCTACTTCGGTTTGCAAATCAAGAACATAGGGGATATTGATATATTCTACTCGGTCACTGAATGCTTGCAGATCATCAAGCAGTTTTTTATCCTCGGGGTTCATCAGGGCAAAGAGCAGGGAATTGACTCTTTCTTCAATATCTTCGACCTTGTGCACCCCGTCGCTGATAATATTGTGCAGTTCCATCAGCCTCTCGGTGTTGTGCGATTTGATGTCCATCAAGGCATAAATGCCGTTGTTCGTCTTGGCATAGCGGGAATAGATATAACTGACGTGTTTGCTGCCGGAAAGCGTGGCGTCGAGTTTCTTCTGCAGGACCTCATTGGTGAGAACATTCTGCAGCAGCGGTTTGTCGCCGGGACTGAAGACTGAAACGCCTTCGCCAAGACGCCGATTGTAAACAAATGGTCGGGCGTGGACGCATTCCAGGACCTTACCAGGATCGTGGTGCTTTTTCAGCAGTTCCTGGTACAGCGAAACACAGATGGTGCAGGGTTCTTCAACAAAGATCCACTCGTATTTCTTTTCGGTAAACAGCTGCCATTTGAACTCATCATTTTCAAAAAGGTCGTCAAAAAATTGCCGACGTATCTCTTTTGGGATAAGCAGGAGAGGGTTGTCGTGGCTCGGGCAAGGTACATCGAAGTAGCCTCCAAGATCGTTATCGGCGTTGCAGGCGCATTTCATTTCCGATGCCAGTTCCGTCTTGCCCTCGTTTTCCAGGACCCAGGCCAGCTTTTCGGTAAGGGAATTGAGGCTGTGCACTCCTCCTACCAAATGGTCCTGTTTCAGTCGCCAAACCACCTCATGCCGGCATCCTTCCGGCGAGTTGGCATATTCTTCGAATTTACGCAGCAGATTATTGAGAAAGGTAGACTTGCCGCTGCCGTGCGGCCCGTCGAAGATGTATATCTTGTTCTGTTTGGCGCCCACCTTGAAACTATCAACGTGGCGCATCAAACGATTGGCAAAAAGGCGATCGGCAAAAAATGCCCTGTCGGCACCGTCGACAAAAAGCTTTGAACAGTCGTATTTCAAAAAACCAATAGACTCGGGGTCATCGCCGTATTCATCAATGCCATCACACACCAAGGAATCGGCCATATCCGAATACACCTGATAGACATTGCGGATTACCCGTTGCGGAGAGGCAATGACCTCCTGCAGAAACTCGTTGAAAGAGAGGATCGGCGATTGGCTCAATTGCCCCCTACAATTCTCAAGACTGCCCATGGCTTTACTTAAATCGCGCATGCACTCACCTTTCTCATCTATTGATCAAGCCTGCACTCGGGTCATTTTTTTGTCCTTCATGGTGTAGCGAATTCGTCGCCATTTAATTTCCCGGGGTGGCTGTTCTTCTTTGCCGGTTTGACTTGGGTCCTTTTTAATCGGCTCGGGTTCCATGGTATAAAGGCAGGCTTTGCCGCCCCACAAAAATTCAATCCCCATGAGGGCCCCTTCGATATAATCGCGGTAAAGGGGTTTACCTTCAAAAACATGATTCACTATCAGGGAATTATCATCGTCAACATTGATGGTAATTGACGGTGGGTGGTACAAGGAGTCGGCAACCATCGCTTTATATTGTTCTGTTTTACGGGATCTTACATAATATTCCCAGGTCATCCGCTCTTTGTTCAGACGTTTGTCGACGACAAAAAGCCTATGCAAATCGACGAAATCCTGGTCGATGAAGGCGTTGATAAACATGGAGTCGCAGAAATTTTCCCGGACCGAGAAAATAAACTCTTTGCCCATACCGGTTTTTTCGTTATACAATTTTCTATCGTTATGGTCAGATAATTTCCTGTAATCAAAAGTCATTTTACCTTTATTGGCCTGGTCTTCAAGAAAACTGAAAAGACGCATGCCCAGTGCATAAGGGTTGAGGCCTACCCGCGGCATGGAGGTTACCTTGGCATTGATCACCGCATAATCTACTTCGTGCCCAAGAATTCGCTCGTCTTTCAAAAAAAGATTGTCGTGCCAATAACTTGCCCAACCTTCATTGAGGATTTTGGTGCGGATCTGCGGTTGAAAATAGAGAGAGGTGGCGCGGATCACTTCGATGACCGTGAGCATCCATTTATTTTCTTCACGGCCCAAGAACTTGGAATTATCCATGATAAATTGCAGGAGGTCCCGCCTGCCGCCCTTGTTCGGTTCTTTGCCGGCCCTTTCAAAAAGGGATTCAAACTCGGCGTATTTTTTCTTTACATATTCGACAAAGCGTTCCTCTCCATCCTCCGGAAATTCCTTGAGAAGCTTATTATAATGTTCGATTTCGGTTACATAGGCGGCAATCGATTTTTTTTCTTTTTCCTGCAGAAAGACATCAAAATAATAGTCGACCATCGTCTGTTTTTTGCCGTTCTCGGAAAACGAAGCAAGAAGGTCGAAATAGCCTACCAGATTGTCGATAGATCTGGCAAATTCGATAATATAGTCAACCCACCGCCCCTTTTCCGAGCGAAGTTTGGCAATTATTCGTTTATCGGCAAGAGCCTTGCCGGCGAAGTCGTAATCCCAGGTATTGCGGAAGAAGAGATTGTTCTGGAAAAAGTCGATGTGGCCGATAACGTGATAGAAAATCATCACGTTCAACCAGTCCGGATTATTGTCGTTATAGAATGAAATCGCCGGCCGAGTGTTGATGACCGTTTCGTAGGGGTTGTTGGGATAGAGTTCGTATTGACCCTGCTCTTTTAACACCTCGACATCCTGCACCCAGTAGTCATAGAGGGTGGGGATCATGTTTTTCGGCGACAGCTGGAGGAAATCGCGATTGGTAACGATATATTCGAGACTCTGATCTTGAAAGCGCAACCCGGCATCACGGGCACGTTCCTTACATCCTTCCATGATCTTTTTGGCATGTTGGCTGATCAGTTCCATAGCACCTCACAGTGAGCGTAAGCCGTAGTGCAACAATTTTCGTTGGTGGTGTGGAGGCTCTCCATCATCCTCCGACACCGTGATCTGCCGAGTGTCAGGATATTAACTCCCGAATTCCATTGATGAGCCGCGACTCGGTGGTATCCTTGGAGATGACATCAAGGCGCAATAAGGCTTGCTTTTCCTCCAGCAGGCCGGATTTGCGTATATATTTCTCCACCTCGGTCTGCCCGGAGATGCCATAGCCATTTTCAGCAATGGTGATGCCGACTCGGCTGGCATAGGCCAACATTTTTTTCAGCTCGGGAATGGCCTTCTCTCCCTTAGTGTCCCAGTCGTCGCCGTCGGTACCGTGAAAGATATAGATGTTATTGTCCCGCTCAAGCGTCTCATCTTCGACAATTTTATTGACCAGGGCGTAGGCACTGGACACTTGAGTTCCGCCGGCGACGCTGGAATTGTAGTAGATTTGGAAATTATCGACCTCCTTGGCCTCGGTATCATGCAGGATAAAACGGGTAACCACCTGATTTTTATACTGGTATATCAGCCAGGAATAGATGAGCACATGCTGATTCACCACCAGTTCCGTGGGTTTGCCACCCATGGAGCCGGAATAGTCGCGAACGAAAAACACCACGGCCTGGGACTCGTAGTCTTTTTCCTTGGAAAGAATCCGATACACCCGATCCTTAGGAGAAATCAGGAGTTGCCGACTGTCTACCGCCCCCTGCCCCTTGATCCGCTTCAGGGCAATGTTGGTCTGGATAATTCGCCTGAGAGTTGATTTCTTGTCAAGGAATTGCCCGAAACCTCTATTTTTATCGGTCAGATCGTAGGTATATTTGGTGAGGGAGCGTTTCTTGCCCTTATCTTTCAGATTGGGCAACTCAAACTGCTCGGTGAGAATACGCCCCAGGTCGTAGGCGTTCGATTCGACATCATGACCCCCTCCTTCGCCCTGGCCTGCACCGCCCTGGCCTTGGTCCGGTTCCGGTCTTACCGGTTGTTCGCCGATGACCTCGCCCTCTTCACCTTCGCCGGCGCCACCTTGACCTCCGCCGTCACCGTCGCCGCCGTCGCCTTCAACATTTACCCGAACCTGATCGTGCAGGAGTTTTTCTTCCACAGTGGTCGGCACAATGACCACCTTGTCATCGCCGTCCTGGCTCGGTTTAACCATCTTGCCGATGCGTATCTTTCGGGGAAAGCCATCTTTCTCCCGCTGCTTGTCCCGTTCCAGCAGATAGTCGAGGGATTGGACGGAGGTTAAGGCCAGCAGGTGCGGTGGAGAGGCATTATGGAGCATCTCCAGGTCGTTGTAGGCATACAGGCTGTGGCAGGTCGGTCGGGTAATACATCGATGCTCGCCGTCCAGGTCAAGGATATCCAGTTCATGACGGATCATCTGCTCCTGATCGGGAGTCAGTCCCTGTTCTTTAAGGCTATGATAGAGGGCCCGAAGTTTATTCTTCATCAGTTTACTTCACCCTTGGTGTTGGGTTAAAGAGCCTTTGCGAGTGGTCCAGTACTGTTGCCGGGGGTCGCTCAGTTCTCGTCTACTTGAGTACAAAAGTATTCAATAGTTTTCTGGGCACAAGTGGTACAATAGCCGAGCTTATTCAGCATCGTTTCAATCATTCGGTCATAGAGTTTCTGATTTTCCTCGTTGGTGCGGTTTGCCAGGGCGCCGATGAGGCTGCCGGAACCGGCAATATCCGATTTCAAACGAACATCGGTCACCGCCTTGACCAACTCCAGGTTGTCCATA
>JBBQVT010000187.1:0-7099 GCA_038211245.1 Desulfobulbales bacterium | reverse complement strand
GGCAGGAGATCGAACACGCCGGGGGACTTACAGTCGGCGATAAAACCTATAAGGTCGAATTTCTTTATGGCGATCACACCTCGGATCCTTCCGTCGCCGCAACCTTGGCAGTAAAGCAGGTAAGTCAGGAAAAGGTCTTGGGTATCATCGGACCACTCATCAGCCGCCAGGCCATTCCTGTCGCCCAGATGGCCCAGGCCTATGCCACGCCGATGATCACCCCCTGGTCCACCTCGCCGCTCACCACTAAGGATCGCCCCTTTGTTTTCCGCACCTGCTTCGTTTTTACCATTCAGGGGCCGGTGCTCACCAAGTTTGCCGCCAGCCAATTCCAAGCCACCAAAGCAGCGGTGCTCTATGATATCATCAGTGCCTATCCCCGCGGCATGGCAAGCAGTTTCAAAGAATCATTCGAAGCTGTCAACGGTCCCGGGTCAGTGGTCGCCTTTGAGGAATTCCGCACCGGAGACACCGACTTCAGCAAACAACTGCAGCGGATCCAGGCTTCGGGTGCCGGCATTCTCTTCACTCCACAGCATTACAACGAAGTGCCGCTCATTGTCCGACAGGCCAAAGCGGCGGGTCTGACCATGCCGATCGTCGGCAGCAATTCCTGGGCCGGTGGAGATCTCATCGGCACCTGCGGCAGCGACTGCAACGGCTTGTTCTTCACCGGCAATTATGCCCCCGGCAACGCCAAGGGCTTGAACAAGAGCTTTGTCGAGGCCTACACCAAGGCCTATGGCAGTTATCCGGACGAACCGTCGGCGTTGACGTGGGACGCGGTGCGCTTGATGATTCAGGCGATCAAGAATACCGGCGGCCTCACCGGCAACCTGATCGCCGATCGGGTCGCCGTCAAAGAGGCCTTGGCAAAAACCAAGGATTTTGACGGGGCAACCGGAAAAATCGCCTTCAACGGCAATGGCGATCCCAACAAGTGCGCGGTAATTGTAAAAATCGACGAGAAGGGTGTATTCACTTTTCACGATTCTGTCTGCCCGTAAAGGTTGGTACAATTAAACAAACGACACTAAAGTCCCACAGGATTTCACCTAAACCCTTATCCGACAGGAATTTCAGGCGATTTTAAACCTCCCAATTTTAGCCAGGTTTCAGGCATGGATTTTGGGGAGGAGTCAAACCCATTAAATCAACCATTCACTTGTCTGAGATAAGCAACCTCTTCATAAGGAGCAGAAATGGCCCGCCGCCATCAAAAGATAAGAAGTCCTGCAGGCCAAACCTTACCAGCAATCGGAGGTGTTTACGAGCTGTGTTCCGGAAGTGATTCTGACCCTTCCGTATTCGAGGGCTTATAGGACTTTTGTGTCGTTTGTTTCCCGTGACAAAGTGGGCACATTCTTCGACGACAAAGAATCCATATCTCTCATTGCTGACCGGTCCCCGGTTCCGATATTCGGCGTGTGGGACTTCAACCTTGGTTACGGAATGGTCGGCGGGATGCTGACCAGCGGTTTTGCACAGGGAGAGGCGGCGGCCATGTTTGCCAGACGGATCCTGAACGGAGAGAATGTGGACAGCATCCCGGTCATGATGAAAAGCCCGAACCGGTTCATGTTCGATTACAACATGATGACGGGGTTCAATATTTCCATCTCCAATCTTCCCAATGGCAGCATAGTCGTGAACAAACCGGATGGATTCTACGAGTTCTATTCCCGGAACCGGTTCTATGTTCTGGGGATCATCATGTCGAAAAATAGGGACAGTTCCCCGAATAAATAAACAAATCTTGGAAAACCCAATTAACTCTTTGAAGAGACAACATATAAGCCATAAATAAGGATTACACCCTGTAAACATCGGCTTGGTCGCTCCAAGGCATTGCAGTTCCTTTGTGTATTGACGAAGGTTGCTATATAACGCCTAGAAATGACATTTTTCTTACTGACGGCCGAGGTTGCTCTCTCTCTTCAAATTGACTTCAGAAACGCTACGCCACACACTCATGCCCCACTAGGACTAGTACCGCCAGCCGGAATTGCTGACCGCCGGGGGCCTTGTGTACCGGGTGGCGGCTTCGATGTCCTCGCGGCGTCCGACTGTGGCGGGGGAAGGCCGCTAGGCTGGTATTGCGTCAAGTTTGGGGAATCGCAGGCGGGCGACGCCATTTTAAGCAGGCGAAAGTGTTACCCGGGTACGCTGACCGGTAGAGCTCTTGGCTCCTCACAGGTGCACTGCCGGAGCTGGGAGAGGATAGAGTGGGTTATCGTTTTGTCTAGTGTATGTATGTGTGAAAAGGTCTCTCGTGGAAATGGTGTGGGGTGAGGAGCGAAAGGGGAGCGTTACCAGAGCGCCGTGAATCAAGAATATAGACGGGGCTTAAGCAAATTTAAAGGTTCCGTTCAAAATCCATCCGCTCGTGAAGAATGCGAACAACATCTATGCCGCTCTTGCCCAGACGGTAAAAAAGGATGTGAGAACCGGAGCGGATTTTGTAGTATCCGGCCCGCACTTCGGAGCAGGATCGCTCGATAGTCGGCTTTATCGCTATGGCCTCGATGTCCTGCCAAAGCTGACGGATATAGGTTTCGGCCTGGTCGATGCCCCACTGACGTTCCGTATAGTTCCAGATTTCATCAAGGTCAGCCTGCGCACGCGGAGAAAGGATATACGTCATGTTACCGACGACGGCATGGCCCGCTTCCGTGCAATGAAGGCTTCAAAATCAAACGGGGTTGATGGGCCACTCTGCTCGCCTTCCACCAGCGCAACCTGGAGCGCCGCAAGTTTCGCTTCCTGTTCTTCAAGCAGGCGCAAAGCCGCGCGGACAACATCGCTTGCGTTGCTGTAGCGGCCTTTGCTTACCTGTGTGGTCACGAACGCGCCGAAATGTTCGCCCAAGCTAAATGAAGTGTTTTTATTCATAGCCCCAAAGTACCAATGTTTGGTACTTTTGTCAATTTATTCCTGATTTGCACTCTTAACTCACCTCTCTGCGCCGCTGGTTGACCGCCACAATAGACAAAACAATTCAATTTGTCTAATGTTAAAATCTCTGTCGACACATGCTGCGAGTCATATATTTCCACTGCCATTCAGGACGTTAATCACCAATAACGGTATGCCCACAGTGTATATAAATTTATAAAAGGCCTTGCCGCCGGGAAACGGCAACTTCTTCATCAAAATGATCGCACACGACAACGGCTTCTGCCCCAGAAGGCTTGATGCTTTCGACGACGGGATCGAGATTTTCTGTACCATTTTCGAAAGCTTTACGAAAAACCACCTCAAATCCCAACCTCTCGGCCCATTTATCGGTACCTTTGGCCAGACTTTCGGAAAAGGGATCGTCTGCGGTCACGATTGCAAGTTTCGTAAGATTGTGAGCAAGGGCCATTTCCACAAATCCCGGGGTATACATGCTGGCCAGGCTATAGACACCAAAAATGTAACGATAGCCATGCATCCAAATGCTATCAGCGGATGGCCATGCAGCTAGAAAGTGTCCCTTCTCCCATATTTTTTTGATATCATTCGGGTCATTAATTAAGGGTGAAGGATTAAAAAGAGTCAGTTCTTCCTCGCAGGGGATAAAAATGTAGTAAATCTGACACCCCCTTACTTGTCATGGTTCTTATAAAAGAATATGATTAAACATCCTTTTTATCTTGGTTCGCTGGTTCCCGGTAACACCGCCGCCGGAAAACTGTTAACCTGGCAGTTGTTGAGCAAAGCGAGGCAAGGAGGAACACGGTAGTATGGGGAGTAAGCTTGAAGCTGTAGCAAGCGCCGGAGACCATGTCACTCCTGCGGCTATCGCTCGAAATGTCGGATTGCAGGTGGCTATTCAGGAAACTGAGGAGATTGCTTCAAACAGATTTTTGTGGGCCAATGGAGCAGGGAGAAGGCCTATCTTCAGACGCAGGGAGTGCTCCGTCAATATCCTGGACTTTCGGTAATCTGGGTAGCCAACGACCCCTTGGCCTTAGGCGCACTCAATGCGGTACGCGAAATTGGGAAAATACCAGGGAAAGATGTAATGATCGGCGGACTAAACTGGGACCTGCCGGCTCTTCTGGAGGTAAGGGATGGTGGCTTAGTCGTCTCCGTCGGTGGTCATTTCATGACCGGGGGCTGGGCTCTTATCCTGCTCCATGATTATTTTCATGGCAGAGACTTTGCCGAGATCGGCACGGAACTTCAGTTACCGCTCTTCAGTTCTCTGGATCGACAGAGGGTTATCAATTACCTTGATGTATTTGGCGATGGGGACTGGAGCAAAATCGATTTTCGCAGCTTTTCCAAAGTTTTCAATCCGGATTTGTCTCGGTATGATTTTTCCCTGGAAAATGTTTATCGGAATCTGAAGCCACGTCCTTATCCAAGTGGATAGTCGTTACTTTGCAGCAAACATTACCTTCGGGTCAAAGCCAATGATCAACGCGCCCCAATGTCTTCCGTCGATGTAAATCGGTAGGGAAAGATCATTGAGGATCTGGCCGGTGTCGCGCATATAGGTCTGCATGAGCATCGCTTCGGTATGGGTGCAGCGCCTTTTCTCCGATTCATTGCTGAAAAAGATGCGCTGATGGCGGCTGTAAATCAGGTCGTGGGCAGGATCGCCGGTCATCGGTTTGGAGAAGGCGGCTTGATGGGCGGGAAGATAGCCTTTCCGATCGATTGCCAAAATGTAAATGGCGTCAGGAATCTGCTGCTTTGCCGATTCATAGAGCGGTATCATTTCGTTTTCAAAAACTTTGGTGAAGGCAGCAGTGTATTTTTGCGGGCTGGTATGAGCTACCTTCTGATAGTTTGTGTCAAAGACATTGACGCCTCTTTCCCGGAATAGTTGGATTTTCTTTTCGTAAACGAGACGAATCTCCTGGGCCATGTTTATAAGACAATCAAACCGGCCCTCCCCGGTCTTGAAGAAGGAAACCATTTCGAGCATTTTTTCGGTTGCCCGGTTGAGTGTGCCGACGGAGATTGCGGATGTGTCCATCTCGCCCGCGATGTCCCTGCTGAGCGCATTGATACTTACAACTTTATGGGTAATCTCACGGTTGTTGGTGGATAACTCCTCAATGGCTGCGGCGATTTTCATCAACTGATCATCGGTTGTTTCAAAGTCGGAGATCATTGTCATGAAATTTTCCGTTGCCTGTCCGACAACCGTGTCGGTCTCCCTGGAATATTGAAGAATTTCCGATGTCTCGCTCTGCGTCTTGGCAACGATTGCGATCATTGAATGGATGTTTGAGGAAATTTTTTCAGTTGCCGGCTTGATTCTTCTGGCCAGCTCCCGTACTTCCTGAGCGACAACCGCAAAACCCTTCCCGTGTTCGCCGGCTCTGGCGGCTTCAATGGTGGCGTTCAGCGACAACAAATTGGTTTGTTCGGATATGCTGTTGATAGTGTTGACAATATCCAGAATATGTGTCGAGCTTTTCCCCAACTCCTCAACGGTACTGATAAATGAGTTCACGGTGCTGTTTATGCGGCCGATTTTTGCGGTAACATCGACGAGCTCGTCATATGATCTCCTGGCCATCTGCAGGTTGTTGGTGGTTCTTTCAGAGACGTACTGGGCATTTTCCGATACTTCGGCTATGGCCGTATTTGCTTCATTGCTGGCTGTCGTCGCCGTTTCTGAGAGTTCTCTCTGCTCCATGGTCTTCCGGGCGGTAGCCGAAACCGTCGCCGCCACCTGAGTAGAATCGACGGCGATATCGATCCCTATCCGGCGGATTTCACCAACCAGTTTTCTGATGGAATGAAGAAACGACTCATAGCTGCCGCTTATTTTCTCTGCCTCAGGCGTGTTGAACTTCCTCTCGATTTTGGCAAGATCGGCTTTGCCCCCGGCGATGTTCGAGAACAGCGACAATATTTCATCGGTTGCTTCATTCCTGCCGGCTTTAAGTATACCGATGAAACCCAATCCGACGATGAGTGCCAGGAGTATCATTGCTAAGCCGATTGCCATGAATACAGTTTGACCCGCCGGGTAGAATCCGGTCAGCAAAATGAGGAAAAAAGATGTCAGGTTGAAGAACAGCAGAGTGATGATAGCGCCATGAATTTTTGCCGGAAAAGTCGGGAGTATATGTTCCAGGGCCCTAGTCAAGCCAGATGATTTTACCATATTGAACCTCGTTGAAGCGCTTTCCCCGGCCGCGCCCAGGACCGAACCTAAAAGTGACAAATTATTGGAAAAAATATTAAGTGGCTTAGAAGATGAAATCAGTGGCGGAAGTGTACGCTGAATTTGAGAAAATGTCATTATCTAACAGCCAGATGTTGAGGAAAAACATCCTTAGCAGACGACTCCGGCAGGCGAAGTGGTCTCTTAGTCGACTGCTCAGGATGCAAATCGCGGAAAAGGAAAGCGACTCCCTACAACCTGTTGGTTCCTTCAAGCCTTCGAGAGAACCTGTTGATACGCAATTAGTATCAAAATAAGCCAAGATGCCATCAAAGTGGTCCTCCAGGGACGTTGCAAACTTCTTCAACAATCTCTATGATCCTTTTACTTTTAGACTTTATGTCCCTTCTATTTCCTACTCATTTCTGTTGAACGTACGCTTAATTCGGAAGAACCGTGGAAACTTAACTTTGGCGCGCGTGATCGTTACATTTTCATAACTCCTTAAAGTTAACGGCTAGTTATGAAAAATTCGCGACGTGTCTTCATTGATTTGTCAAGTGAAAATCACTTTTCTCAAAATCATTACAACCTGTTAATTGCATGTTTCTAGCCGGACATTACTGTGTTAAAACGGTAGTTTTTGTGCAGCGGATCAGATGGCTCTTCGTTTGAAAGAGCTTTTTAGGGGCACCGAAGAAAGCAACTACTTATCACCCACCCTCCGTGACCGCTTCCCGGAGCTGCCGCAACCGGTGGCACCGCGTTTGCGGGTGGGGTTGTTTTCCGGCTGTGTCCAGGACTTTGTCTACCCGGAACAGATGGAGGCCGCCTTTCAGCTTCTTGCCGAAAACGGCTGCGCCATGTCCTTTCCCATGGCCCAGTCCTGCTGCGGCCTGCCCCTGCAGATGATGGGCGAAGCAAAGACCTCACGCGATGTCGCTCTGCAGAACCTTCGGGCCTTCGAGAAGGAAAACGTCGATT
>JBBQVT010000186.1:0-7148 GCA_038211245.1 Desulfobulbales bacterium | reverse complement strand
CTGCCATGGCTGGGTGAAATCCAGCAAAACTGAAGTGATAGTTCGGCTGGAGCCAATACAACAGCCAAAACGTCGGGCAGCCCAGGAACAACTTTGTCGCAAATTATCCTCTCTTGGCGCACGGCTTCCATCTGGTAAATGGCTGGTTGTAGAAGTTGGAGATAGTCCATTATACAGTCTGGGCGGTAATGGCATTCGCCGCCTTAAAAGATAGCCGTCGCGCCTGGGAACTGCTGTCGATCATCAATCCGGTGAACCACGCAGCAAGCGCCGAGTCGATTGCCGTCTACATGGTGGAACCGTAGCCATCGCGTCCGATGTATATGCGCTGCCGCCCCATACCGGCCGCGGTGGCTGGACCTGGTACTCGGGTTCGGCAGGTTGGATGTATCGGTTGATCGTGGAATCCATCCTGTGGGACTGCGGCTCGAGGCGGAAAAGCTGTATATCGAACCCTGCATCCCTGCACACTGGGAGTCGTTCAAGATGAACTATCGGTATCGGGAGACCGTTTACCACATCACGGTAAACCAAACGCGGGCAGCGGACGGCGTAACGATGTTGACGGTCGACGGCAGTCAGAGCACGACCTTTTCATCCCTTTAGTTGACGATCGACAGAAACACCAAGTCGATCTGCGAATTCGCATCGCACACAGCTACCGCAGCACAGCGAGTGGTTCACGGCATGAAACACGCCCTTCAAATATCCAAAAGACCGAAGGGATCGGCTTTAAGCATACTGGCGGCATGGAAGTAGATGAGAAGAAGGCGCCGGCCAAGTTTTTGGCATAAGGTGGGATAAGAGACAAAAAGTACTTCATGCCGAAATTCGATATGGGCTTGGGCGGGTGGAATTGTAGGTCAAGGGTGTCATTGATCTATAAGAAAAAACTGAAAAGGAGGAATACAAAATGAGAAAGCATCTGATAATTGTTCTTTTGGCTATGGTCGGTCTCTTTCTTGGAACGAATGGCTTTACTCAAGAGAAAAAAGTGCCGAGGCCAGGAGATATAGCCGGCAAAACGGAAGAAGGTCAGCGAATTAATGCCTTTATGGTGAGAAAAATCATAGGCTCCAAGGTGATTAATGAGAAGGGGGAGACGTTAGGAAAGATCGAGGATTTAGTCGTCGATATCGATACGGGAAGAATTGTGTACGCTGTCCTTGAATCCGGCGGTTTTTTGAGCATCGGTGATAAGCTTTTTCCCATCCCTTGGGCATCCCTTGCAGCGCTTCCATCAGAAGGCATATTCTTCCTCAATCAATCGAAAGAACAAATGGAAAAAGCACCTGCTTTTGACAAGGCCAAGCTGCCAAACATCGCGGATGCGCAGTGGGGCCAGGATATTTTCAAGCATTATGGTGTCCCCGAATATGAATATCGGGGACAATTGGGCTATGATTACGGTTATGGTGGTTATGGTCATGGCAGTTATTACGGTTCCCCGATGTATCCTGCTGCAGGGAGAGAAGGCCCTTACCAAAGCGCCTTCGACTCTAAAACAATTAAAACCATCTCAGGACAAGTAATAAAAGTAGACCAAGTTCCCGAACCGGGATTCGGCATGCAAATACGATTGACTGTCTTTACTGACAAAAAAGAGGTACTGCCGGTTTACCTGGGCCCTGCCTTCTACATTGTAGGTCCTGAGGAAGTAAAACATTTTAAAATAGGTAATCAGGTCACCGTGACCGGCTCCCAGGTCATCGTTCGTGGTGTGTCTTTCATGCTTGCCACAACTGTAAAGCAGGGAAATGAAGTCTTGCGATTGAGAGACAAGGACGGAAATCCGGAATGGATTGGATGGAAAAAAGCGAGTGAGTGATCGTGCAAACAATCGTGAACGAATTTATCGCACTGGCGGCTCAGTCCATAACAGATCTCAAGAAAAAATGATGGAAAGAATCGATCTCATGAAAACTAAATGCACGCCTTGGGTTAGGGCAATCGCAGTAGTAGTCTTAGGGTTTTGTGTAGAGTCCTGTGTAAACAATTCAACACCTGTCTTGGAGGCGCAATATTCGACGAAAATCGTCGGGCGCTGGCAAGGTACGCTTGGCGATTTGAAAGAGACAATGTCAATCGACGGTGACGGCTCTTTCGTCTCCCAACTACATCCTACGGGATTCATTACTAATACTCTTTCTCAAGGTGTGACAGGTACGATTCGCGGAACGTGGAAAATCACCGACGCAATTATCACTCTGAGAATCACTGGTGCGGAAAACGAGCTTTTGAGGAACAAGATTACTTCAAGTGCAATCGTGACGTTCAAGGAAAACGAACTTGTGTTGAAATCTGATCGTGGTGAGACCTCGACCTTCCAGCGAGTGCTCGTTCTTTGATCCAAAACCTAACAGGAAGATGAAAGCAGAAGCACAAGTGGGCGCGAGGGCGGAGCCAGCGGCTACCAGGGCTTTTATTATCATTTTCTCGACATTCAGACCGGCCGGCGCGCCTGGCAATGCGAACTGTCGACGATAGACATCGCTTTTCTGCTGACCGGTGCATTGACGGCGAGACTTTATTTTGAAGCGGATACGGTCGACGAGATTAAAATTCGAAACTGCCAATGGGACAATACAAAATGAAGATACAAGAACTTGGAGATACCGCGAGGATGCTGGTTGCCGGCGACAAAGGGTTGCTGGCGATGGACGAAAGTACGCCAACCTGCGACAAGCGCTTTGCGCAGCACGGGATTCCTCAAACAAAGGAGGCTCGGCGCGCCTACCGGGAGTTGATTATCACCACGCCTGGTCTCGGTAAGTGCATCAGCGGCCTCATCCTCTATGACGAGACGATCCGCCAACAGAAAAGTGACACCACTTCTTTTGTTCAAACCATCACTCATGCCGGCATTATTCCCGGCATCAAAGTGGACACCGGCGCTAAGGATCTGGCCGGGCATCCCGGAGAAAAAATCACCGAAGGCCTGGATGGATTACGCAAGCGTTTGGCTGAATATGCGCAAATGGGCGCCCGGTTTGCCAAATGGCGCGCGGTGATTATCATAGGTGAAGGTATTCCAAGTCGGGGCGGCATCAAAGCCAACGCGCAGGCGTTGGCCCGCTATGCCGCGCTGTGCCAGGAAGCCGGACTGGTTCCTATTGTCGAGCCGGAAGTGCTCATGGATGGTGCGCATTCTCTGAAGCAATGTTTTGAGGTGACGGAGGAAATCCTGCGAGTGGTTTTTAACCATCTTTACACCCAGCGGGTACTCCTGGAAGGCATGATTCTCAAACCCAACATGGTGCTTCCGGGAGTGAACTGCGCCAAGCAAGAAACGGTGGACAAGGTGGCCGACGCGACGGTGAGGTGTCTCTTGCAGGCCGTCCCCGCCGCGGTTCCGGGAATTGCCTTTCTGTCAGGTGGGCAATCCGCTGAACTAGCCTCGGCTCGTTTGAATGCGATGAACATTCGATTCAGGTCGCAACTTCCCTGGGCGCTTTCGTTTTCATTTGGCCGCGCCATCCAGCAACCGGCATTGGAGATCTGGAAGGGCGAAGCGGGCCAAGTGGTAGCCGCCCAAAACGCCTTATACCATCGAGCCGACTGCAACCGAATGGCGCGCCGTGGCGAATACACTGCCGCGATGGAGAGGGTATGACGGGTGAAAACTTCGTGCGCAGCCTATCCCCAGAACCTCTCAGAACGCCTGTGGGAATAAAAACTGTCTGGAAATATCTTTGAAAGACCATGCTATGAAAAATACAGCGGCTATTGCCAACATCGGGAAGGTGCTCCTGGTTCGTGGCAGCGTAGTAGATATCCTTTTCGAGGCACGTTTGCCTCCCATCTACTCACTGCTGCACGCCAATGAGGGGGCAATTGTTATCGAGGTGCTCGCTCAACTCGACGTCCATCGCGTCCGTGGCATTGCGATGACTCCCACCCAGGGCCTTGCCCGTGGAGATGCGGTTGAGGATACGGGCGGGCCTCTGAAGGCTCCGGTCGGCAAGGGAATTCTCTCGCGCATGTTCGATGTCTTCGGGAACACTATAGACCGGCAGCCGGCACCGACCGATATCGTCTGGCGCACAGTCCATCGCAACCCGCCAACGCTGGCACAGCGCTCTTCCAAATCCGAGATTTTTGCAACAGGGATAAAGGTCATCGATGTTCTGGTTCCGCTGGAGCGTGGTGGCAAGGCTGGCCTTTTCGGCGGAGCGGGTGTCGGCAAGACTGTTTTGCTGACCGAAATGATTCACAACATGATCGGACACCAGGAGGGGGTCAGCATTTTTTGCGGCATCGGCGAACGGTGCCGCGAAGGTGAGGAGTTGTACCGGGACATGCGGGACGCCGGCGTTTTACCAAACATGGTGATGATCTTCGGTCAAATGAACGAACCACCGGGCAGCCGGTTCCGGGTAGGCCACGCCGCCTTGACCATGGCTGAATATTTTCGGGACGATGAGCACCGTGACGTGCTTCTGCTGATCGACAACATTTTTCGGTTTATTCAGGCCGGCATGGAAGTATCAGGCTTAATGGGACAAATGCCGTCGCGTCTGGGATATCAGCCGACCATGGGTACGGAGCTGTCACATCTTGAGGAGCGTATCGCCAACACCGACGCAGGTGCAATCACATCCATCCAGGCGGTCTATGTGCCGGCAGACGATCTGACCGACCCGGCAGCAGTCCACACCTTTTCGCATCTCTCGTCATCCATCGTGCTGTCACGCAAGCGGGCAGCCGAAGGACTGTATCCCGCCATCGATCCACTGCAGTCCAGTTCCAAGATGGCCACACCCGGTATCATCGGCGAACGGCATTATCGCCTGGCGCGGGAAATCAGGAAAACGCTCGCCCAATACGCTGAACTTAAAGACATAATCGCCATGCTCGGCCTGGAGCAACTCTCTCCCGAGGACCGCAATGTCGTTGCCCGCGCCCGTCGACTGGAGCGTTTTCTCACCCAGCCATTTTTCACAACCGAGCAATTCACCGGCCTGACAGGAAAACTTGTTGCTTTAGAAGATGCTTTGGACGGTTGTGAGCAAATCCTGAATGATACATTGAACGACTACCCTGAAAGTGCGTTTTACATGATCGGGACCATTGATGAGGTCAAGAAAAAAACCACCCCAAGCCCAGAAGAGGAGGTCGAAAATGCAGCCGTTGCTCATGACGCTTAAAATTCTTCTGCCATTCCAGATCTTCGCCGAGAAAACTGGAATTTCGCGAATCGTGGCCGAAACCCGGGCTGGATCGTACGGATTCCTGCCCCAGAGACTCGACTGTGTCGCGCCTCTCGTGCCCGGGATATTGATCTACGAAAACGAAGAAGAGGGCGAAGTGTACGTGGCTGTCGATGAAGGGGTCCTGGTGAAGGTAGGCCCAAATGTATCTGTTTCTGTACGCAATGCCATCGGCGGAACAGACCTCAGGCAACTGCACGAATCAGTTGAGAAAGAGTTTCTCGATCTGAACGAACGGGAACAGAACGTTCGCTCGGTGCTTGCGAAAATAGAAAGTGGTTTCATCCGCCGCTTTGCAGGGTTTCAACATGGCTGATGAAGCGGGAAAGCATCCGGTGAAGTCGAAGACGCCGCTCGGCCAGGAGGTCGGCAGGAAGGCCAGGAATAAGCTCAAGGCGCAGCGAAAGACCACCCAGAACGTCTGGTTTGGTCTGGGGATGATGGGGCTCGTCGGCTGGTCGGTGGTGGTTCCGACTCTCCTCGGCGCGGCGCTTGGCATCTGGCTGGATGGGCGACACACCGGAAGCCATTCCTGGACGTTGATGTTATTGGTTGCCGGCTTAGGAATCGGCTGTCTGAATGCCTGGCACTGGGTGGCAAAAGAAGACAGAGAAATACAAAGAGATCAGGAGGATACTGATGAATGAGGTATTGACGCTGTTGCTGGTAATCGTGGCCGGCTTTGTTCTCGGGATGCTGTTTTTCGGCGGCCTGTGGTGGACTGTGCACAAGGGGCTTTCATCCACACGGCCGAGCCTGTGGTTCCTTGCAAGCCTGGTGCTGCGAACGACCATTGTGCTGGCTGGTTTGTATGTTGTTGCCGGCGATGATTGGCAAAGGGTAATGCTCTGTCTGCTTGGATTCATCATCGCGCGAGTCATCATCACCCGATATACCGATCTGCAGATAAACCAGCATATCCTGCCAGCCAAGGAGACCGGCCATGCGACTGAGTCCTGATGAAATCATCTACTGGCAACACGGTTTTGTTAAACTCAACGCAACCATCGTGTTCACCTGGGGACTGATGCTCCTGCTCGCAGTCGGCTCAAAACTTATCACCCGGCATCTTTCCACGGACCTGACACGGACCCGCTGGCAGAATCTGCTGGAGATCATCGTCACCGGCATCGAGAAACAGATCGGTGAGGTGGGCCTGAGTCAGCCACGCACCTACCTCGGCTTTCTTGGTACGATCTTTTTGTTCGTCGGTGCAGCCAGCCTCTGTACCATCTTTCCAGGCTACGAACCTCCCACCGGCTCGCTCTCGACAACTGCGGCGCTCTCGCTGTGTGTCTTTGTGGCGGTACCATTTTACGGCATTGTGGAAAAGGGGCTGACTGGGTATCTGCAATCCTACATGAAGCCGACACCCATCATGCTGCCGTTCAATATCATCAGTGAGATTTCACGCACCCTCGCCCTGGCCATTCGGTTGTTCGGCAACATGATGAGCGGCACCATGATTATCGCTATCCTGCTGACGATTACGCCCTTTCTCTTCCCGATTTTGATGACGGTACTCGGTTTGCTTACCGGCATGGTTCAGGCCTATATCTTCAGCATCCTGGCCGCTGTATACATTGCAGCGGCTACACAAGTCCGTAAAACAAAACCAACCACAACAAATGAACCAACATCACCATAGGAGCCTTTATGTATGAAATGACTATTATCGCGGTGGCATCAATCGTTATCGCCGGCATCACCACTGGCTTCGGCACCATGGGGCCTGCCCTGGCGGAAGGCAGAGCGGTCGCCACAGCACTCAGTTCGCTGGCCCAGCAACCGGACGCTTCCGCGACAATCACCCGAACCTTATTTGTCGGTCTGGCGATGATCGAATCCACAGCCATCTACTGTTTTGTGGTCTCGATGATTCTCATCTTCGCCAACCCGTTCTGGAATTACGCCATATCCCAGGCTGCGGGGAAATAA
>JBBQVT010000185.1:0-7151 GCA_038211245.1 Desulfobulbales bacterium | reverse complement strand
AGACGAATGAGCGACGGAGGCCCGGCCATTTTCAGGGACGCTCCTTGCCGGCCAGCGGCGAGACAAATTGCGATTCGGTATCCCAGGGAAAGAGAATCCAGGTGTCCTGACTGACCTCGGTAATAAAGGTGTCGACCAGGGGTCGCCCCGCCGGCTTGGCATAGACCGTGGCAAAATGCGCTTTGGGGACGATTTCCCTGACAATCTTGGCGGTGCGGCCGGTATCGACCAGATCGTCGACCAGCAACCAGCCTTCGCCGTTACCATTCACTTTTTTGAGGATATCCGCCTCGCCCTTTTTATCCTTCCAATCGTAGCTGGAAATGCAGATGGTATCGACCAGATGGATATCCAGTTCTCTGGCGATGATCGCCGCCGGCACCAGACCGCCACGGGTGATGGCAATGATTCCCTTAAAAAAATCCATATTGAGAAGGCGCCAGGCAAGAGCCTTGGAGTCGCGGTGCAGCTGATCCCAGGAGATGGGGTAGGTTTTTCGGTAGGTGGGGTTTGCTGACATAAGCTCTCCTTGAAAAAGTGGTTTTGGGTCGGAGTCAGTGCCTTGTGACCAGATTCACAAACATATTAATCGGCCGGTGCAATATTAACGCCCAGAGACGCCGGCTCATCACTGGTTCTTTTCCGCCATGACGAAAGGACCAGAACAAAAACGGTCAGAACGTAAGGCAGCATCAACAGAATAGAGGAGGGCAGCTGGGTGCCAGAGGCCTGCAGTCGCAGTTGCAAAGCCATAATGCCCCCGAACAAATAGGCACCGAAGATCGCCCGACCCGGCCGCCAAAAAGCGAAAATTACCAGGGCCACGGCAATCCAACCGCGTCCGGCGGTAAGACTGGAGGTCCAGAGATGAGTATAGGCAAGAGACAGATAGGCCCCGCCAAGACCCATAAAAAAACCGCCGCCAACTATACCGAGCCAGCGATAGGCCCGCACATTCAGCCCTGCCGCGGTGGCTGCCGCTGGATACTCCCCCGCTGCCCGCAGACCAAGGCCGAAGCGAGTCCGGGCGAAAAACAGCCACATGGCGGGCGGGATGAGATAACTCACATACACCAGCGGATCGTGCTGAAAAAAAATTGGGCCAATAGCCGGAATTGCCGACAACATGGGGACTGCATAAGGAGCAAACCCCGGCGCCGAAGTGCCGATAAAGGTGGTTCCCAGATAATTGGCAAGGCCCGTTCCGAGGATGGTCATGGCAAGGCCTGAAACCACTTGATTGCCGCAAAACCACAGACAGACTACACCATGAATGGCCGTGGCCAGGCTGCCGACGACACCGGCCGCGAAAAAACCCAAGGTCGGATCGCCGGTCTGCCGGGCAACAACGAAGCCGGCCAGGGCTCCGAGGATCATCACCCCCTCCACCCCGAGGTTGAGGACGCCGGATTTTTCGGTGAAGATTTCGCCCAGGGTGGCAAAGAGAATGGGGGTTCCCGATTGAACGGTTGCCGCCAAAAGAGCAATGACAATTTCCCCATTCATATCTTCTTTTCGCAGGCAAATCGGTAGTGGGTGAAGAGGCCGCCGGCCAGCACTGTGATGAGAATCAAGCCCTCAATGATGCCGCCGAAGGCCGCCGGCACCTGCAGATCGAGTTGCAGATTCTCGACGCCGACCCGTAAGCCGGCCAGAAGAATGGCGGCGATGCCAATGCTTGCCGGATGGAGACGGGCGAGCCAGGCAACAACGATGGCAGTATAACCGTAACCGACCATGATGCTCGGCTGCAGACGATTCACCGTCGCCGAGGCCTCAAGAAATCCGGCCCAGCCGGCGAGTGCCCCGCTCATAACCATTACCAGGATCACCAGACGATCATAAGGGATACCGGCATATCGTGCAGCCCTGACGTTATCGCCGCTGGCCTTGATCTCGAAACCGATGCGGGTGAAACGAAAAAACACCCACATCAGCAGGCCGAGGAAAAGGCAATGGGCCAAGCCCCAGTTAATAGAGGTGCTGCCGATCTTGCCGACAATTGCCTGCTCTGAAAACATCGGGGTCATCGGAAAACCGAAACTGCTCGGATCCTTCCAAACCCCATACACCAGGTAATCGAGGAGGAGAATGGCAATATAGTTCATCATCAAGGTGACAATGATTTCATTGGTTTTCAAGCGCTGCCGGAGAAGCGCCGGAATCAGCCCCCACAATCCGCCACAGGCCATGGCCATGCCTATCATGGCAGGCAATAAAAAGTATCTCGGCCAGACGGGAAATGACAGAGCGATCCAGGTGGCACCGATCGCCCCTAAGGCAAACTGCCCCTCGGCACCGATATTCCATATTTTTAAGCGAAAGGCCACGGCCACGCCAAGGGAGCAGAGGAAAATCGGGATGGCCTTCAGCACGCTGTCTTCCAGTGCCCAGCGGGAACCGAAGGCCCCCTGCAAAAGGATGCTCATGCCCCTGATAGGCGAGGTCCCCCCGAAAAAGAGAAGAAGGGCGCTCAGCAACAGCGAAAGAACAAGTGCGGAAAATATAACAAAAAAGGAGCCCCCAAAACCGAGGGGCTCCTGTCTTTTAACTATACGCATCGGAAACATCAGGATGCCATGGCCTGGCCCTAGGCAGGAAAATTGATCATTGAGTGTTGCCGACAACACCCTCAACAAACCAGGTGAAACCAAGGAGTTCCGGGTCTGTCATAAGCACACCGTCGGCAACCTTGACCGCCCCACTCTGATCCTTAATCGGCCCGACGAAGATCTTTTGCTGACCGGCGATAATCTTGGCCTTCTCGGCATTCACCTTGTCCCGCAGCTCTTTCGGTACCATCGGTCCGAAGGGGGCCAGATCGACAATGCCATCGGCCATTCCCGGCCAAGCAGCTTCGGGCTTCCAGGTGCCTTTACGCACCGCTTCGACGACCTGGACATAATACACACCCCAGTTCCAAACGGGGGCGGTCAGGTGCGCCTTGGGGGCAAACTTCGCCATATCGGTGTTGTAGCCGATGGAATAGACACCCTTCTCCTCGGCAGCTTCCTGCGGCCCCGGAGAATCCTGATGCTGGGCGATGACATCGGCACCGACATCAAGAAGGGATTTTCCGGCCTCTTTCTCGGTTGCCGGATCATACCAGGTCTTGGTCCACACCACCCGCACGGTGGCTTTCGGGTTGACTGAGCGAACACCAAGGGTAAAGGCATTAATACCGCGGATAACCTCGGGAATCGGGAAAGCGGCAACATAACCGATGGTGTTGGACTTGGTCATTGCCCCGGCAACTATCCCGGAAAGGTAACGCGCCTGGTAGATGCGTCCGAAATAGTTACCCATATTCTCAGCCATTTTAAAGCCTGAGCAATGGAGGAAAACGGTTTTCGGAAACTGCTTGGCGACCTTGACCATCGAATCCATATAGCCGAAACTGGTGGCAAAAATGATGTCAAAACCTTTTCTTGCCATATTCTGCATAACCCGTTCTGAATCCGGCCCTTCCGGCACCGCTTCGACATAGGAGGTGGTGACGCCTTCCATCTTGGCTATCGCCTGCCGACCGACATCGTGGCTATAGGAATAACCGGCATCGCCTACCGGAGAAACATAGATAAAACCAACTTTCAGCTCCTTTTCCGCAGCACCGGCGACGCTGGCCCACACTGCCAGCACCAACACCAGAAGCACCCTTATTGTTCGCATAGCTTCCTCCTACCCTTTATATAAGAAAATTCATCTGATAAAAATCATGGCTGAGGCCAATTTTAAGAAAAACCAACCCAATGGGCCAACGTGACAATGCCTGGCAAAACCACTTACAATACTTGTTTGAGGAAAAGCTTTGCCCTCTCCTCCCGGGGATTGGTGAAAAAATGCTCCGGCGTACCCACCTCAACGACCTTGCCCTCATCCATAAAGATGACCCGATCGGCCACTTCCCTGGCAAAGCCCATTTCGTGGGTGACAACCATCATGGTCATGCCTTCTTTCGCCAGCTGCTTCATAACATCGAGCACTTCCCCAACCATTTCCGGATCAAGAGCCGAGGTCGGTTCGTCAAACAGCATAATCTTCGGATCCATGGCCAGAGCCCTGGCAATGGCCACTCGCTGCTGCTGGCCACCGGAGAGCCTAGAGGGAAAATCATCGGCCTTTTCGTGAATACCGACCTTGCGCAACAGCATGCGGGCCTTTTCTTCAGCGACTTTTTTGCTGCGTTTTCGCACCCGACACTGCGCCAGAGTGAGGTTTTCCAGGACCGTCTTATGGGGAAACAGGTTGAACTGCTGAAAAACCATGCCGACCTCGGCACGCACCTTGTTGATATTGGTTTTCTTATCGGCCAGGTCGACACCATCGATGATAATATGGCCCTCGGTAAAGGCCTCAAGCCCGTTTATACACCGCAAAAATGTCGATTTGCCGGAACCCGATGGACCGATGATCACCACTACCTCACCCTTTGCCACCTCGGTCGATACCCCGTCCACCGCCCGAACCACGCCGGAATATCCGGTAAATATTTTTACTACGTTTTGTGCTTTAATCACTGACGGCAAGCCTCCTTTCCATGTAGAAGACCAGTTGTGACAGGAGCGAGGTCACCAGGAGATACATCGCCGCAACAATCAGCCAAACCTCAAAGGTGGCAAAGGTGGAGGTTATTATTTCCCGCCCCGATTTGGACAGGTCGGTAATGGCAATTACCGATACCAGTGACGAATCCTTGATCAGGCTGATAAACTGCCCGGACAAAGGCGGCAGAATACGCTTGAAGGCCTGGGGCATGACGACATCCCGCATGGTTTGGAGGGCGGTCATGCCAAGAGAGCGGGCGGCCTCGCTCTGCCCTTTGGAGATCGACTGTATGCCGGCCCGGACGATTTCCGCCACATAAGCGCCGGCAAACAACGCCAAGGCACCGACGCCGCAGACATTGCGACTGAGATTAAATACAGTTCCGAGGAAAAAATAGGCTATGAAGATTTGTACAAGAAGGGGCGTGCCACGGATACATTCGACATAGAGGAGCGCGAGCCAGCGGATGGTGAAATTCTTGGAAACCCTGGCAAGGCCGGTAATAAGGCCGAGGATCAACCCAAAGAAACTGGACACCGCCGAAAGCCAAAGGGTGGTCCACAAGCCTAGCATCAAAGGGCCGAGATGCCAACTTTTGGTGAATCCAACCGTAGCCCCGGATAACAACTCCTGATCTTCCTTGACCTTCAGAGTGTCGGCGGCCACGGTCAATATCACTTTTTCAGACTTTCCCGCAGCAAGAGTAACGGCGACATCCTTTCCTTGCGGGACAATGGCAACAACCTTGCCATCAAATGGAATTTTCTTAGCCTCTTCAGCCATATAGGCGAAATATTGGGGCACCCTGTTCCAGCGCCATTGGTAGTCAATTCTCTGCACCGCACCCCAGGTACCGGCGGCGACCCCGATGAGGATGACCGCCAACAAGAGCTTCCAGGGCCACGTTTTATCTGTGGCGTTCAATAGAGTATCCTTATGCTTGAGGATCTAACAAAGCCGTTGTCGATAAACAACATACCCGGAGAAATGCCGGGAACGGTATAAGGAGCCGTAACGGAATTTCGAGGAATAGGCCCTGCTCGTTACGGCTCCTACAATGCACAGCTTTTCGATTGCAATTCAAAGATTGTATTATTGAATTTCTTTCAACCAAGTGTCATCCTGGAACCATTTTTGATGAATCTTGTCGTAAATACCGTCATACTTGATCTGCTGCATGAAATTGTTCAACCAGTTGAGAAAGTCCGGATCGCCTTTGCGGATAGCCCAGGCCAAAGGCTCTTTGGTGAACGGTTCGCTCAGATGAACAATTTTGCCTTGGCCCTTCTGATTGACGGCAATAGCATTAAAGGGAAGGTCGTAGATGAAGGCATCGATCTTCCCGTTAACCAGCTCGATTACGCCTTCCTGCTCGGTCTCATAAGAGATATATTTGGCATCAGGTATCATCTTCTTGGTAGCCTGCTCACCGGTGGTGCCCAATTTGGAGGCTACGGTAAATTTGGCGTTGTTGAGATCCTTATAGGATTTCACGGTAGAGGCGAGATCTTTTTTAATGAGAACCGACTGGCCGATGAGGATGTAGGGATCGGCAAAATTGACGCTCAGGTTTCTTTCCTGGGTAAGGGTCATGCCGGACATAATGACGTCAAACTTGCCGGTGAGAAGGGCCGGAATGATTCCATCCCAAGCGGTGGATACCAGCTCCAACTCAACCTTCATAGCGGCAGCCATTGCTTTGGCCATATCCACGTCGAAACCGATGATCACCCCTTTCTGATTCATCAGCTCAAAGGGCATATACCCGGGTTCCATTCCGATTCGCAGTTTGCCCCGTTTCTGGATCTCGGCAAGCGTATCGGCAGCAAAGGCCGCACCGACGGAAAAGGTCAGAACGGCGAGTGCAACAACAAACAATAGCGACAGTCTTTTCATCCTCATCTCCTTTTTGATTATTATTAAAAAGGTTCCGGTTCCACCTCTCAGGACCGTAAACCCCTTACTCCTCTGCACTCCTAGAACCGGCTATCTGTTTCACCAAGGCAGTGGCCCGGCAGCATCCGGCACGCAAACCAGACCAAGCCATCGCTCGGCACTGGATTATTCGGCAACTATCCAAATACAAAAGACATTTATGCCATTACTCAATTTTCCTGTAGAGCCTTCTGACAATTCTTCCTTTGCGTAACAAACTCCCTTGTAAAACTCAAGGAGAATCGTACATCCTGCGAAGGTTGACCCTTTTTACCTTTTATTGCCAAAAAATCCGGACAATGCCCTGCCGTTTTTTTCTCTCAGGACCAATCGCCGCGAGATTTTTCTAAACAGATGCATTATGTTCAGCATCGTCAAGGCAGATGCTTGTTCTGTTGGACGAAAATGTTTTCCATGATAACAAAAATCCTGCAGCGATGAAAGACCCAGATACCATTCGCATGTATTCAGCCCAGACAATTCCGGGTACATTTCGCAACAAGCTGTTTTTTGCGGCATCTTCCTCTTTGTTCAGAGACCAGTAACCCCGACTGCACTTACCCCATAACTTTAAGAGTAGGTTTGTATGATGAAACAGATAATTGTCTCCGGCTCCCTCGCCTATGATCGTATAATGAATTTTTCCGAGCGATTTTCCGACCACATCTTGC
>JBBQVT010000184.1:0-7192 GCA_038211245.1 Desulfobulbales bacterium | reverse complement strand
ATGAAAGAGGATTCCAGCACCCCCGCCTTATCCCCGCCGGTAGCGCAACAGTATGCCTTGGCGATGTCCCAGCCTTCGTCGTTAGGATCGTTTTCACCATGCACGGCAATGAGGGTCGGCACGCCGAATCCCCGTTTATATTCCTGGCGAACTTCAGTGCCGGGCGCCTTGGGAGCAACCATGATGACCGTCAGATCCTCACGCACCTTCATGCCTTCCTCAACGATGTTGAAACCGTGCGAATAAGAGAGACAGGCACCTTTTTTCATAAGCGGCATAATCGTTGAAACGACATTGCTATGCTGCTTGTCAGGGGTCAGATTGATCACCAGGTCGGCAGAGGGAATAAGCTCCTGGTAGGTGCCCACGGCAAAGTCATTTTCTGTGGCGTTCTTCCAGGACTGGCGTTTTTCCTTGATTGCCACATCCCGCAGAGCATAGGCTACGTCAAGCCCGCTGTCGCGCAGATTGAGGCCCTGGTTCAGCCCTTGGGCGCCGCAACCGATAATGACGATCTTCTTACCCTGCAAATACTCGACACCGTCAAACTCCGCCGCATCCATAAAACGACATTTGGACAGTTCCTCTATCTGCCGACGCAACGGCAGAGTATTGAAGTAATTTACGCCCATTTTTATCTCCTTGTATCTGTATAATTTTTCAGTGATCAACCGACCATCGGTAATGTTTCATCTGATATATTGGGAAACTCCTATTGCGTCAAGTGATTTATTCGTGATATTGTGTTGCTGATATTGCAATACTTCATTCCGGCCCCGAAAGAATTCGAAAAAGCAAGCGGTGCACCTACGCAACGGCTCGGAACCACTCCTCTATCTATTACCGCCCAATCATGAATATCAGGGAACTGGAACTCTTTAAACACCTGGCTACGACCTTGCATTTCAGGCGTACCAGTATTGAATGCAATATAACCGCCTCGGCTTTGACCCGGACCATCCAGCGCCTGGAAAACGAGGTAGGCGAAGCCCTTTTTTTCCGCAACAACCGAATCGTCAGCCTTACCCAGGCGGGGACATTTTTCAAGGAATATTGCGAGGAAACCGTCAGTCGCTGGGCCATCCTGCAGAACCGTCTGCAAAGCGATACCATCCTGCGCGGTGAACTGACTCTGTACTGCTCGGTAACCGCCATACTCTCAATCCTGCCGAAAATTTTCAGTCGGTTCCGCAAAACCTACCCGGAGGTGACGATCCTCGTCCAGACCGGCGATGCCGCCAAGGCCCTGCCGAAACTGCAGGCCAGGGAGGTTGACATAGCCGTCGCCGCCCTCCCCGACCATCAACCGGAAGGATTCGAATTCATAGCACTTTTACAAACCCCTTTAGTGTTTATTTTGCCAACTTCCTGCCCGGAGCTTATCAGTTACTCACACGGCATGATAAACTGGGAAAAAACGCCGGTTATTCTCCCTTCTGAAGGACTGAGCCGCCTGAGAGGCGAAAAATGGTTTGCCGAAAAAGACATTCACCCGCGTATTTATGCACAGGTGTCAGGCAATGAAGCAATAATAGCCATGGTCAGTATGGGCTGCGGCATCGGCATTGTGCCCCTGCTGGTGCTGGAAAAAAGCAGTTTGAGAAGTGAGGTAGAGGTAGTCGAGCTCACCCCGCAGCTCACCCCGTTCACCGTCGGTGTCTGCACTCTGAGGAAAAATAAACGTAACTCGGTAGTGCAATCCTTCTGGGATATCGTTGAAAAAGAAATGGCCGACAGCCCCCACGCCCCATGAAAACAATCCTCATAACCAACGATGACGGCATTCATAGCCCCGGCATTGAAGCCCTGCAACAGGCCTTAAAGGGACTTGGCAGGACCATTGTCATCGCCCCCGACCGCGACAATTCGGCGGTTTCCCACTCTCTCACCATGAACCGACCACTGAAGGTGATACGCCTGAAGGAAAACTTTTACACCATTGACGGCACCCCAACCGACTGCGTCGCCGTCGGCCTGAAGAAAATTCTTGCCGTTCGCCCTGATCTTCTCGTCTCCGGAATAAACGCCGGTGCCAATCTCGGCGACGATATCTCCTACTCGGGAACCGTGTCCGCAGCCATTGAGGGGACCATGTACGGAATTCCCTCCATGGCCATCTCGGTCGGCGGAGAGCCTCCCTATGATTATCGGGGGGCCATGCAGATCGCCATTTGCATGGCTGGAAAAATACTCCGCAACTCACTGCCCGGCGATACCCTGTTAAATATCAATGTGCCGAGCGGCAGCAGCTATAAAAAGATCCGGGTGACCCGACAGGGGCGGAGGCTCTGGGAAAATTCCATTCACGAAACCCTTGACCCGCGAGGTGCCAAACACTATTGGATCGGCGGTGGAACCCCGGTCGCCGACCCCGGTGAAGATACCGATGTGCACGCCTTCGCCGGTGGCGATGTGTCCATCACTCCTATCCAGCTCGACCTCACCAACCATGCCGGGATTACCTTTCTGAAGGAAAAATGGCTGGTTGAAGATGGCGCCGGCAAAAAATGAGGCTGGCTGAGAACCATTTCATTGCTGATCTTTGCCGTTAATACCCCGGAATACCTAGCCCTTGAATTTTTATAGCGTTTTTCCCCTCCTCGTACGCCGGAAGCTGTCCCTCCAGGCGCGCAATGCGAAAGGCCAGGGAATATGCAAGAACGCGTATCGGATAGTCCCGGGGTAACTGCAGTAAATAGGGCTGGATGGTTGTGAAGTCGGTGGCCCCGTATTGTGCCATGATAAATCGCAGACCGCCGTTGGCCGGCCCGATGTTATAGGCCAGAAGGCCGAGAAACAGATCGCCCTTCATCTCCCCAAGATAATGGCGGAGGGTGGCCGCCCCGAGGAAGGCATTATAGCGGGGGTCAGCCATCTGCCGCCCGTCCGCCGGGAAGATGCGGTTGACCGCCGATACTGCCGGGGCCGGCGCCTGGGTAATCTGAAACAGTCCATGGCCACCGTCGGCGCTGGTCCGCGGCAAAAAGGAGGATTCCGTGGCGGCAAGGCCCTTGAGAAGATCCATGTCGAGACCATAGGCCGCGGCCGCCTCCTCGATGGCCTCCGCGTATGGTCCGGCGCGATTGACCATTTTCACAAGCTGCGCCGTATCCAGACGGCGATAGGCGGCATATACCTGATGGGCAAGGGTCACCCTGCCGGCCTCTTCCTTGCCGCCGACTAAAGTGCGATAATAGCCAAAGCCGCGGGTGAAGTGCTCCTTCGGCACAAAACCGCCGATTAATAGGGCGAATCCAATAACAATGGCTGGGGGAAGCAAGACCGATCTGCCCTGTAACCACTTGCGTAGTTTTTTCCAAACACTGAGCGTAGCTGCTGCCAAAACAATGCATCCGAGAATTCCTCCGGCAAAAGGCAGAAGGTTGTTAACAAAACTGGTCCCGGAAAACCTGTTGGCAAAATAACCGAGCAATACAATGATGGCAGCCATGCCAACAACCGTAAATCCGAGACCTTCGAGACTGATCAGAAGAATATTTCGAAAAAGAGTAGTCGGCGGCTTTTTCCCCCCGCTGCTAACCTTTCTCTTTCCGGAGCGGGGAACTCTTTGGCGCTTTGGGGGACTCTGCCGTTTTCGTTTTGTCGGTGCGGATTGCAATGGGAGTGATGTAGCCATTAATTTAAAGTCTCGGCAGCGGTTGCTTGATAAAGATGCACCAGGAGCATGTATTCTCTTTGGTCAAGTATGAAGCGATATACCAGGAGATCAACAAAGCAGCATCCGGAATAATCAGGAACAGTCCTCTTTGGCGTTTCCGGCGCACTCATCCGGGGCTCATTGGGCCACCATTTATTTGCGATCAGCCGCACAGAGAGCTATAGACACCTCCATGTGGGAACGATATGATATCCGGATTGCCGACTGTGGAGTATTTTTCATGAGCCGGTACATGCGAAAATTAGGGATGGGGATGCGGGGAGCGATCTGCTTATTTTCTGTTTTGCTACCCCCTAAGAAAAACGACGATTATGAGGCTTGGCAATGCGCGCTCCGCAAAAGATATTAATGGTTTTCTTGATCTTCCTCCTTGCTTCCTGCGCTGCTCCTCCGCCCCCAGCCTCCTTGCAACTTTCCGGCATCAAAATGAATCTTGATCGGCCGACGACAAAAATCACCAATATGGTGCTTTCCAAAAACGGCTCTCTTCTCGTCACTGTCGATAACGGTCCGGATTCGGAAAATACCGCAGGTCTTGGCAAAGGAACTCTTCGCCTCTGGGATCTGGTGCAGGGTCGACAAATCCGCAAAATGGCCATCCATGACCTGCAATATATCGCCTCTGTCGCTCTCTCTCCGAACGGTAAATATGCCCTCCTGGGTGGTCGACCAACGAAGGATCAGTCGAGCCTGAGTCTCTGGGACCTCGAAAGCGGCAAACCGGTAAGGACCTTTCCGGACCTGAAAAAGGAGCTGTTCTGCGTTGCCTTTTCGCCAGATGGCAAATCTCTCTTGGCCACGCATGGCAGCTATGTGTACCTTTTTAACGCCGAGAACGGTGAATTTATCAAGCAATTCGACGCCGGCTACCAAACCTCAATTCTCAGCCTGCCGAAACACCTGGTGGCGGCCTTTACCCCCGACGGTCAATATATTGTAACCGGTGGCAGCGACGCTGTCTTGAAGATGTGGGATATTGAAACGGCATCAAAAGTCCAACATTTTGCCGGCCATGAAAAGGGCCTTAAAGGCGGTATTACTGGAATCGCCATTTCCTCAGACAGCCAATTCATTTTTACCTGTGCTGCAGGTGACGGCACGGCGAGAAAATGGGATATTGCCACGGGACAACAACTGCAAAGAATATCGGGCCTTGACGGTTTTTGGCATGGCGTATGGGGAACAGCACTCTCACCGGACGATAAATATGTCTTTATCGCCTCGCAAAAACCGGCTATCTGGGATCTTGCCACGGCAAAACAGGTCACCCCTCTCCATCTGGACGGACCGACGTCTGCCAACAGTGGTCAGGAAAAACCGGTGGCAGCTCTCTTCCATCCAAACGGAACATCTCTTTTCCTGCACGCAGGTGACGCGGCCATCAGGATTTTTGACACAACCACCGGTCGAGAAAAGGCCATGTTGCTGGGTTTTGATGACGATGATTGGATCATTATTACCACCGAAGGATACTATAACGCCTCGGCCAAGGGTGCCGAAAATCTGACTGCCGGTCTCGACGGTAAAAACTTCCCGGTAGAGCGATTCTACGATGCTTTTTACCGACCTGATATCGTCATGGCCGCCCTACAAGGACAAGATACCCGCAATTTCGGGACGCTCACCATGTCCCTGGCAGTTAAAAGCCCACCGCCGTCAGTTGGTTTTGCCACCATCCCAAGCGATACGGATGCAGCCAACATTAAGTTCTGTTACCAGGCCTCCAGCGCCGGCGGCGGCATCGGCGAAGTGCGGCTGTTTCACAATGGCAAACTCATCGTCTCCGACGGCTACTACCGCGAAATGGTCAGACTCCCGTCGGAAAAAATCCAGCTCATGGCCATGAACGGCGCCGCAATCCATGAGCAAATGCGCAGTGTAGCAATAAGCGAATTCGGCAAGCCCGTGCCCGTAACCAGCCATGAAAAGGGGGCAAGTTTCACCGACTGCAAAGAAATCGACACGGTTGCCGGAGAAAATGAGATCGCCATAAGCGCCTTCAATAAGGGTAACACCGTGCAGAGCCCGATGCAAAGCATCGGCTTTCGTTCCACCAGAACAGCCGATTCCCCCCATCTGTATATCCTGTCGATCGGTGCCAGCAAGTATAAGGAGAAGACAATCAACCTCAAATATGCGGCTAAAGATGCCACCGATCTGCAGCTGAAACTGAGCCGGCAAGCAGCAACTCTCTACCCGCCCGGCAATATCCACCAAGAACTCCTGACCAATGACAAAGCCAATAAATCGAACATTTTCAAAAAGATCAACGAACTGTCCGCGATTATCAAACCGGAAGACAGCTTTATTCTTTTTGTCGCCGGGTACGGTATTCTTCTCCAGAACCAATCATATATGTTGACCAGTGACTATGACGGCATACTCAGCGATGCCAATACCATAAGTTCCAATGAAATTGTCGACATATCAAAGAAAATAAAGTCACTCAAGCAGCTCTTCATCTTCGATTCCTGCCAGGCCGGAGGCATCGATGCCATTGTCAGCAGCCTCTTTGAGGCCCGCATGTTGGTCCTCGCCAAAAAAATGGGGGTGCCCATCTTTGCTTCCACCAGCTCTGTACAGGAGGCCCTGGACGGATACAAAGGCAACGGATTGTTGACCCACGCCCTGCTCGATGGTCTCAGCAATAAGCAGGAGGCAGACAGCAATAACGACCGGATCATAAGCGTCTCGGAGCTGGGAAACTATGTCTTGCAGGCAACTACCGCAGTATCAAAGAAGATCAGTACCCAACAAACGCCTTTGATTATCAATAACAGTAAGAACACCCCAATGTACAAAATGCAATAGGTGTCCGATGCGTTGCCGATCCGGTAAAATCTTGGACTTATGGACCGGATAAACTTATGGTTTCCAGTAGACATGTCAAGTTGGGCTACATGTTCTGCTGTTATAGGTTCGCTTTGGCAATCTTATCAGTTTGCTATGCACTGGATAGAGGTGGCTGACCACATCTGCCACCAACAAAATGTCCAAAACGAGTAATTGAACCTTTCGATGATGGCTGGCCTGAGTATCAGGAACCTTTTTCCTTGGTGCAGACATGAAAATACCCTGCTGCGGATTGTTGTTGACAAAAATGGTGCTGAATGTTCGGTTATTGTAGTAAAATGTCTTGGTTAGCTTGGTTCCTAGCCGATTTTTGGTATCGTCAGAAATAATATTGTGAAAGTTGTGTTGAAAGGGTAGTTTTTGAGCAGTGGATCGGGTGGCTTTTCGTTGGAAAGATCCTTTTTAAAGAGATCCGAAGAAAGCGACTACTTTACCTTCTTTGATTGACAGGCAACCTAACAATGGGTACAAAATGGCAATAGATCCGTCAAAGAGCCATCAAAATTTTATTTGCTTATACCAAAATATTGAAAGACATGCTGGCGATTCCAGAAAATGTATTAGCCCGGTTCAATGAAGTCTTAAAACAACGGGCAGTTCAGGAAGCCTTCCATGTCCATTACCGAAGGTGGCTACGATATTTCCTCGATTTTTGTGAAA
>JBBQVT010000183.1:0-7232 GCA_038211245.1 Desulfobulbales bacterium | reverse complement strand
CTGGTCCAGGCGCAAAAACCGGGGATCTACACCATTCCCCCGATAAAGGTCAACACCGGGGGCGAAATCGCCAGTACCAAGGGCATGAGTTTCGAGGTGACCGGCACGGTGAAAGGGAGCACGACAAACAGCGGCGGAGGGGAACGTTCGCCGGAAGAGGTCGCCTATATCCGCATTCCTGAGTTTGCCGATCATTACCCCGGAGAAATCGTTCCCATCAAAATAAAGGCCTATTTCAACCAAAAGTATCGTGCCGATATCAACTCTCTGCCGACCCTGCGAGGCGACGGAGTGGTCATGCCGCAACTGCGGGAAAAACCGGTTCAAACCCAAGAAGCAGTTAACGGCGTCCCTTATCATGTCCTGTCCTGGGATACCACCCTCGCAGGTATTAAGGCCGGCCGACACCCTCTTACCTTCAGCATGGAGGCCTCGCTTCTCATCCCCCAAAAAAGGCGGTCCATTTCCCCCTTCGGCGGCGGCCTTTTTGACGATTCGGCCTTTAACGATCCCTTTTTTGACAGCGTTTTCGGCGGCGCCCAACGCAAACCGATTGACGTTGTCAGCCCGGAGGCGGTGTTTAACGTCATCCCCTTGCCAACGACCAATCAGCCGAAGGACTTCAGCGGTGCCATTGGTGATTTTACCTTAAAGGTTACGGCCAACCGGCAGGACCTTGAGGTCGGCGAACCGCTGAAACTGAGTGTGGAAATATCCGGCAGCGGCAACTTTGACCGGGTCGAACCACCTTCTTTTGCAGACAACCCCGACTGGAAAACCTATCCCCCCACTGCATCCTTTAACAGTCAAGGCAACAGTTATACCGGGGTAAAGGTCTTTGACCAGGCGATTGTCGCGAAAAACGACGCGGTGCATGAAATTCCACCACTCTCCTTCAGCTATTTCGACCCGATGAAACAGGACTATATTAGCGTATCCAGTGCCCCAATCCACGTTAAACTGGCTAAAAGTGCCATAGCCCCCACCCCGCCGCCACCTCCAGCAACAAGTGCAGCCCTGCCACCGCCTAGCCGAAGTGGTCCGGACAAAACGAATGGCGGCTTCGAGCAAATGGCGCCGCTTAATGTGCAAATGGGCGATTTTCAAAAAGAAATCACGCCCCTCTTTCTGCGGAACTGGCTCCTGATACTTGTGGCGCTTTGCATCCTCGTCATCGTCGCCTCATTTCTTCTGCAACTGCGTCGGCTAAACCTGCAAAAACATCCGGAAAAAGAGCTGCAACGACGGAAAAGCCATCTCCTTGCTTCCGACCTGAAGCTTGTCGAACAGGCGTATACCGCCGGCAACAGTCTTCTGTTTCTTGGTGCTTCGAGAACGGCTATGCAGAACCAGATGGGCCTCTCCTGGAACATGGCACCGACTGCCATCAGTCTTACCAGCCTCAAAGGTCGGCTCGGGCCGGATGCACCGCTGGTGGAAATATTTGCCGCCGCCGATGCAGCTGCCTACGGCGGCGCCACGCTGTCCCGGGAAAAGATGCATGCCTATCTGCAGACCATGAAAAAAGAATTGGAGGCATTGCCATGAACAGTCGGAATTTTTACCGTATTCTCCTGATGATCACTAGCCTGCTGCTGTGGCAGAGTACAACGGCCAAGGCCGGCGCCAGTGAGGAGCAGCTTTTTCAACAGGGCAACGAGGCATATAGTCGCGGCGACCATGGGCAGGCGATTGCCCGATACGAGGAACTGGTCGCCGCAGCCGGATTGTCGCCGTCGGTGCTCTTTAATCTTGCCAACAGTTATGCGCAGAGCGGAAAGATAGGCCGGGCGGTTCTCAACTATGAACGTGCCCAGCGACTTGCCCCCGGCGATTCCGATATCATCGGCAATCTGGAACTGGTGCGCAAGGAGAGCGGTCTTTTTGCCGGCGAACCGAGCGGGGCCGACAAGGTATTTCATCTCCTCAGTCTCAACCAGTGGACGATGCTTGGTCTGCTGGCGCTCCTTGCTTTCACCCTTTTCCAGGCAGCTACAGTCAAATTCCGCCTGGGAGGCAAAACCCGCGTCGGAGTGCGCATCGCCTGCCTCCTGCTGCTGCTCGTTGCCGGAACAGGAACGGCCGTCCGCTACCAGGGTTTCAAGCCGTCCGTAGTAACCGCCGCCGATGCCCGCTTGCTGATTTCGCCCTTCGCCTCGGCAACCTCGATCGGTGCCATTCAGGAGGGTCGCCTGGTATTTCCACAAAAAAATCATGGTTCCTTCACATATGTGAAAGATGAAGCCAACCGCCAAGGCTGGATCGTATCCTCCAGCCTGGAAGCTGTTGTCAGGTAGGTGGTATGCACCTATATTTTTCTTCGCATCGACAAACACCGCTCCCTAAGAGGCTGTCCGAGAATGCCGTTTGCTCTATCGCCTGGCTCTTTACACCGTCTCCAGTTGACATCTTCCTCACAAAAACTTATAGTATACGACCATTAGCGGACATTCTGCTCTGCTGTACTCAACCACCACAGTTCACCAAGGAGATGATATGAAAAATCCCCTGCAATTCATGCGTTTAATGCTTCTTGCCGCTATCGGGATGGTGTTCGCCTGCACGCTGGGGCTGGCTTCGGAAAGTGATGAAGAAATTCTTGTCGGCAGAATTGCACACATCGAAGGTAAACTTCTGCGCTACATCGAGGAATCTAAAGATTGGGTGAACATAGTAAAGGACTCGCCCTTTGGCCTGGACGACGCCCTTTATTCGGGAGATGATGCAAAAGCCGAGATGATCATGCCGAACAAGACCTGGCTCCGGGTGGGTGAAAACACCCAGATTCAACTTATCGACCTGAACTCCGGCGCCACGACAGTGGATGTGGCCGCAGGCCTGGCCCGCCTCTACAACAAGAGCGACGATGGGGTTATCAAGGTGACCACACCCTTCGGTTATGTCGTCGCACCGGCCGGTACGGCTTTCGATCTCTATGTCGGCGACGAATCCCTCGAGGTCATCGCCGTTCGCGGCAACGTCGATTTTGTCCACGAGAAGACCAATGCGAGGTATGAGGTATGGGAAGGATCATCTTCGCTGATTGCCGACGGCAATGAGACTGCCCAAGGAAACGGCATGGTCGATTCAGCATGGGATGACTGGAATGGCCAGCGAGAGGCCCTCTGGACCAAGCGTCTCAGAAACCAAAGCACTTCGATGGATTTATTGCCCGAACCTATTCGTGATCAATCTTATGTTCTGGAAGAAAACGGTCAGTGGGAACGCGTTCATTATGAAGGCGCCTATCGCGATATGTGGCGGCCGACCCGCATCGATCCGGGCTGGCGGCCTTTTACCGCTGGGCGTTGGACTGTCTATTACGGCGATAACTGCTGGATTCCCGACGAGTCGTTCGGCTATGTCACCCACCATTATGGGTCATGGGTGTATGTCGAATCCTTTCACAATTGGTACTGGATGCCTCCGGTTGCTCGCTTTGTCGCCAGTGAACCTAGGGTTTCCATGAGCTTCGCCTGGTTTCCAGGTCGGGTCGGCTGGCTGCACAGCGGCCCCTCCATCGGCTGGGTACCGCTTACCCCGGGCGAGGTGTATTATGGTCACCGGCGCTGGGGGCGGCGAACGGTCGTTATTAACAGCACAACAGTTGTCAATATCAACATCGGCCGCTACCGGTATATCGACGAGGCGGTCATCATTGATCGCAATCACTTCTACAGCGGTAGCCGCTACACTCCGCATATTCAGCAAAACATCGGCAGAGACGTCATCATCAATAATTACCGACCAACGACGGTCATCAACAATACAATCATCAACAACATCACTATCGATAAACGCCGTTATACCTACAATGACGTAGAAGTTACCCGCAAACCGCATACGACAGTCATCGACCGCATTAACGACAACGAAAGAAGGAAAAAGGATTTTGGTCAAGGTAACCGGGAACGGATCGAAAAAGATTTGCTGCGCGTTCAGGCAAAAGCTGAACCTTCGCCGAAGGTCGAACTTCATAAACCTCAGCTATCGACCAAGTTGGTGGATAGTGACGACATCGCCAAACCCTTCAACGCCCAAGCGCTGGAGAAAAAAGAGATCAAACCGAAAGAGCGAGAACGACCGGTTTCTCTAGAGAAGGCCGAGCGAATCGACACGAAGGGCAAGGGAGAACTAGGCCAAAGAGGGCGACCGAACGACCAGAAAGATAAAGGACGTTCACTGAACACGGAAGATAGCCCCAAGCAGTTGTTGAACGAGAGCCAAACCAAGACCTCTCTGCAAGACAAAGAAAGACGCCGCCGGCCTGATGATCAGACGCGACAGGACAAGTCGGGAGATACCGACAATAGGAATAAAGATTTGCAACAACGTCTCAAATCACCGCGGGAAAAGCAGAATCAGGAGCCGGAAAATCTCAGCCCAACACCCAGCAAGATTCAAAGGCAGGAAGAGGAAAGTCAGCGGCAAGACAATGGCTTGAAAAAACGTCATGAACAATTACCGCAGTCTACAAAGCTCGAACAGGGGAAACAACAGGAGCAACTGCAACAGCAGCAACAAATACCTGTGCCAAGAGGTGACAAAGAGCGGCGGCAGCGAAATCTTGGGGAAACAGGTGAGGCGCTTGACATAAGCACCCCGGAGGATAAACCGCGTCTCAAATCACCAAGAGAGCTCGGTAACAAAGAGGATAATCGGGCCGGTCGAAAAGATGCCCAGCGTCGGCAGCAGGAAAACCCTCCGGGCATCAATGAACAAAAATTGCAGCCGCAGGAAGCAAACAAGCAGCTCCAAGAGCAAGAGATAAAACAGCAACAAAAAGAAGTGCAACGTCGACAGCAGCAGGAGAAGCAGCGACAACAAAATGAGGAGCAAGGTCGGCAGCAGCGGCAACAGAAAGACGAGCAAGGTCGGCAACAGCAGGAGATGCAGCAGCGGCAGCAGAAAGACGAGCAGCGTCGGCAGCAGCAGGAGGTGCAGCAGCGGCAGCAGAAAGACGAGCAAGGTCGGCAGCAGCAGGAGATGCAGCAGCGGCAGCAGAAGGAAGAGCAGGGTCGGCAACAGCAGGAGATGCAGCAGCGGCAGCAGAAGGAAGAGCAAGGTCGGCAACAGCAGGAGATGCAGCAGCGGCAGCAGAAAGACGAGCAGCGTCGGCAGCAGCAGGAGGTGCAGCAGCGGCAGCAGAAGGAAGAGCAAGGTCGGCAACAGCAGGAGATGCAGCAGCGGCAGCAGAAAGACCACCAGCGACAACAGGATGAGTCAGCAAAACAACAAGACCAAGCAGTTAAGCAAAAAAAGAAGAAACAACTGGAAGAAGAACAACAACAACGAGAGAAACAGCAACCTCCCGGCGCAGGCGGCTGATCGATTACGACTTGACAGGCGGCAGCGAACGGCGGAACTCCTCAAGCCTCGCTGCCGCGGTGTCAATATCTTCAGCGGAAATATCTAAGGAAAACTGGTACTCGCTCATGCTCTTGCCATAGCGTTTGTCATAATATTCGACAAGGAGGATACGGACGAGTCGCGGCAGCATGCCCTCCCGCAGCAATCCGCACATTCTCTCCACCAGTTCCGCGCCCATCTTCTGCTTCAGCGAACGCAGAATAGCTTCAATCTGCTGCAAAATCTCGCCATCGGTAACCGGATAGTCCTCAATGATGCGGGAAATCCGCGTCTCGAGCGAACAATGGATATTCACCAAAACCGCCTGTTTCATGGCCTGGGCCAGGGGTTTGGGGATAAATACCCTGCCGATTTTCCGGCTCTCTCCCTCAATGAAATAGGGTTCCTCGCCAAGATTGGCGATTGTCTCGGCCAACCGGCTTTCAAAGGTTCGCTGGGTGCTGGGTTGCCGGTCGAGGCCGCCAAACAGGGAACTGCGATGGCTGGCCAGATCCTCAAGGTCGATTGCCCGCTGCAGGCGCTGGAGAATCCGGGTCTTGCCGGTGCCGGTCAAGCCGTGAATGACAATCAATCTTGGCTGAAAACTCTCCAGGCGCAGAAGGACATTGCGGCGGTATTCTTTATACCCGCCCTTTAGCTGACAGGCATTAAACCCGGCTTGGGCCAATAGATTAACCACCGACAGCGAACGCATCCCGCCCCTGGCACAACAGATGACCAAGGGCTGATCCCGAAAAAGCTCGAAGAAAGCAACCAGCGCCGCCAATTTTTTCTCTACATATTCAAAGCCTTGATCGACAGCCTGGGCATGGCCGCCATGGCGATAAATTGTGCCGATAACCCCGCGCTCATCTTCATCAAAAAGCGGGATATTGATGGCCCCGGGAATGGTTCCGGTCACAAACTCCCCGGCCGACCGGACATCGATGATCCGATGACCGGTCGCCAGCGCTTCATCCAGGCCAATAACCCGGTCGGTTTTTTCGAGGATAGTCGAACGCCCTGGAGTTATTGTCATTTTTTTCATCCTTACAGGTTGCCGATTAAAAATTGGACGACGGAGACAGCAGTCAGCGTCGCCGTTTCCGCCCGCAGGATGCGCTCGCCAAGACTGACCGTCGACCAGCCGAATTGCCTGGCCAGGTCAACCTCCTCCCGGGAGAAACCGCCCTCCGGGCCAAGTAGAAGGGCCACCGACTGCGCCTCCGCCAGGGCAGGAATATCTTGCAGATGCTGCCCTTTTTCCTCTTCCCAGAAAAGCAGGCGAAGAGGCGCATGGGTATCCCGCAGCAGGTCGGCGAGACTCACCGGGGCGTCCAACCCCATGAGTTGCGGCCGCAGGCACTGCTTGCAGGCGGCAAGGCCAATGCGCTGCCAGCGCTCGAGTCTTTTGCGGTTCTGCCCCGGATCGGCCTTGCCCTGACACCTTGAACTTTGAAAGGGACTGAAGCGGCTTACTCCCAGTTCCGTGCATTTCTGCACGACAGTGTCCATTTTCTCGCCTTTGAGGATGCCCTGGCCAACCCAGAGAGTTTTTCCGGCCCCATCGTCTGTCGAAACAACCCCGACGATTCGCGCCTGCACCTGCCGACCACCGGCAACAAGAATCGCCCGGTACACCGTGCCCTGCCCACTCTTGAAGCGGTTGATGTCCAGCGTAATTCCATGGGGTATGCCCCCCACCATCGCGTTTGTTTCTAGCAACCATCATGGAAACCGCATCGAGGCTGTGGATGGAGATATGAGATTTGATATCATTACGGCTGTAACCGCGCAGATTCATGTAAATTTTACTACCTGGGACGTAGACTGAACTATTCAGACTGGAACTGATAGACGGCGGGCGGGTGCTCATTGCTATA
>JBBQVT010000182.1:0-7249 GCA_038211245.1 Desulfobulbales bacterium | reverse complement strand
AGCAGAAAGGTTTGCGAAATTGTACCCTATTTTTCGACAATCGAGCCTCAGTTCGTTGACCTTCAACCCAACTATTGTGAAGTCACCATGCCGAATACCGTGAAGGTTCACAATCATCTGGGAACAGTGCATGCCATTGCCATGTGCAATCTTGCCGAAATTGTTGCCGGACTAATGACCGACGTCTCTATTCCGGAGACCTGTAGGTGGATACCTGTCGGTATGAACGTCAAATATCTTGCCAAAGCCAAAACTGACTTACGGGGGATTGCCGATGGCCGTGGGATCGACTGGATAAATCCCGGCGACAAGGATATTCCAGTCAGCATTACCGATAAAGAGGGGGTTGAGGTCTGCTCGGCAACGATTATCGTGAAAGTGAGTTTGATGTACTGAAAATAATCACCTGGTCTTGAATGTTTCGTTTTACTGTTTTTATATATTTGTGATATCCTTTTGCAGATAGTTCATTCACCTTTTAAAAACAGCCCCGAATACATTCTCCTTCTTCGATGAACACCGGAAAAAACCTATCAGCGATGAAATACGTCCGCATCTCTCCCGAGATTATGGACCTCCTGGCCGCGGCTCCTTCGACCGTGCCGTTTGCAGTTCGTGTCCAGGCATTGACCCTGAGTTCCGACCTGGAAAAAAAAATATTGCAGCAAAACGGTCGGTTGACTGCTAGCACGTATAGCCACCAAAAAACCGCCGCACTTACAGCAAACGACGAAAAAGAACTGGCCGGCGAAGTACTTCGGCATCGGCATATTTTCACGGAACGTCTGCTGGAGACACCCAGATTCAGGCAAGCGGTTCTAACAGTGATCCAAAACATCTACCTTTTCAGAAACCGAAAAATATTTTTTGGCACAACAACATCATCAGAAAGTGAGCGCCACGAGGCCTTGTTGCTCTTTAGTACCTCACACTCTCAAATCTCGATCCCCTTGGCAAAAACTTTTCAGCACCTTATAATAGCGAGGGTATGGAACCGAATTATAAGTCAATCAACGGAACGAGATTTTATCGATTACCATTTTTCTAATCTGCTGGAAATAGTTGAAAAACTCAACACCTTAAGAAATATCTATGTGCTCCTCACCACTGGCTTGGTAAAAAAACTGGCCGCGCAAACGAACCCGCTTTACAAACAGTCAGTAACCTATGAGGATGCCGTGCAGATCGGTACAATAGGCATAGCCAGGGCCGCATATCGCTATCATCCGTCGAGCGGAGTCCGGTTTTCAACCTTTGCCGCACATTGGGTGTTTAGGGAGATTCAGCGGCAGGCGCTTGATGGTCGGCTCATAAGGATATCCCCCAACACCGTTGAAGGCTATGCTAAAGCGACAAAAACTGAAGATGTTGCAAATCTCAACAGATTTTCCACTATCATTGAATCCGCCACCACGGTAGAACAAAATACCGACGGAGAGTGTGCCACGCTTGCCTTATCCGAACTTTTATCTCAGATCCCCTCTCCCGTTGTGGCCTTTGAAAAAGTCCAATTACAACTCATTCTGCTGCAAACCATCAACCAAGTACTCTCTGAAAAAACTGGGGACATCATTAAACGTCGCTTCGGTCTCGCTCCTTATCAGGGGAAGGAACAGTCAATTCTCTCTATCAGTGAAGAATATAAGGTGACCCGCAGCAGTATTTACCAACTTGAACAGGCCGCCTTAAAAAAATTGCGTCTCCATTTCCGGGCACAACCTCTCTGACCCCTTACGCAGGGCCGCTCCAAGAGACTTCTCTTACTGAAAAAGTACTGGAAATATTTCCTTCTTAACACTCTGCTGTGGCAGCAATGCTCGGCTATTGCCGAGCATCTCATCATGCGTTATATTTACAGGCAATGCATGCTTTCTAAACGTCCCAGCAACAACCTCATTATTGTAGCACCAGCCTTGCCAGGAGGCCACCAATGAAAAAATCACTGTCCGTTGTGCTTATCCTCTCTTTTTGTATGCTTTCAACGGTAACTCTTGCCCATGCAAACTCCAGGTACTATACCAACGGCTACGGCAACTATAATCGTGGCCACCATGCCCCCTATAATTATCATCATTACAGACATTCATATCATGCCGACAATTTCTTGCCCCTTCTCGGCATCGGTCTGTTAACAGGTGCAGTGGTAGGCTCCATGATTTACCAGCCGCCCAGGCAGCCGATCGTTGTGTACAATACACCTCCACCGGTAATCATCCAATCTGAGCCGATAGTCATAAACAGGCCAATGGCCTCTATTGCTCCTCAGCCCGAGGTTGTTTTAAGACAGGTGAAAATAACCGAGCGCATCGTCAATGTCCGCTCAGGCCCCGGTCTTGATTCCGCTATTATAGGCCAGGCAGTGGCGGGCCAAAACGTCGATGTGATCGGCGCTGCTCCTGATTGGTTATATATCAGGACAAGGGCCGGACAGTATGGCTGGGTTATATCTCAATACACAGTGGAGTCAGGAGGACCGGTGGGATAATGAGGAACCGTTATCATGGAATCTGCACATTTTGCTCAATTGTTCAATTGCGTGACCAATTCTTATGGCGATATTAACGTTGAATAGGTTGGTATTAATGGTTCAACGGCTTACAAAAGTTTATCAACAACACTTGTAATTTTTTCGTCCATGGTCTGGAGACGATCAACCCTCGTCCCCAACTTGATTGTTGTGGAGATTCGTGGAGCACCCATGGCATGGACCGTTGCGTGACACTCCTTCACCGCCGCCATGGCATCATCCCAATCGCCTTCAATATTGGTGCCATAAGCGTGCAGCTGATATTTCAAACCAGCTCTTTTGAGAACCTCCTGGCAAGCCGCGACATACTCCGAAACGGAGACTCCGACACCCATTGGAACCACACATAGATCCATTATCACGTTCATGACCTTCTCCATTTTTTAATGAAAACCACGGACAATACGGATGCAGGGTTTTTTCGTTGTCGAAAACAGTATCAATATTAGCGGATCACATTTTGGAAAACGAAGATCCCCTGAAAAATTCCGTGGGATAATTCTCACAGCCGGCGTTACAGGAGTTGGTGATCCTTTTTTAAGCCTTCGTAAACCAATGTAGACACTTCACGGATGACCCGGCCGCGGGAAGCCATCCATTGACCATAATCGGAGGCCTTGGATCGGCGTTCAATTATCCCGACGATTGCATAAGGATAAATGTCGCCATTCCGGGTTTTCGTCACAAGAATCCCCATATCTCCGCAAAGATGGGCCGTTGTGCCGGTCTTATTGTACACCAGGGTGCCCCGGGGAATCGTTGTGCCGTAGTAAAGGCGATCTCGACCCGGCAGAGCCATCACTCGGCGCATCTCCTTGCCATAAGGAAGCTCCTGTTTCCACAACGAACGAAGGAATCTGATATAGTCGGCAGGCGGGGCACCGTTAACATAGGTGCGGCCATCGGCAGGAATATATTCTTTAATATCTGTATTCTTAAAGATATGGCCATAATATCTTTTCAAGATGGACTCACACTGTTCCGGTCCTCCGGCTTTACGCATTATATAATTTGTTGCCGAATTGCTGCTTCTCTGAATCATTGCCTCCATTTGTCTTTTACTCTGCGCGTCATACTGCACTTTCCCCTCTTTGACCTTATGAAAAAAGGCCAAGGCGACAAAGGGCTTGATCATGCTTGCGGCTTGAAATTCAACATCGGCGTTAATACTCAGAACATTCCGATCATTTTCCAAGTCATACACCATCCACCCTGTCGATTCATCATTATTAATAACCCCCTTGCTCCGAAGATTGTCTATATATTCAACAATCGTTCGCTCAACTTTAGTATTCTCCGAGGGGGCCGACTGACGTTCTGTTTGCGACTTTTTCGAGGAATCGATTGTGACTTCTGACTTGGCGGGCAGAGAGGGTTCAACCCTTGGGGGAATCTGCGGGTCAGCCTTAGGAACCGAAATAGGATCATTTTTTTGTGCAACAGGCGGTAATGCTTTCGCCACAACCAAAGAACTGTTCTTCGGCAAAGACTGAGAATCGTCTTTAGGATCAGGGATCTTGCAAAGAGCGGGGTCGTCTGAATCGCCATCATCTATCAGGCTGGATTCGCCATAAACCACGTCATTATTGTTTTCCTTGGTGATGGAGGTGGCAATTTTCTTCCCCCGCAGGATGGTCGCTTGCTTCTTCGCCACCGCGGTAGTCGATACCTCGTCGCCGCGCAGGCGATAGACTAAGAGATAATTGCCGTAATCGGTTTTCTCAATAAACAGATCTCTCTTGACCTCTTCTCCCAGACAGGCATAGAGAAGCTGGTATTTCTCTTTCAGTGAATCAAGATTTCGACCCATCCCGTAGCTCACATTATAAAGACTATGAAAGTCTTGTTCCTTAGACGCATAAGGTTCATCGAAACCGGTTTTACTGAGCATTTCCGCATGCTTGATCAATGTCTGCGAGACTGTTCGAGCAGAAAGACGGCCATCGTAAATCACCGCGTAATCACCGCTTCCCCAGCCGACGATTCTCAGTTTTTTTCTTACCTGAGCATCGAGAATCGTTTCAATTTCCTCTTTATAATCTAAAACCTTATCAAAATCTTTAGTGCGAAGATAAATAATATCAAAGGCTTCCCTCTTTGCCGCCGTTGCGCCCTCGACAAAACAGGCGAAAAGCATGCCAACTAGAAGAAATAATAGGAATGAAAGCCTGACAGAGGGGAGGTATGAATATTTCATAACAAGAGTTGGTGTGTTCCTCTAATTTCGAAAACGGAACTCAATTATTAAGCATAGCAGAGAGAAATCCTTTTCCCCGTCTTCCGGGGCTCATTTTTTACCCAGATTACCCTGAAAATGCAAGCAGACTTCGCTGTCACCAGTTGAAGAAGCACATTTTCGAGGAAGGTTATTAGATTTTTCGTGGTATTGCAACAGAGAAACACCCATTTGTCTGATATATAGCCTTATTTCTTGCAACTATTGGCAGTTAACCCTATATTGGCAGGATGGAATCAGGTCAATTCAGAGAAGCTGAGAAAAAATATTCCTGATGCAGTTCTTTACCGTGCAGGTAACCAAACTGCCGATATAAACACCTGGCCGTTATGACATTCTTTGATAATTTTAAATCAATCCAACTCATTGCCGCACATCGTGGATACCGGGCAATACACCCGGAAAACACCTTCTCGGCCTTTCATGCCAGCATTGGGCGCTGCCATTTCATCGAACTGGATATTCAGATGAGTAAGGACTTCGTGCCCGTTGTCATTCACGATCCCACACTGGAAAGAACCAGCAATGCCAAAGAGCTGCATCGGCAGTTGGGCATTAAGACCCTGAATGTCAGTGACTGGACCCTCCCCCAGCTTAAAACGCTCGATGTCAGCTCATGGTTTCTGCTTGCCGACCCTTTTTCAACTATGGCGGGTCGCAAGGTATCTCCCGAACCAATCCGCAGGGATTACCCGCAGAAAATCATGACGTTGGAGGAGGTTCTCTGTCACCCAGCCCTTAGAAAACTGCCAATAAATATTGAAATCAAAGATCATAAAGGAAAAAAACAGCACAAACAGGTCGCCGAAATTGTTATTGATGTGGTGAAAAAAAATACATCACAAGACAGGATTCTGATTTCCTCCTTCAATCATGATTATCTGGTGATAGCCAAGACCTTTGCCCCGAAGATTTCCCTTGGAGTACTGCAAGATTATTCTCATCCTCCCGACATCGTAGAATATCTCCGAGCACTCGGGGCTGCTGCCTATCATCCTTCCGATACCATTACCGATGCCCGACTTATCAAAAAGTTACGGGCGGCCGGCATCGGGGTTAATGTTTATACGGTGAATTCCAAAGAGCGGCAGAAAGAGCTCTTCGCCATGGGTGTAACAGCGATTTTCACCGATTTTCCCGACCTTTGTTGACCTATTGCACTTTCTTCTGTTCAACCCTGCCTGTTTTTATTATAATGATTGCCTCATTGTATAGATTTATGAACATTCAGGAGAAAAAATGGAAAATGTCAAAGACCTCGATCCAGAAATCTATGCTCTGGTGAAGCAGGAAGAAAGGCGCCAGTCTGAGAAGATTCGCATGATTGCTTCCGAAAATTATGTGTCACTGGCTGTTCTCCAGACCACTGGCTCGGTCCTCACCAATAAATATTCCGAAGGATATGCCGGCAAAAGATATTACGAAGGACAGCAGATCATCGATCAGGTCGAGCAACTAGCGATCCAGAGGGCCAAAAACCTGTTCGGAGCTGAGCATGTTAACGTCCAGCCATACTCAGGATCTCCTGCCAACATCGCAGTATACCTTGCCTTCCTCAACCCGGGCGACACTATCCTCGGGATGGCCCTGCCGCATGGCGGACATCTTACCCACGGTGCCCAGGTATCGATTTCCGGCAGGTATTTCGATGCCCAGTCGTACGAACTCGATACAGTTACCGGATTACTCAATTATGATACAATCCGCGAAAAGGCTCTGGCCGTACGACCGAAAATTCTTATCGCCGGTCACTCCGCCTATCCGAGAATTCTTGACTTTGCCAGGTTCAGGGCCATCGCCGATGAGGTCGGCGCCATTCTCATGGTCGATATGGCGCACTTTGCCGGTCTTGTCGCCGGTGGCGTTCATCCTTCTCCTGTGCCTTATGCCGATGTGGTTACTACCACAACGCATAAGTCTCTAAGAGGCCCGCGCGGGGCTATGATTCTCTGCAAGGCTAAATACGCGCAGGCCATCGACAAAGCCGTCTTCCCCGGCATCCAGGGCGGACCGCTTATGCATGTGATCGCCGCTAAAGCAGCCGCTTTCGGTGAAGCACTGAAACCGGAATTCAAACAGTATCAAGAGCGTATCGTGGCAAACGCTAAGAAGTTAGCGGCTACTTTGACAGATAACGGCCTTGCTATCGTATCTGGTGGCACCGATAATCATCTTATGACTGTCGATCTGAGACCGATTAAACTGACCGGCAAAAAAGCTTCCAGCCTTCTTGAGCAGGTCAATATCACCGTCAACAAAAATGCGGTGCCTAACGATCCTGAAAAACCATTCGTCACAAGCGGCATCCGAGTAGGAACGCCTGCTGTAACCACTCGTGGTTTCGGTACTTCAGAGATGGAAGTAATCGGCAAAATGATGGCAGATTTATTGAAGTCGCCTGATGACGAAGATTTGAAAGAAAAAACTCGTAAAACTGTAGCGGAGCTTTGTGAGCGTTATCCGTTGTATAAGGAACGAGCTGTCGG
>JBBQVT010000181.1:0-7338 GCA_038211245.1 Desulfobulbales bacterium | reverse complement strand
ACCGGCAAGACCGCCGACTTTCCCGAACTTGCCAAGGATTGCATCGCCTTTGCCAACGCCCAGGGTGGCCGACTGCTTATCGGCATAGAGGACAAAGCCAACCAGCCACCTGCCGGGCAGCGGATCAAACCGGACCTTCTCGATACTCTGCGCAAGCGGATAGCCGAACTCACGGTCAATGTTGTTGTCCTGCCGCGCATCGTCCAAGCCGAAAATGGCGGTGAATATATCGAACTCCTCGTTCAGCGCAGCCAAAGCGTGGCCTCCACCTCCGACGGCCGCTACTTTATCCGTGTCGGCGATAGCTGCCAGCCGGTCCTTGGTGACGACGTAATGCGCCTGGCTGACGAGAGACCGGGACGCCCCTGGGAAACTATGGATAGCCGGGTACCGCGCGGCGACGTCGACCCTGGCAAGTTTAAAACATTCGTGGCGGCAATCCACACTTCCGACCGGGTGAAGGATTCGGTGAAGGAGAAAAGTCCAGATGAGCTGTTGACCCACTATGCACTTGCTATTGGCACCACACTGACGCATCTCGGCGTGCTGCTCCTCGGTACCTCGGTCCAGCGGCGCAATCTCGGTACGGCACCGCTTATCCAGGCGATCAAGTACGATGAACAGAGGCAGAAAATCAATAAATGGCTCTGGGACGATTACTCGCTGTCGCCCATCGAACTGGTGGATGAGGTATGGCGGACAGTGCAGGACTTCCGAGAGAGTTACGAGGTTGCCGAAGGACTCTTCCGCCGCAAGGTTCCTGCTTTTGACGAGAAAGTAATCCGCGAATTGCTGGTCAATGCCCTGGTGCATCGCCCCTATACCCAGCGCGGCGATATCTTTCTCAACCTGCACCCTGATCGTCTGGAAGTGGTCAATCCCGGTCGCCTGCCGCTTGGGGTCACGCCGCAGAATATCCTGCATGCCAGCCGTCGGCGCAATGAAGGCTTGGCCTGTGAAAAGGAAGGCAGCGGCTTTGACATGCTCTATGATCGCCTCCTTTGTTCGGGCCGTCCGGCACCGGTACCGGAAGAAGGTCCGGACTGGGTGAAGGTAACGATCAAACGGCGCATCATGAAGCCGGAGGTAATCCAGCTTATTGCCCAGGCCGACGCCCGTTACCAACTGGCGCAACGGGAACGGATCACCCTGGCAGCCTTGGCCCAATCCGAAGGTTTGACGGCACGGGAACTGGCCACCCTTCTTGATGTTGACAATACCGACGAGCTGGCGTCCTGGTTCGGCAGGTTGCTGAAAGTGCATCTGGTGCAAAGCACCGGCCGGACCCAGGCAACCCGCTATTTCGTTGATCCTCGACTGCTTCGGGATTCCGGCATCACATTGCCTACAACCTTGAAGCGTATCGAACCACATCGGCTGCAAGAACTGATTCGCGAAGATGTACGCCGTTACCCTGATTCAAAGATTAGCGAAATCAGCAAGAGGATCGGCGTGGAAGTTAATCGCTCTCAACTGAAAAGAGCTTTGGCGGATTTGGTAAAGATGGATGTGATAGCAATGAATGGCGCCCGTAACGGCGCTCGCTACCGATTGGCAATGAAGAAGTAAAATTATATTTGGCTCAAAAACCCGCCAATCGTGGCCAATGTCCTTTAGATAACTAGCCAATTACCGTATTTTTAGTTGTCAACAATCTGTTTTTACAGGGTTATTCTTATGTCAAAACATTAGCCAATGAGCCAAATTTGCGCCAATTGATTGGCTCAAATGCCTTTCAGCTATTGATGGACCCTTGGGGGGAACATGATCACCGACATCAACAATGAAGACCGGCTGGTGCAGGCCACGTTTGCCGAACATCTTGAACTGGTTTTGGGCTGGGAAAGCGTCTACGCCTGGAATCTGGAAACCTTCGGCCCGGAGAGCCTTTTGGGGCGAGCCGACACCCGCGAGATCGTGTTGAAGAGAGATCTGCGGGCGGCTGTAGCCCGGCTGAATCGGCAACTGCCGGAAAAAGCCGTTGAAGAGGCGATAACCAAGCTCACCCACCATGATTTTTCCCGCGCCCTGCCACAGCACAACCAAACTTTCCACAAAATGATCCGTGACGGTGTCCCGGTCAGTTATCGGGATCAGAGCAACACCCTTCGCCATGCCCTGGCGCGGGTGATTGATTTCAGAGAATCAAACAACAACCGGTTCCTTGCAGTACGAGAGCTGAAAATAACCGGACTTCGCTCGCCCTATTACAACCGCAGAGTTGATCTGCTCTGTTTTGTCAACGGCCTGCCGCTGGTCTTCATTGAGCTGAAGGCTGTTTATAAAAACATCCGTGGCGGCTTTGACGGCAACCTGAAAGACTACCTGGATGAGCACGTTATCGCCCATGCCTTCCATCACAACGCCTTCCTCATTGTCAGCAATGGCCACCGGGCGCGATACGGCTCCATCACCAGTCAGTGGGAGCATTTTGGCGAATGGAAGCGACTTGATGAACAGGATAAAGGAAGTGTCGAGGCCGAGGTGTTGCTGAACGGCATGCTGGACAAGGAAAGGCTCCTCGACATCGTCGAAAACTTCATTTTGTTCGATGGCAGCAAGCCGGGGGCAGTACGCAAGGTGGTGGCCCGCAACCACCAGGTGTTGGGCGTCAATCGCGCCGTGGCTTCGGTTCTCCGCCAGGAAGGATTGAAAAAACAGTTCCCGCCCGACCACCGCCTCACCTACCGGGTTATCGAGTTCCCCTGCGAACAGACGGCTGAAGGCAATATGTTGTCGCTTGCGCAAGCGAACGAATCCCGCTTCCTCAACCTGCCCGAACCGGCGCATCGGGATCTGGGAAAACTGGGGGTTTTCTGGCATACCCAGGGAAGCGGCAAGTCGTATTCCATGGCCTTCTTCGCCGAAAAGGTTCGGCGCATTGTTCCTGGGAATTTCACCTTCGTCCTGATGACTGACCGCAACGATCTGGACAGCCAGATCTACCGGACCTTTGTCGGCTGCGGCGTGGCGGACGACCAGACCCCTCGGGCAAGCTCAGGCAAAGAGCTGGCGCAGATCCTCAAGCAGAATCACCGCTACGTCTTCAGCCTGATCCACAAGTTCAATCAGGATGTCAACCCGGAAGAACCGTACAGCCGCCGGGATGACATCATCGTCATCTCCGATGAGGCACACCGGACTCAGGCCGGTAAAATGGCCCGTAATATGCGCCTGGCATTGCCGAATGCCTCTTTTATCGGCTTTACCGGCACCCCGCTCTTCAAACATGACCAACTGACAAAGCGAATATTTGGCGAATATGTTTCCTGCTATGATTTCAAGCGCTCAGAAGAGGACGGCGCAACCGTCAAGCTGGTTTATGAGAATCGGGGCGAGAAACTGGGGCTCACTCGGCTGGACCTGAATGATCGCATTGCCGATGCTATTGCCAAAGCCGAACTTGACCCAGACCAGGAAGCATTGCTGGAGAAGCTCCTCGGCAAAGATTATGAGGTAATAACCGCCGACGACCGCTTGGAGAAGATTGCCGCCGACTTCGTGGAACATGCGGCCACGCGCTGGGAGTCAGGCAAATCAATGCTGGTTTGTGTGGACAAAATCACCTGCGCCAGAATGCATAACTTGATAATGCCCTTATGGCAAAAAAAGCTCAACGCAGTGCGAATGGAAATTGCCCTCAGGGTGGCAAAACTGGTGAATGAAAAAGACGATGAAATCCGGCAAAAACTCAAAGACCAACGAGATAAACTCCTAACCCAGGCAGCCTGGCTGCAAAGCACTCTCATCGAGATAATCATCAGTGAAGCCCAGAACGAGGTGGCGAATTTCAAGAAGTGGGACTTCGACATTATCCCCCATCGGCTAACCATGAAGCAGGGCTTCGAGACCGCCGACGGGAAAAGGATTGATGTGGAATCAGCTTTCAAGAACCCGGAGCACCCGTTCCGGATCGCCATTGTTTGTGCCATGTGGCTGACCGGCTTCGATGTGGAGTGTCTTGCAACTCTCTATATCGACAAACCGATGAAGGCACACACCTTGATGCAGGCTATTGCCCGCGCCAATCGGCGCTATCCCGGCAAGGATTTTGGGCTGATCGTTGACTATAACGGCATGTTGAAAAGCCTGCGTGAGGCCCTGGCGCAATATGCCCTCGGTGATGAAGGTGGTGAGGAAGAGATAGTTGCCCCGGTGGAAGAACGGGTGGGAGCACTGTTCGATGCCATTGCGGAAACCGAGGCCCACCTTCTGCGTCTGGATTTTGACGCAGAGCGTCTTGTGGGCGCCAAGGGCTTCAACCGTATAGAAGCCCTGGCAGACGCGGTCGATGCCGTATATAGCAGCGACGAGGCAAAACGACGCTTTGAAATTCTCGCTCGACAGGTGTTCATTCGCTTCAAAGGGCTGCTGATGGAACCATCGGCCCTCCTCTGTGCCGAGCGGCATGACAATATTGAGGCAATATACAAGAAACTGACCGAGCGGAGGGATACCGCTGACGTCACAATCCTTCTCAAGGAATTGCATCGCATTGTCAATGAGGCGATCCGCGCCCAGACACCGGTAGCTACCACACCGGATTCGCGATTCTATGATCTGAGCACCATCGATCTTGAAAAGCTACGGGATGAATTTTCCTCCAAGGTCCGCCGCAAGGCTACCGTATTGCAGGACATCCGCGAGGTGGTGGAAGCCAAGCTGGCGCAGATGCTGGCACGCAATCCAATGCGGATGAACTATTATAAAAAATATCAGGAAATTATTGCCGACTACAATCGTGAAAAGGACCGGGTCTCGATAGAGGAGACCTTCGCCAAAGTCATGGACCTGCTGGCCGGCCTGGATGACGAGCAGCGCCGAGCCGTTGAGGAGGGCCTCAGCGAAGAGGAATATGCGATGTTCTGCCTTTTGCAGCGTGATGATCTCAGTAAGGCTGATCGAGAACGATTAAAGCAGGACAGTCAGAAAATGCTGCAGGCCCTGCAGGAGCTCCTTGCCCCCCTTGAGCAATGGACCCAAAAAGAGCAAACCCAGGCCGAGGTTGAGATCTTCATCCTTGACCAATTGTACCGGATGCTCCCCAGCCCGCCCTATACCGAGATTGACAAACAGTCCGTGGCAAAGGAAGTCTACAGCTTTATCTGGAATATCAATGCATCATCTTCTTATTGGGGCGTAGCTGTTGCTTAGCAAGAAATCCGCCACATAATAATTATCTTTGAACAACCTGGGAGCTGTGTGGAACTCTTTAGCTTTATTACAGATGGTAATCAATACAAATTTAAAGAAATTAATAGCATCAATGGTCATCTGCCTGTCCGGGCATGCGCACCTCATAAGATTTATTGACTTTCAGATGAAAAACTCTGGACCACAGACATCATGAACATTACTAAGTTACCTTTCAGAATAACTGAAGATTCACCTTCTTCGATCGTAGCTGATTACGACCAATTTCTTTCCCATGTTCAAGCTCCAACTTCATTTCTCACCAAATCCAAACTTTGGCTTAGCAGAGCAACCCTTTACAGATTAAATCAAGATGTCAAAACGCATAACGTTGAAACCTCGTCAAAAACAGATCAGATATTTTACCCGTTGTTGAATTTTTTTTATCATATCTCTCTTGCAGCGAGACTTTTTCAAATTGATAAAGTTCAAAATAAGCACAAACTTCAGCAAACGAGTGTCTTTGCTGAGTATCAACAGTTGAGCGCGGCGGAAAAATATTTTGCATTATTTGAAGCTTTTTGGGTCTATACTGACTGGGTTAAGCTACTAAAAGAAGACGCATACATGTCTGAATTCACAATTCCGCAGGAAGACGAATTTATCGCATCATTCTGTAATATTCCCGTTAATAAAGAGATAAGTATCGGCAAAATTCTCGAATGTACATGGAATTTTCGTTTAACAGGCGCTGTGCATATTATTCGGATTTTATCCTTTTTCGGACTCCTGACTTACAAGATAAAGTCGCTATCTTCCAAAGAACAGTACTCGAAGGGATATATCGAACTTAAATCGCTAACAATCACACCGTTTGGCGGTCGTTTCTTTGAACTGTTAGATAAAGAACGGCCATTTACTCTTTGGAATATGCCCTTTCGTCATTTTGACGGTGCCAAGTATCCCGGACAAGACTTTGAAAATATTCAATCTACACCACAAGCTTTTGCCGAACCTTTCAATTTAATGCTTAACCCTGAGAGTGTTGTTCACGAAGGATTACAAACGCTTAGCCCAGAAAATCTTAATGGTACATTTACCTTTAAAGTTGCTATTGATGGGACGTGGAGGACTATTTCTCTTTCCGGGAAAGATACTCTGGATGATCTGCATTTAGCCATTCAGGAGGTATACAACTTCAAAGATGATCACCTCTATTCGTTTTCATTCGACCCGCAGAGGTTGCATCCCAAAAAAAGTTATCATTCACCGGATGGAAGTGAATGCCCCTATGCGAATGAAGTCTCTGTTGGCCAGTTAAATTTGTATGTTGGCCAAGAACTCATGTATGTCTTTGACTACGGAGATTGGTGGGCATTTAACATCGAAGTCATCAATATAACAAGAGAATCTCATTTTGGAAGTTACAAGCTTCTGCAGCAGCATGGTGTAAGTCCAGAACAATATCCAGATTTTGATGATGACGATGACAACTGGGAGTGAGGCGGATAGGCTTCTACGAAGGGTCTTCGGGAAGCGGGCCATTGCTCTGACATTCCATTTGAATTCCCAGGTAAAAAATCCAGACTGATTCTCCTCAACATAGTCCACATTCTGTTGTTGGGTGGTGCGTCAGAAGAAATCTTCCGCGCTTATCCATGATGAGCAAGAAGCTTTAGTCGCTCGCTCTTTCTCTTTCAATCTGGCATAAATATAATAATTTCAAATTTGAATCCACGTTGCTTATCCATTGATCTGCTTTCCAGGCTGGCCGAGGCCTGGGCCTGGAGCCTTTCTCTTGCGGCAACGGTCGAACGTCTGGTGATGGAGGCTGACAAAAGTTATTCAGATATATTGTTTCCGGGAACGGAATAGAAAGGCGATTTGTTTTCTTTGATCGAACAGGCCCGGTTCTCATTCGAGGATCGGGCTTTTCTTGTTTCTGCAATCGGTTCAGGGCAAAAAGATCACAAAAAAGGCACTTACCACTAGCCCAAAAAGGTGGACGAAATCAGATGTAAACGAAAAAAGGGGTTACGAAAGTATCGTAACCCCTTGATTTTGTTGGTCGGGGCGGAGTGATTCGAACACTCGACCTCCTGCTCCCAAGGCAGGCGCGCTAACCAGGCTGCGCTACGCCCCGACTATATTGAAAAAGGCTCGATTTTGGGAAATCGAGCCTCGGAATTCTGGCTCCCCGGGACG
>JBBQVT010000180.1:0-7348 GCA_038211245.1 Desulfobulbales bacterium | reverse complement strand
GCATCTTCTTTCGATGAGCGAGAACTGCGCAGGGACGATCTTGGGGCCATTCCACTTCTCCTTTTGCATACGGTTGAGCATAAAACGATAATGCCGGGGAGTGCCTTCCGGCACTCCCCGGCATTATCGTCGAACTTTGCGGGAATCGGTACGGAAAAATATATGCCGGCATTATGCCATTTCTAAATCAAGATGGAAACGAGACAGCAAGCGAGCAGCGACGAGACAGTACAAAGAAGTACGGCGAGGAGCCGCACAGCGCCGCCGCCGAAGTTAACGCTTGATTTTGAAACGGCATTATGCCATGGCTTTTGCCGCCGCCTCAACACCCTTGCTGTAATCGGTGGGTACCGTAGTTACCCTGGCGGCAAGCTCGCGATCGAGCATGAGCAGGGCGTGCGGATCATCGCCGATGAGTTTTAATTCAAGAATAATGTCGTTGTCGTTTTCTTCTTCCTCCACCTGCTCGGTAATATACCACTCAAGAAAAATCTTTGTTGCATGATCTTTCTTGCTGATAGCTAATTCCATGAGTTCATTAAGAGAACTGGTAATATACTGCTCATGAGTAAGGGTTTGGGTGAACATATCCAGTTGCGAAGAAAATTCTGCGGGCGGGGCCTTAATGGCATCAAGCCTAACCTCTTCACCCTGCCGCTGAACATATTCGTACAACTTCATGGCGTGGAACATCTCTTCGTGGTATTGCACCATAAACCAGTTGGCAAAACCTTTCAGCCCGACCTTGTTGGAAGCGGCGGACATGGACATATAAAGATAGGCGGAATACATCTCTTTGTTAATCTGTTCGGTCAAAGCCTGGGCCATTTTCTTGTGCAGCATGGAAGTCTCCTCGGTATTTTGTAAAAATACTTTTACCCCGCATGAGGGTAGTATAAAGAAGCCCTTTTATTGGGGAAGTTGGGTAATCACCTCTGACTGCCGATAACATTATGGCCGGAAGAGGCGAAGTCAAGCGTACAAATTAAAGCTTTCGGCAACTACACCAATTTTTCAATGGCCCTCGTCATTGTTTCCTTTGGCCGAGTTTCTCAAGATCGTTCAGATATTCCTCGAACCGATCCAGATAAAAGGACAGGGCCTTGGAGAAATTTCGCCCGACCAAACCGTCGACAAAGACCTGACTGATCTCCCGGTAGCGCTTCAGTACCAGTTGTGAGCGATAGAAAATCAACCACTCCTCTTTGGTCATCTCTTCGACAATGATCTCCAGCGCCCGCTCGGCCCGTGGCTGATACATCCAGAAATACATAAGATCGAGAGCATTGACGATGATCCTCTTTTCCTGATCGCGGGCCTCATAATTGAGAGTCTCCATGATCATCTTCGGCGACTGCAGCATCTCCAGGACATCCTCTTCCGGAAACAGCAGTTCCATGCGGGAAAAGACCGAGAAGAGCTGGGAAATCTTCGCCTGGTAGGCGACAAGCCGGGCGCGGATATTGGTCTGCCGATCGGCCAGCCCTTCGATGACTGCGGCAACGCAGTCGGAGGCAAACTTGGAGATTACCGCCGCCCATTTCTGCAAGCCACCCGCCACATCCGGAACACCGGATACCTGCAGCGTAAGACCGATGATCGAGTTGAGCAAAACCGCCAAGGGAATGGCCAGAATAGAGCGGAAAAAATTGCCGGCAGCGGCGGCGCGCGGCAGCCCCCGGAAGATATTATGGCTGCTGATATAGATGCCGTTGGCCAGCCCCATGACCGCGTAGAGGAGAATGGGATTGGTGCTGGTAGTAATGCCGAAGGTCCGATCGAGAAGCAGGGTCTTAACGAGATAATCGAGGAGCGGCACGGAAAAGCCGGTATACAGCAGGGAGTCGGAGATGCGGCTCCAGCTGACCAGCGAGTTCCACGGCAACAGAGGGGAACGGCGCAGACCGCCGCCACCAAGCACCGATTGAATGATATTACGAAAACCGGTAATGCCGAACCAGATAAAGGCCCCGAGGTAGGCCAGCAACCACCAGTCCTTAGTGAGACTGAAAGTCAGGAAGGCCGGGATAAACCCAAACAGCACCTTTAGGGTGTTCTTTAAATTGGTGTTCAGGTAGGTCCACGGTTCTTCGATTTTTTCTTCGACCGTTGTCGGTATGAAGCGTTTGTCGCCGTCACCATTCCTGCTGATACCGCCCAGGGTGGCGACGTTTCCCGGTTTGCCCGGATGCACCAACAAACCGTCGAGACTCCAGTCGGAAAATGGTTTATCGACCCTCGCCTTTACCAGCCGATGTTTTTCCCAAAAACCCCTTTTTCCCTGTCCTTCGGAAGATGCATGACGGCGGCTGTGGGTATGTTTGGTGAGGTAGGCACTGACCGGCAGAAGCAGCCTCTTGCCCCTCCCGATCTCCTCTCTTATGGCTTTTTGCGCCCTGGCCGGCAGGGTGTCGAGGACCACCAATCCCATACCGTACTGATTATCGGATTGCCCGGTCGAGCCGGAACCGATGCGCGAGCCGAGGATGCGTTTCTTGTAATACCCGTGAAATGTCTCAAGATTATAGAGAATATCCAGGAGATGTTCCTTCCTGTCGAGCATCTGCCCATAATCACCCTCCAGCCTTGCCTTTCCTGGTTTATCGGCGGGCAGCAGGTCTATATATTTTTTCAGCTGAATCCGCTGTTCCTCAAAATCCCAGATGATGACGCGGATTGCCCGTTTAAGGGTGATGACGTTATCCTCGTTGAGAGCCTGTTGCAGATCGCTTACCAGGCAATAATGCTGTTCGGGACTTTTCAGATCTACCGCATCGCCGGCGAATTCAGTCACGCCATGGCAAGCGGTCACACCATGCGCTGCGGTCTTGAGGTTATAGGTCTCAATATGGCTGATCATCCCCTCACAGATGTACAGCAACTCCAGGGTGTCATGGATGGTGAGATTGCTGAGGTTGAGGGTGAATCGGGAACTGGAATGGAGGGAAAGCAGCTTGGCCAACAGGGCCTTGGGATCAAGACGCAGCAACTCGGGGAGATCGACACCGTCGGCAGGATTGGCAGGATCATGAACCTCCGGATTGCGGAATGGTAACAGGAACTGCTCAATAAGAGTTTCGAGAGTATAGCTGGTAAAGCGCTCAAGACGCCTTTGCAGCTCGGCTTGCCTTTCCTCGGTGGCCCCCGCCTGTTCTTTCAGCAGGGTTGGCACTTCCTTTTCTATTTGGGCTGCGAGGTCGTTGTGAATAAATCTCGCCAGGTGCAGCAGCGAGGGTTGCCCGGCACCGACAAATCGGAGAAATTCTCCCCGTTCCAGCGGCTCAAGGGTCAAGTCGAGGTCACGGCCGAGATCGAGGCGATGGCGATGGTTATACACCTCCAAGACATCAAAAACATATCTCTGCTGGTACAACGACACCTGATGCCCGGCTTCAAGGAGCCCTTTGACCGACTCCTCTTCGAGGAACTTCAGAAATGATCTATTGGCGATAAAACCATGCGGTTCCCAGGTGAAACGAACATACTTGCCGCGGAAACGGGCCGACATCTCAATGCCGACCTGGACCTGAATATCAAGAATCCTGCTGGCCTCTATCAGCTCCTCAACCACCTCGGCATTGACAAAATTGTAATAAACCACGGTGAGGTGGCGGATGCCCTTAATCCAGGCATCCATAAGGAGGTGGGTGGGAGATTTCCGCCCTTTGGTGTTGGCATCGTGGACATGATCATCGAAGGTAAACTGATTGGATTCCTCAGGCATCTCCAGGAGATGATATTTGGCCAGCTGCCTGCGCACTATCCGGGGATTACCTGTTGAAACCATGCGGAAATCATGCGCCAATTTCAGCTGGCGCATTTCGTTATTGCTGCTGCGCAGCAGCACCTTCATGATCTGCAGCAAGGCCCTGGCGGTATTTACCTGATGAAAGGTGGCGGAAGAGAGAAAGACTTCGTCGCGAAGCGAGCGCAGGGACTTGATCCGATCGTCTGCCTTACCTTCGTCAAAGGAACCGAGCAGATTGGCGATGGCATAGGCGATTCGCAAGCCCCTGGGCGCAGCCATCTCCTTGATACCGTTCGGGTGCATATGTTCGACCAGCAGGGAGCGCAGGTTCTTGGAGAGATTCTTGCCGCCCATAACATCGTTGACGATGCGGAGCAGCTCGTAGTCGTTTTTATCAAAGAAAAGGGCGGCTGGTTTTTTGTGCATGGGCATAGTGGTGAAATACTCCAACAGCGAAATATGAAAACAACGAAAGGATTTGCTCCCTTATACCGTTTTTCTTGTGGTACAGTCAACAAGGAGGCTGTACATCTTCTTAGAGATGCCGGTGCACCTTGCAAAGCAGCTACTTCAGACCCCCATCTGCCCCGATCTGAATAATTTTCCCAGCCCTTCACAACCGGTTTACACACAATGAAACAAGAAACCCAAATAATCGCCGGTAACTGGCCGGAAAGAGATACAACCCAGGCAAAAACCATCAATCCGCCCTGTTACAAAGGCTCGACCGTGCTCTTCGACTGTTACGCCGACATGCTCAAGTCGCGGCGCAACGACTATGCGGGCATCAGCTACGGCACCGACCGGCTGCCCACCCAGCGGCAGTTCGAGGAGGCGATGCGGCAACTGGAAGGCGGCGCCGTCACCAGGGTGTTCCAATCTGGCATTGCCGCCATCCAGACCGCCCTCATGGCCTTTACCTCAAGCGGCGACCATATTCTGGTCGTCGACAACGCCTACGGCCCCGGCCAGCGCTTCTGCCGCCAGGTTCTCGAAAAAAAGTACCATGTCCACTATACCCTGGTGCCGCCCAATGTCGGCGCCGATATCGAGGGCTATATCCAGCCGAACACCAGGCTCATCCTCCTGGAGTCGCCCGGCTCGATCACCTTCGAACTCCAGGACATTCCGGCGATCACCGCCATCGCCCGCCAGAAAGATATCGTCACCCTGCTCGACGCCACCTGGGCCACGCCGCTGTATCTGAAACCCTTTGAGCTGGGGGTCGATGCCACCATCCACTCGGTGACCAAATACATCTCCGGCTACTCCGACGTGCTGGCCGGATCGGTGACCGTCGGTGAAAAATACGCCCAGCGGTTCGAAGAATTCTACAAACTCCTGGAGATTTATACCCCGGCCGAGGAATGCTATCTTGCCCTGCGCGGGCTGCACTCGCTTGCCGTAAGGCTCAAGCAGCACGAAAAATCGGCCATGACCCTGGCCGAATGGCTGCAAACCATACCATTGGTTGATGAGGTGCTGCACCCAGCCCTGCCCTGCCATCCCGAACATCATATTTGGAAAAGGGATTTTTCCGGTTCGTCCGGCCTCTTTGCCTTCACCTTCAAAAAAGATTATTCAGATGCTGAACTTGCCACCTTCATCGACTCCCTGGCCCTTTTCCGGCTCGGCTACAGCTGGGGAGGCTTTCAGAGTTTGTTGACCGCCGCCAAGACCGTGCGCTCCACCCCGTCGAGGTATAGGGACCAAACCATCATCCGCCTGAATATCGGCCTTGAGGACTGCGAAGATCTGCGCGCGGACCTTGAAAAAGGGTTCGCCATGCTTACATAAGAGTGGACATGTCGAACAATTTCACTCAAGACCATCGGAGGACAGCATGAGTACCCAACTCCAACAACACATAATGCCCCTGCAACCCGCAGCGACCCCTTACCAGATGCCCACGGAAGTACCCGACAGTCCCTGCTGAGGCGCGAAACCGCCGCCACGGTCCAGTGGCAACGAACGGGCAGGCTATGCCATTCTTCCCTTTGTCGAGGGTTTTGGCGACACCCCGGTCGGCCCGGTGCCACGGGTGGCCGCCACTCTGACACTGCGCGACGACCTCGGCACGATCGGCGCCAGGAGTGGATTTACCCGCAACAACTATAAAATTACCCCGGGCCTGTATTGCCTTGGGCAGGCCGATAAAGATTCACCGGTACTGGTTACCGCCAACTATAAATTGAGCTTCGACGCCCTGCGACGGGAACTGGCGGGACAAAATGTCTGGATTCTGGTTATTGATACCCGCGGCATCAATGTTTGGTGTGCAGCCGGCAAGGGCACATTTTCCGCCGAAGAGATCGCCTATCAGGTGCAAGGAGCGCAACTCGACCGGATTGTCAGCCACCGCGTACTGCTCTTGCCGCAACTCTCGGCAAGCGGTGTCACAGCCCATGAACTGAAAAAACTGTGCGGTTTCAGGGGTCGTTTCGGACCGATTTTAGCCGCCGATCTCCCGGAATTCCTGCGCACCGGCGAAACCAGCGAAAAGATGCGCACGGTGACTTTTACCCTGCGCGAGCGGGCAGTCTTGGTGCCGTTTGAGCTCTGTATTATTTGGAAACAGCTGACCATTGCCGCCGTGGTCTTTTTCATCCTGTCGGGAATTTCACCTGCTTTCTTTTCCCCGGGCCTTGCCCTCAGCCGTGGCACCGAGCTGCTTGTCGCAACGCTTGCGGCGGTACTCGCCGGGGCGGTGGCCACACCGCTTCTTCTACCGTGGTTGCCGTTTCGCCAATTCTGGTTGAAGGGCGCGGTTATGGGCGGGCTTGCTGCCCTGCTGCTGGTTGTCGGCCTACCGCCGACCAGCGGCCTAGAGATGCTGGCCCTCTTCCTGTGGATCAGCGGCTGTTCCGCCTTCCTGGCGATGAATTTTACCGGCTCGACGCCGTTTACCTCGCTTTCCGGTGTAGCCAAGGAGATGCGCCACGGTCTGGCGTTTCAGATAAGCTCAACCGTTCTCGCCCTACTCTTTTGGGTTGCCGGACCGTTTGTTTAATTCCATTTCTAAATCAAGCGTTAACTTCAGCGGCTGCGCTGTGCGGCTCCTCGCTGTACTTCTTTGTACTGTCTCGTCGCTGCTCGCTTGCCTTTTCGTTCCCATCTTGATTTAGAAATGGAATAAGCAACTCACCCTGTTTATCGAGATAAGGAGAATTTTCGTGAAAGGTTTCAGATATCTTGATGATACCGCCATCCTGCAGTTGACTCTTGAAAAATGCATCGGCTGCGGCAACTGCCAGCTGGTCTGTCCACACCGCATCTTCCGGATGCAGGACGACAAGGCCGAAATCGTCGACCGCAACGCCTGTATGGAATGCGGTGCCTGTGTGAAAAACTGCCCGACCGCGGCCATCTACGTTAATCCCGATGACGGCTGCGGTTGTGCCGCTTATATCATCAACAGCTGGGTTGCGAAAATTCGCGGCAAGGCCCCATCCGGCTGCGGCTGCTAACTCCGCGCAACCCCACACAATTTCTAATCAGTAACCACCGACCATTTCTATTTAATGGTTCCGAGAAGGCCTCTCACTGCGGCAGGGAGATCTCCCGGCAACAGGACAATCTTGGAGTTTGGAGATGAGGCAA
>JBBQVT010000179.1:0-7354 GCA_038211245.1 Desulfobulbales bacterium | reverse complement strand
ACATCCACCTGATTTTCTGAATTTTCTTGGGTCATGGTTCAAATAGATTGAGGTGAGGATGACAGAACATCGCTTTCTAAGACGGTCTTAAAAAAACTGGCTCCTGATGGAAGCCGCTCCACTTACAGTTGTAGGTTGTATCTTTTCTAGGTCGATCTTGCAAGAGTTCCTTCGTTCACCCACTATGCTTTTGCTAGGTACTCTACTTTCTTTGTCCACGACGATCCATGCCAGATCTACCAGACTACAGTATCGTCATGAATTATCACTACATGTAAAGCAAGTGTTTGATATCATTGTCTTTGTTATTTAAAACCGGATGCAATGCGTCAAATTTTGCGTCAACTAATTGGTTTAAAACGTAATTTAAAGAAAATATACCTTGTAGATGGCAGCAAAAATCAGAGCTGAGGTTGTGCCAGGCGCTGCTGATAATTCCCAAATTTACTGAACCAATCTTCTTTGGATATTGGAATGAGATAAACCTCGAAATTCTCGTCTGAAACTGCATTGTTGAACTCAGCAATCTTGATAGTGCGCTCAGAAAACTCTAGCATTTCTTCGCGGTTGGTCCTGAAATTCCTACCGTAGGGGTGTACCGCTTCATATTGGTCATTCTTGGGAATGTCCCAATGTTGCAATAAGATAAGTACTGGTACCTGCTCAGTGTCTCGTATCCGCTCACCTGTTTCCAGTAGGTCTCGGAGTGTTACCTCATTCTTGGGAACCTTAACATAACGCTCGTAGGTTCCGTAGCGATTTTCTCGAACGTAGTATATGCGGTTTTTAGTATAATAGGTCAAAGGTCCAAGGATATAGTCGGGGTCGCCCAATATCACAGCATCCTGCAATTGAAAATTAGTGTTGAGATATTTTCCGAATGCGGCGCTGGAACTGAGTTCTCTATGCATATCTTCAGTTATTGATAATTTGGAAAGAGTGATTTGGTGGTAAAAAAGTGGTGCGAATACAAGGTAGAGAGCTGCCAAGAACAAAATATGACGTTTGCGTTCCTTGTTGCTTTGTATGGCCACAATCCAATAAAGCGTGACAATAAGTATGAAGAGAACGCCTTGATGTCTGGCAGTCGGGGCCATGATCGTTGCAGAAAACAGATTGTAAATAAATATCGAAACATAGAGTGATCCTGCATATAAAGGGCTGACTAATAAACCTGCGATCAAGGCAAAAATCACTATATCTCTTGTCTGAGGAGTAGCCGCCATGAGTTGGTCAAAGTACCGTCCAGGATGAAAAGCGCTGTTGAGCATTGGATGGAGATAATTCCTGGTAAGGAGTTCGCTCGGCGGCGCTACAGAGGAATTGGAATCCATGACAATCGTGAAAAGAGCCAAGGCAATACCACAGAGAGCCAATGTTGCAGGAAAAGCAAACTGTCTGCAAAAAATACTGAATTTCTGCTCTTTTATATATTCTTCATAAGCCCATATAGAAAAAAGAATGCCGGAAAACATCATTGCAAAGAAATTTGTGTTAGCCAACATTAGGATGATAATCCCAATAAATAGATTGTTCCTTTGTGGTTTGCAGAAGGCATGTGCGAAAAGGAAATACAGCAACATGCTTATGCCATAGTTTCTTGGGGAAACCGAGTAAACTACCAGCGGTAGGACACTGTAAATAAAGAGCAGACGCACTATGAGGTGAAATGGGGCCTTTTTAAGAAATATCATCACAGCCGCATAACCAATCAGGATGCTGACAACCTGCAAGACGACAGGAGTAGGCCATATCCAGTAAGCTATCCTTAAGATCCAATACCAAAGAATTGGATGGCCTTCGTTACGTAAGGTTTTGAAAAGGTCCCAAAAGTTATCACCATCTAGTGCCATGGATAAGGCTCGAACCTCATCCCTCCACAACTCGTGATTTAATGCCGAGACACTGACTATCAAGATCCACACGAGAAGAGCAACATTAATTATGAGTTTTTCTCTTGCGGTGATAAGGGAATTAAGTTGTGAAAGAAAAGAGCGACAAGCAGAGAGGATATTTGAGAGGAATGGTATCATCGTCAGATTTATTGCAGATTGTTTTATGGGGCGCTTGTCGGTGATTTGAGTGCTCATATCAATAGCTCATTTCTGTAAAATTTAGGTGAAATCGCAATGCAACTTCTCTATGGATGATGGAAATATAGCCTTATCCATAGGAAATAGACGTACACAACTGGACGGTGGATTAGCGGAGCTCCATGTATTTTTTCCGATAGCTTCGCAATTCATCAGGGGGTAAATAGAGAAAAACCTGATATATCTCATCTCCCAGATCATAATTGAATTCTGCTAGTTTGGCGGTTTCTTCCTTGAACTTTCCGATATTATTAAAAACAAAATTCCCTCGATAAATACTTGGAAAGGCCTTTCCCTCCAGAACACCAAAATGCCCAAGAACAATAACGATCGGAACTTTATATTTAGAGTTCAATCCTTTCGCTGTTTCAAGCAATTCCATGAGATTTGAGTCTTTCTGGAACTGTTTTGCAAAGTTCACAAAGTTACGGAAGCGCTTTTCCTGCACCAAATAAATATTATTTTTTGAATAGTAAGCTATAGGCTCAATGGCGTATTCCGGGGAACCGATAATAATCGCCTTTTGCAGCTGTTTGTTGGTGGTTAGGTATTTACCCAAGGCCTGAGCGGTGCTTTTTTCGACCACAGCTTCTTCACGGACTGTCACCGTATTTATAAGAATCTGTTGGAATAAAAATGGCAAGAGAAAGGCAAAGAGAACCGTGTAAAAAATGATCTGGCCATGTTTGAAAAGAGCAGGAAAGTTTTTTGTTTGAATTCCATGCAGGGCAATCCAGTATAACATTATGGTAAAGCCAAAGAGCACTCCCTGGTGTCGGGTCTGTGGATAAATAAAGGCAATCGGTGATAAGTAGTCGCTTTCTTCGGGTCTCCTAAAAAAGGCTCTTTCCTACGAAAAGCCACCTGATCCACTGCTCAAACTACCTTTTCAATACAACTTTCGCAATATTTTTTCTGGCGATACCAATAATCGGCAAGGAACCAAGCTAACCAAGACCTTTTTTCAACAATAACCGAACATTCAGCACTATTTTTGACAACAGCAATCCGTAGCAGGTCATTATTCATGCCTGCACCAAGTTGAAAACCTCCTCGTACTCAGGCCAGCCGTCATCGAAAGGTTCAACTACTCTCTTAGGGAATTTTGACGGCGGTACAGGTGGCACCCTCTTCCAGTGCATAATCAACTGTTAAGATTGCCAGATCTAACCTAAAACAGCCGATTTTATACCCCAGTTTAATATGTCTACTGGGAATATCTGATTTCAAAAAGGCCAGATCCTGAATTTCCGCCCTCTTTTGTTCTAAACAACAGCATTAGACAAAAGGATTATTTTGTCCAATGTTTGAAAATTAGATATACAATCATAATGTTACTCGTCGTCATTTCTTGTCATTCGGGGAAGAGGGTCACGCTGTTTTCGGGGTGGTCGAGTTGGAAGTTCTTTCCCCTTGTTCACAAGGTCGAGGAGCCACTCAGGATGTTCCGAGGCAAGAGTTAGAAGAACTCGTGCCGGTCCTTCTGGCTTTCGTCTTCCCTGCTCCCAATTCCGCAACGTTCCAACGCTGATCCCGACAAGAGTAGCAAATTTATCCTGAGAAAGGCCAAAACGTTCACGCAGTAAACGGACTTCAGTTTCAGGGAACTGAAATGTCCGGGATGGAGGCATGGTGCCTTTCGCGATCTTCGCACCTTGTTTCACGCTTTCCAATAATTCCTGAAATAATTCATCCTTCATGATATTCTTCCTCCACGATCTTCTTTAGCTGCTTGGTGAATATGAGGGTTTCGAGAATGATCATATATGGATATATGCGCCATTGACGCAGTAATGTCAATTTAACTTTTGAGAAATGTGACATTTTCAATCTTGTTACCACAGAAACATTGGACAAAATAAAAGTTCCTCAGCCGATTTTCTCCGCATTGCGGTAGATGCCTTCCACTTCCACCTTCGGCAATATCATCTCAATGGCCATGGCGATGACAGCAATCCCGACGATATCGATGGCCGGGCGGGCTAAGGTAAACCGCGTCCCAAGTGCCGAGTTTTCAAAGAGCAGCATGGGAATCTTGGTGGTTGACCAGGCACCGATAAAGATAAGAATGTTGGTAAAACTCGCGCCCTTTTTCATGAGCACGGCGGCCACGGGAAAGGCGCCGTAGTGCGGCCCGGCGGGCAAAGGAACCGAGAAGAAAAGCCAGCACCAGCCCTTTCACCCCCGCCCCTTCGCCCATGAAACGTATCATCCGTTCCCGCGGCACCCAGACATCAAGGAGACCCAGGAGGACAAAGATCGGCGGGATGACCAGTAACAGGGCCGCCCGCCTGCCGAAATACTTGATCTCCAGAGGCAGGGTAACCACTCCGACCATCATCAGGCTGGAAACGAAAGCAGCGATCTGCACGGTTCCCGCCCCGCCCTGCATGAGGGCTACCGCCGCCGGAAAGGCGACAAACCCGGGAATGAGGGTAATCGCCCCGACCAGCGAGGCGGCAAGAACGGCCCATACCCCGGCATCTTTGCCGAGAACCAGGGAAATTGTCTCGGTGTCAAACACCGACAAACAGAGCGCCACAAGGATCAAAACCACGAGAAATTGTGGCAGGATGTTTTCAAAGGATTTCCGCGCCTTCTTCAGAGCAATGCGGGTTTTTTCCCGACTTTTCATAAACGACCAAGCCAGACAGATGGCTACGACAAGATAGAGGATTAAGGTGTCCATTTTTTAATCACTATGCTTTTGCTTTATCCAGGTGCGACTTCATTCCCTGGTTCAGCTGCGAGCTGTTTATTCCAGAAATCCGGGCAGGGTCTCAACAAAAGCGCGAATCTCATCGCGAACCCGGCGGTAACAGTCGCGTTGCTCTTCCTCCCCGGCTCCTTGGGCAGCCAATTTCTTTGCCAGGGCCGGCGGATCGGCAAAACCAACATGCGCCATCTTTTTTGCTCCCGGGAAAAACGGGCAGGTCTCACGGGCGTTATCGCAAACGGTGATGACCGCATCAAAAGCAATATGCCGGAGGGTATCGACATGTTGAGAGGTGTGCATTGAGATATCCACCCCGGCCTCGGCCATAACTTCTACCGCTGTCCGGTTTAGACCATGCGTCTCAATACCGGCTGAATAGACCTCGATGACGTTGTCTTTCAGCGCCCGTGTCCAACCCTCGGCCATCTGACTGCGGCAGGAATTGCCGGTACAAAGAAAGAGTACTTTCAGTGGCCTGTTCTTCGTCATATTTACTCCTCACAGAAGCTTGTGTTTGATCCCGATAAACGGCATAAGGAGCCGGAACAAAATGGGTTGAAATCGCCCAAATTTTGTAACGGCCCCTAAATAAACGGTTGAACGATAAAATACACCCCGAGCAGTCCAATCAACATCCCGGCAGTGCGCTTAAAGAACCGGCCACCCTGCTGCCAGGTGCTGTTGGCGAGGAGACGTTTAACCATGGCGGTCGAACTTCCGGCAACGACAATGGGAAGGCAATGACCGCTGGCGAATACCAGAATAAAGATAATGCCCGTGAGCAATTGGTCCTGAACCGAAATGATCGCCAGGATCGGCGCAATGAACCCGAAGGTGCAGGAACCTGACAAAATTCCATACGCCAGGCCAAGAATGAAAGCGCCGGACAGTCCTTTAATTGCCAATTTTGCCATGAACCCGCCACCCGGCAGGGAACATTTGGCAACGCCCAGCATGTCGAGAGCCACCCATAGCAGCAAGATCCCGACGGCGATAGTCCAGTACGGCCCGACATCGCCGAGCATACGGCCAAGCAGCGTACAGACCAACCCAATGGCGGCGATAGTAATGAACAAACCTGCCGTAAAGACAACCGCATACAGGGTCGCCTTGCGTCCTTCAATCAGGTGGTTCTGGCCGCCGACATAGCCGATGATCAGTGGAATTGAGGTCAGATGGCAAGGACTGAAAAGGACACTAACCATGCCCCACAAAAAGCACCCCAAGGACCCCAACAGGAGGCCCTGACTCATCCAGGAGTTAATGGTGAGAAAAAATTGATCCATGCGTTATTTAACCCCCAGCTTTTCCAGTTCGGCAACGATGGCCGCTTTGTCCATGAATCCTTCATGTCTGAGCACTTCTTTGCCTTCGGCGGTATAAAAAATCTGAGTGGGAATAAGTCGGATGCGGTATTGCTTACCGGCGGCCGGGTTTTCCCAGACATCAACGAAAATTATCGCCGCCCTGTCTTTGTATTCCTTTTCCAGTTCCTCGATGATCGGCGCCATCATCTTGCAGGGCATACATTTTTTGGCGCCGATATCGACCATGGTCACTTTACCGGGGACCGGAACCTTGGATGGTTCTTCCGTCCTAGCGGCGGGAACAAAAAGGATCAATGTCAGAAAAAGGCCGAATATGCCCAGGATCGAGCTGACTGGTGTTTTGGGAGTTGCTTGCATGTTTTTTCCGTCCTTCATTAAAGATATCTCTTGGCACAATCCAGAGGACAGCCATCAATCGCCAGAATGGAGACCGCAGCCTCGGTTGTTTTCATAATGCCGCTGACCCTGCCGCCGATTCCGGCCAAGCAGAACATCTTGCCGTGTCCATCACGGGTCAGGTTTCTTACCGCTCGGTCTGCCCAGTTCACCAACATCGCCGGCATCGGAACAGGGAAATATCAGGCGTGGACCTTTACTGGCACTGCTGCAACTACATGAGGTTTGCGTCGGTAGCTTGCTGTTCTCCTTTAATTGAACAAATTTATTCTTTTGGAATCTTGACGTTACGATTGTCCGCCAATTGACGAGACACTGAAAATCAACCTATCCACTCTTCAACTTCACTTTGTTTCGGGACACGCCCCACGCACTTGACTATCCCGTCAATGACCACTGCCGGGGTAGAAAAAATTCCCAGCTTGGCCATCTCTTGAAAATCCGTCACCTTGCTAACAGCGACCTTCATGCCTTTGGCGGCAACCGCCGCCTCGACAGTTTTCTGCACCTTTTCACATGAAGCGCATCCCGGCCCACACACCTTAATTTCCATACATTCCCTATAATAATTTGGTTTATCTAGATAGCGCCCTTTCAAAATGCATTCAAAACAAAATGATTCCAATTATTGAGTTGCATGATCTTACCTGCGTTAATAATGCAACCGCCCTTGTTACACTCAGTAATTTTTTTGTACAACCTGCTGTAAAAACACTTATTAATAAATATAAGCACAGCATCATTCTTAATATTGCCAACGAAGCACTCTTTGTGTCTTGGGCAAGCAATCCAACAACAGCGCAAACCACTTTTTCAAATAC
>JBBQVT010000178.1:0-7365 GCA_038211245.1 Desulfobulbales bacterium | reverse complement strand
ACCACCATGGAGATCGCCAGCTCCCGTTCCGGGAGAATTTGCTGACCTGGTTTGAATTCGCCCTTGTAAATCAATTCTCGAATCAGTTCAAATACTTGATCTGAAATACGTTATGGATTAATAGGTTAGAGGTTCATGGATTCTAAGTATGTTCTTACTACATTGTTTTCTTGAGGATATCTCTTACAAGCACTTCATATACGCCAAAATAGTATCCTGATAAGGATGAATATCTCTTGGAAAATACCCCAAGGTTATTAAAAAAACCATAACAATGCAACTGAGAGATACCTGCTCTTTTTATACCTTTGCTTTTTGCCGAAAGTTATCTATCATGAAAGGCCGCACTTTAGCCACAGTCAATGCAAGAAAATCCAACTCTTCAACGAACCTACTTCAGGCAGAGCAATCATGACCCATTACGTTGAACTTTACGACACTACCCTCCGCGACGGAACACAAGCAGAAAATTTCAACCTCTCCGTTGAAGACAAGGTTCGGATTACTCTGGCCCTTGATGAACTGGGCATGGATTTTATCGAGGGCGGTTGGCCGGGATCAAATCCGATTTCGGTTGATTACTTTCTGCGGATGCAATCCATCGATCTCAAACATGCAAAATTAACCGCCTTTGGTTCAACCCGGCACTTCAAAAACAGCCCGGCCAAAGACCCCAACCTCCTGGCACTGTTACACGCCAAGACTCCGGCGCTGACTATCTTCGGCAAAAGCTGGGATATTCATGTACGTGACGCTCTGCATATCGAATTGGCAGACAACCTGCAAATTATTGAGGATTCACTCGCTTTCCTCTCTCCCCACGTGGACTTCCTCTTCTACGACGCCGAACACTTTTTTGACGGTTTTAAAAACAACGAGGAATACGCCCTGAGAACTCTGGAAAGTGCCGTCCGCGGCGGGGCTCAGACAATCATCCTCTGCGACACCAACGGCGGCACCTTGCCCCACGAAATCGCCCCGATAATCGCCAGGGTCAGGACCCATCTTGCAGAAAAAAATAAAACCGTGCATCTCGGCATTCATGCCCACAACGACTCGGAAACCGCAGTTGCCAACTCCCTGATTGCCGTTGCCCAATCAAAGGTACGGCAGGTACAGGGAACGATGAACGGTTTTGGCGAGCGCTGCGGTAATGCCAACCTCACCTCGATCATCCCGGCCCTGGTGTTCAAGATGGGTGTTGAATGCGAAGTACGGAAAAATATCGACCAGCTTTACACCACCTCGCGCCTCGTCAATGAACTCGCCAATCTGCCGCACTACCGTTACCAACCGTATGTCGGCGAATCGGCCTTTGCCCACAAAGGCGGCATCCATGTCAGCGCGGTAAAACAAAACCCGTTGACCTATGAACATATCGCCCCGGATAAGGTCGGCAATATTCGCCGCATCCTCATCTCCGATCAGTCCGGGCGTGCCAACATTCTACATAAGGCAAATAAGTGGGGCCTGCCGCTTGCACCGGACGATCCGGTTGTGGCGTCGATCATCAGCGAGTTAAAAGAATTGGAAAACCAAGGGTACCAATATGAAGGCGCCGAAGCGAGTTTTGAGCTGCTGATGCGCAGGGCCATGGGCCTTACGAGAAAATACTTCAAGTTCGAAAGCTTCCTGGTGATGAATCATAAATATCTGATGGACAAGCCGCCGCTTACCGAAGCTACAATCCGCATGTTTGTCGGCGGCAGAGAGGTTCACACCGCCGCCATGGGCGACGGCCCGGTAAATGCCCTCGATTGCGCCATCCGCAAGGCTCTTACCCGTTTCTATCCGAGCCTTGAGGAAATGGAACTGACCGACTACAAAGTCCGGGTACTCTCCGGCGAACACGGCACCGAGGCGAGGGTCAGGGTACTCGTGGAAAGCCGCGACCGGCAAAACACCTGGGGCACCGTCGGGGTTTCGGTAAACATCATTGAAGCCAGCTGGCAAGCCCTGGTCGATAGTATCAATTACAAACTCATGCAGGAAGATCTTAAAATTCATCAGTAATACTGCTATAAAAAGTGGGAAATTTTTGCTCCTAACCCTGGATTCCAGCCGAAGGGTATGGTATCTTGCCCCTTGTCGCTAAACGAGATGTTTCCCAGACGCTTAACAAGATGTTTTTGTGTTACAATCCGAAACACTTCCCAAGGAGAACCCGATGAAAACCCCAGTACGTGTTGCCATTACCGGCGCTGCCGGTCAGATCAGCTATTCCCTTATTTTTCGTGTTGCAGCCGGTGACATGCTGGGAATGGACCAACCGGTCATTCTCCAGCTTCTGGAAATTCCTCCGGCGATGAAGGCCCTTGAGGGCGTGGTTATGGAACTCAACGACTGCGCCTTTCCACTGGTGGCGGGAATCGTCGCCAGCGACGATCCGAATGTCGCCTTCAAGGATGCCGATTTCGCCCTTCTCGTCGGCTCCAGACCCCGTGGTCCCGGCATGGAACGTTCCGATCTTCTCAAAGCCAACGGCGCCATCTTTACCGTGCAGGGCAAAGCTTTGAACGATCATGCCAGTCGCAAGGTAAAAGTCCTGGTGGTCGGCAACCCAGCCAACACCAATGCCCTCATCGCCATGAAAAATGCCCCGGACCTCAGCCCACGCAATTTCACCTCGATGATGCGTCTCGACCATAATCGGGCCATGTCGCAGATCGCTGGAAAAACCGGTAGCCATTCCTCTAAGGTAGAAAAAATTGTCGTATGGGGCAACCATTCGGCCACCCAGTTCCCCGATATCAGTTATGCCGGCGTTGATGGTGTTCCGGTGAAAGACAAGGTCGACAATGAGTGGTATGAGCAATATTTCATCCCCACCGTGCAGCAGCGCGGGGCAGCGATCATTAAGGCCCGTGGTGCCTCCAGCGCCGCATCCGCCGCTTCGTCGGCTATCGATCATATGCGTGACTGGACCCTTGGTTCGAATGGCCGCTGGGTGAGCATGGGGGTATGCAGTGCCGGTAACAGCTATGGCATCAACGAAGACTTGATGTACGCCCTGCCCATCACCTGTGAAAACGGCGAATGGAAAGAGATCAAAGGTTTGCCGGTAAGCGATTTTGCCCGCAAAATGATGACCGCAACCGAGCAGGAACTGCTTTCCGAAAAAGAGGCGATTGCCGATTTGCTGTAATCACATCCCGTTCCCTGACTCTTCAAAACGGTGATATGGCTGCCTAGGCAGTCATATCACCGTTTTTTATTCCCCCTGTTTCACTTCCGGTAAATCTGGAGTGTTAATAAGAGCCATGATACGCCGGCCGTATTCCTCTTTCAACGTATTGAGGTAACTGCCGTCAATCGGTCCCTTCCAGGTCTTGACCTGGTAGAAGCGCTTGGGAATGGTGAAGTTTTCCGGTGTAAATCCGGTTGCAGCACGCATCTTCCAGCGCAACCTCCGAATGTTTTCCGCCGTTGCCGGAATGGACCCGGCAAGATCCGGAAAACCGACGATTGCCAAACACTCTGCCAACTCCTCCTCGGTATACACTGCCCTGGCAAAGAGACAGCCGACCATGGAGGTCAAAAAGACCCGCCCAGGTTCATCATCCATAAGAAAATCAACGGCTTTGGCAGTATCCTGATTGCTGTTTTTCTGATCATAGCTGTACGCCCCGGTATCGAGGTGGGAATGGCGAAAACCAAGGGTCTGGGCGGCAAAAAATAGCTCGCCGGTGGCATAACCGGCCATCTCCTGACCAAGCACACAGGCAAATTCACTCCCCCCATAGACTGCCGCGGCGCGCAGAGTGCCTTGCCCTAAAAGCCGGTAGAAATCGGAACTGCCGGAGCCGAGGTGATACGCTGCCTGTTGATAGGCATGGGCATCACCGAAACGCAGGGGTACCAGGGTATGGTTTACGGCTATCAATCCCCGCTCCGTTGCCTCGGTTGCCCAGGCGAGGGCAACGCCTGCGGACATTGCGTCAAGCCCGGACTTTTCCATGACTTCGAGAATCCGCAGGACATCAAAGGTATTGGTCACCCCAAGCATGGTTCCGGCGGCAAAAATCGGCTCATAATCGTACGCCACCTGATGGTAGTGGTAGCGATTGTCCAGCATCATCTTTTCCCGGATAAAGCCGATATGGATACAACCCACCGGGCACCCTGAGCAGGCACCATTACGAAGCAGGGTCTCATCGGCAAATCTTCCACCGGTAATCGATCCGATAGCCGGATCGGATGACTGCTGCATGTTTTTCCAGGGCAGTGATGAGATATCATTGAGACTCTCTAGATTGGCCGCGGTGCCGAGATTGTGATATTTGCGCATCATCTCGGTACTCGTGACCTTGCCGTAGATCTCCTTATATTTCGTTCGGTAGGCCTTGTCTTCCGGCACATCGAATGCGCAGTCGCCGTGGATGACGATGCCCTTAATATTTTTCATCCCCATTGCCGCCCCGCCACCCATCCTGCCGAAATGGCGATAGCTATCGACATTGATAGAGGCCATGGCCAGCCCCCCCTCACCGGCAGGACCGATACGCATAATCGACCTATGGCCGCTGCCATCTTTAAACATTCTGCGGAGGAGTTTTCCCGAGCTTTCAGCATCCATCCCCCGCAAAAAAGTTACCTCCTTCATCTCCAGATGATTGGTACCTACACAAAGACAAGAAAGCTTCTTCGCCCGGCCGGTTATAACCAGGGCATCAAGATCGGCAAACCGTAAGGACAAAGCCGCTCGTCCGCCGGCGTGACTCTCGGTATATTCGTTATGGTAATTGGATTTGAAGGAACAGACCATTTTGCTCATAAGCGGAAAGTAGCCGGTCAAGGGGCCAATGGCAAAGATCAGCGGTTGGGCCGCATCGCTTGCGGGCAGAGTCGGATGACCATATTGTGCATAGAGCATGGCCGCAAGCCCGCTCCCCCAGCCACCTCGTTGCGGCCATCCAGAAGGACAATCTTGCCCCGCCCCGCCGTAGCGTCAAAAAGCAGCACCCGAAATTCCTGTCGTATCATGGCAACACCTCAGCAACTCCAGTTAACTCAACCATTTCCAGACAATTCTGCGGACAAAACTCAACACATTGACCACAATGGATACAGACATAGACATTGCCGAGTCGATCCTGGCAAATGGCATCCACCGGGCAGACGGCAACGCATTTGCCGCACTGAATGCAAAGATTGGTCTTTACAAAAACCCCGCCGCCGGGGCGGTTAGCAAAGGCTCCGGTGGGACAGACCGCGGCACAGGGTGCAGGGTCACAGGCCAGGCACCTGCCGGCAATAAAGCCGGTGGAAAGACCGCCCGAGGAATGAATTCGAATCCCGGAGGTTTGCCATGAGATCCGTTTATGCACCAGCCTAGCACAGGCCAGAGCGCATGATTGGCAACCGATACATTGGTCCATGCGTGGAGAGGTGAGTTGTTTCATTTTGATTTCTCTTTTACCTTGTAATGAAGAATGCTATGACGATTTCGCTTGCACATTATACACAAATCACTGGAAAAAGGAACTGCCGCAGGGTTGTAATTCCATTTCTAAATCAAGATGGAAACGAAAAGGCAAGCGAGCAGCGACGAGACAGTACAAAGAAGTACGACGAGGAGCCGCACAGCGCAGCCGCTGAAGTTAACGCTTGATTTAGAAATGGAATAAGTGGTTATTTCATCCAGAGTCCACCATCAATTTACTGTACCAGAAAGACAGGCAAAAAGAGTCCTTCCATTTTTATTTTGCTTGGGCTAGTCTTCCAATACTCTTTCGGTATTTGTCTGCAACTCAAGGGGATCACCCAAATTCAAGCATATGATTGACGATATCAAGCGGAAATTGCAGCATTTTTTTCCAGGAGAACTGTTTTCCGGCAAATCCGTTGCGGAAGACCTGGCAAACGGCATTATTCTCAGCGGCAAAGAACCGATCCTGCCCTATCTGCAAACCGCTTTGCTTGATGAAAAGGTGCTTGAGGTGCAACTAGACGGCATGCCGATGGTCTACTTCTCTCGGCTCAAGGATGATATTCCTGAACCTACCGAAGTTGAGGTGGATGGCGAAAAGGTCCTCATTCAACCTGCGACCACAGAGGGGGAATACCTCGCCACCATGAGCCATATCGTGACCCTGCCGCTGGAACCCGGTCTCGGCAACCTGCATCTTCGCTATTCCAATGATATTATATTGAGAATGTTCACCAACACCTATGCGGTGGAAATGGCAACGACCTTCGAAGATCTGACGAAGGTCCAAGACATCCCAGTCCTTCGCCTAGCCTTCCCCAACCTTGCAAGGATTGTCCGTAATGCCCGGGAGTTCCGGGCCAAGGTTCCGGATAGTTTAAATTTTCTCATATCGATAGAAATTGACGACGAATCGTCGGAACTGGATACCCGGCCGGTCAATATCAGTATCCGCGGTCTCTCCTTCTCCGTCAATAAAAAGGAACAGAAGCTGTTCAAGATAAACAGCTTGTATTCGATGAAATTGCTTGTTGAAGATGAATTATTGATACGGATAAACGGCACCGTGAAACATCTTGCCAGGATACGCAAGAGGTCGGGAATAGAATACCTTTGCGGCATCGAATTCGATTTTCAAACCAAGACCCATGGGGCTGTTGTCGAATCAATCGTCGCCCTGGTGCAAAGGGCGCATCTGAAGGAATTGGCTGAAAAATCTCACGCCACCGGCATACATCTGATAACTTGAAGGAGTTGTCATGCTGGCGAATAAAGTACCCTGATGCAGGAGACACCCATGGTAAGATTCACCGTTCACACCCTCGGCGAACACGTCATCGACAATATGGTCGTCACCGGCCCGTGCCGGGATATCATCATGACTATGGCCGAGATGTTTCTCGCCACCTATAACGGCCCGCCGAACGGCGATCTCGACTATGCTTTTGCCGAATACATTATAAAGCTCTCCATGGGCCAGGGCAAGATACTCGACCGGCAACCGTCACCACCTGCAATAATCCACTGATATTTCCGGCTTTTCGACCCTGAGACACCTACATCACCAAGGGTGAACCACAGGCTAATCCGGCCATCATCCTCGGTATGATGGCCACCTTCTCCTCGTCATCGACGGAAAACACATCGACTATCTCGCCGTTGTACATGACGCCGATCTTGTCGGCCAAGGCCATCGCCTCGGCGAGATCACCGGTAACCAGCAGAATTCCGGCCGCCTCCCGGGCCTCAAGCAGGAGTTTCCAGACATCCTCGGTGGCGGCGATATCGAGTCCCTGGGTGGGCTGTTCGGCAACGATCAACCGAGGCTTGCGATAAAATTCCCGGGCCAGGACCATTTTCTGCAGATTGCCTCCGGATAGCTGCCAGGCAAAAGCGCCTGGATCGGGCGGTCGGATATCGAATTCCTGCATCAGGCG
>JBBQVT010000177.1:0-7468 GCA_038211245.1 Desulfobulbales bacterium | reverse complement strand
CAGTCTGCAGATATGTAGAAGGGTGACCAGGTGTTCTGATACGTTGTTGAAGAAAGAACTGACAAACCGTACGCCGAAGAGATTGTCTGAATTACTGCTTATAGTGACAAGAAAGTGTTTGCGCATAAAGGTAAAAATCCTCGTTTGATGAACATGTGCTCAGGCTTTTCATTGGTTATCTATAAAATAATGCGCTTTACCGGGCAGGCAATGGGACCGGGGGACCATGACATTGTCCCGGGATGAATTTGCATCCGGCGAACACAGGGGGCCGTTAAGGCTTTCGCTGCAGCATAGAGGCCGGGAGAATGTTGATGGCGCCTTGGTGGTCAGTCCATGAGGAGTTCGTGCCAGGCCATGTTGATAAACGTTGTATGCAGCATATGGTCGTCTTCTTTCTTGTGGATGGCAAGATTGGCAAAGGTTTGTTGCGCCAGTGGGATGACTTGAGCCGGCGGGGTTATCGTATCATTGTTGCCGATAACCAAGAGAGTAGGAGTCTGAAGCTTTTCCACTGGCGGGCAAAATTCCCCAAAATTCAAGGCCGGTGCGAGAAGAATAAGGCGGGCAACCTGTGCGGAAAGATCTCTGGCATAGCAGGTGGCCATCAATCCACCAAAGCTCGACCCGATAAGGATAAGGTTGGACAAACCTTGGCTCAGGTCGGTCAATTGGCGCAGCCGGTTGGTAAGGGTTCCACGGAAATCCGGGCAATGAATATGAGGAAAGTGCTCAGCGAAAAAGCGACCCTTGTTGCCTTGCCCGGAAGAATCGAGACCGTGCAAAAAGAAAATGCTGTTTGCCGACGACTGCCGGTATTCCTGCAGTTTGTAGAGAATTTCCAGGCCGTTCGGGGAAAAATGTTCCTTGTCCTTTAAGTGGAGTGCCTCGGTCACGGAGATGAACATCCCGCCTGCTATTTCTGACTCCTGAAGGGTGAAAGGGCCATTGTGGCGACAGGTGAAGACGCGTCCCCAAACCCGGTTGCCACCTTGGTCATAGTAATGGTCAAAGAGAAATTGCAATGGCACATCATGCACCCCCAGTTCCTCGGCAAGTTCACGCGCCGCCGACTCTTCATACGATTCATCGGCTAGGACAACGCCACCGGCGGCGACATCCCAATAGCCCGGATAGATATCCTTGGTGGCAGTTCTTTTCTGCAGAAACAATTGATTTTTATCGTTAAAAACCAGGATGTAGCTCGCCCGGGGGATCAGCCTTTCTGCGAGCATGCGGGCGCGGGACCGGTGCCCGATTTTTCTATTGTGTTGATCAACTATCTGGACAATTTCGTGGTGTTTGCCTGGCATGATTTTTCCTGATCACTATTGCGTGAGGGGTACTGGTTCGGAGAATATTCGGGCTATCATACAGAACGGCACGGATTAAAAATTGATACCTGCCTGAAGTTTGGAAGATTGAAGGTGCCGGCGCCACCGGAACAGCTCTAACGAGCCGGATGCGGGTCGGGGGAAGGAGTTACTGCCAGCTCGACCCGGTTTCGGCCACCGGCCTTGGCTTGGTAGAGAGCCTGGTCGGCACTTTTAATCAATTCTCCGGCATCACGGAAATCAGGGCACCAGGTGGCAACTCCGATGCTGATGGTAAGTTGAATTTTTAGGTCTTCGGAAACACGGATTTTGTGGTTTTCCACAGTTCTGCGTAGCCGTTCGGCAAGCTGACAGCTATCAACGGCGCTACTTCTGGCGCTAATAACCAGGAATTCCTCACCTCCCCATCTGCTGACCATGTCGTAACTTCGGGCCCTTTCCTCGAAAAGTCGGGTAATTTGCCTGAGCACCGAGTCGCCGCAATCATGTCCGTAAGTGTCATTGATCCGTTTAAAATGATCGATGTCGATCATCAGGCACGACAAAGGTTCGCCGTAACGTTGCACCTCGGCAACAAGGTTCTTCAGCCTCTGCAAAGCGCTTCGCCGATTAGGCAGGCCGGTGAGAAAGTCGGTCATTGCCATATTCTGCAGTTTCTTGTTGGTAGACGCGAGTTTGGCGGCATAACTGCGTATCACCTCACGGTCATTGGAGATGGTTTGTTGCGAGCGGATGAGTCGTTCTCCACTGGAGATTCTTGCCTGGAGCACCTTGGCGGTGAAGGGCTTTATGATATAATCATCGGCTCCTGCATCAAAAGCCTGAACCAGTTCATCCTCCGATTCGTTACTCGTCAATATGATTATATACATATGCTGGGTAACGCTGGTTTTACGGAGGATCTTGCACAGGTCTATGCCGCTTAGCCCTGGCATTTGCCAGTCGGTAAGGAGTAATTGCGGGCGATATTCCAGCGCCAGTTTCAGCGCCTCCTCACCGTCTTTGGCGAGGAGCAAGATCCGGTGTTCGGCACTGAGCATCTTTTCCAGACAGAGAAGGGTTACCGGCTCGTCATCGGCAGCCAGGATAGTGAAGGCCTCCTGCTTGCCGGGTCCGACTGCCAGGGTTACATCATCCATGGTTTTTATCTGGTGGTAATTCGGGCAGTGCAAGGTGGAAACCTCGAAAAACTCGCTGGCTGTCTGCCAGGAGGCCACGAGTTGATCGAAAAATGGGCCGAATTGTGCCACCGGAAGAGACAGCACTTCAGCCTGTTGTTCAACCGCTAAAAAGGTGTCGGCAAGGGGCAGTTGAAAGAGGCAGATTTTCGCTATATGATCTGCTAACATCATTATTTTACGGATATTTACAGCAGTTCGACAAAGAGGCTCGCCGTTTGCTTGCACGTCAGGCACCCTGAGCGCCCGGATGAGTGGCTTTGGCAGGTGCCAGCTGGCGAGCAGGTTGCAGGTAAGATCAGTTATAGAGAGACCAAAAAGCTGCTTTTCCCTGCACTCGGCTTTGTCCGGGTGGAAATTTTTGAGCAGGAGGTGGCCATACTCTTCGGGAAATGCGGTGGCCAAAGCCAGATCGCCGATGGTACTGAGAATGCCATAGGTGAAGAATTGCTGTGGATCACTGCGCAGCTGCACCGCCAGCGCTCGCGCAGCTGCACCCCGTGCCAGGGATTTTTGCCAAAACCTCTGATAGTCGAAATGCGGGCATTTACCGTAGCGGTATTGGCTGAGGAGAGAGAAGATTATCGCCAAATTGGCAACTGTTTCCGGGCCAAGTGCGGCCAGAGCCAGGGCCACCGATTCTCCTTTTGCGCTGCTATCGATAAGCGAGCTGTTTGCATAACGGAGGAGATCTGCCGCGAATTGGGGGTTGCCGGCAATGATCTGGGCACAGGTCTGTGGAGAAGCGCGGTGATAACAATTATCCGCGAGATCCAAGGCGAATGCCGACGGCGTCGGCAGTGATTTGGTTCTGTGAATCAGATTAAATGGTTGGTTCGTTTCCATTTCTGTTCATTTGGCGGGTTAGCGGCCGGGTTGGTGATACACATCAATATCTCCATATTCCATAAACCATAAACTATAGCAGAAATAATCGACTTTTTGTTAAATAAATTTCTTTGCACCGTCGTCTTTAAGACTGTGCAAGCCCTTTAAAGTTGAGGCGAAAATGTGTGCGGTGGCTCTTCGGAAGAGGCAGGGAAGGGGTACGAATCAATTGCATCGGCGATGCATCTGCAACCTTCAAATCTTCAGGATAGTATGGTATGATTGCGCCTTTTGCTTCAATACATGAATTTTGCTGAGGAATCGAGATGGGTGTGCAGTTAGAATTAAGTCAGTGGCTGGGCCAGGTTGCGGATATCTTGCCATTCGGATATGCCTTCGGAGCCGGGATGGTATCGGCAGTTAATCCCTGCGGATTTGCACTGCTGCCGGTTTATTTGACACTGTATCTAGGCGCCGACGATAGCCGGTTTCGCCATCAGTCCCTGTTTCTCAGGCTGTTGAAAGCCTTCTGGATAGCCGTGGTAGTGACTTCTGGTTTTGCCCTGCTTTTTGGTGTCTTTGGCACTATTGTCTCGGCCGGAGGTACTTTTCTCATGGAGATAATGCCCTGGCTTACTATTGTCGTCGGTTTGGCCTTGATGCTGCTTGGGGCCTGGATGCTTTTCGGCAATACCCTGTCGTTGCATTTCATGGTTAAGTTTGCCGGAAAAATTGGTGATCCGCGGCAAATCTCCGTTCTTGGATATTTTCTTTTCGGCGTAGCCTTCGGGGCAACCTCCCTTGGCTGCACCCTACCGATTTTTCTCATGGTTGTCGGCAGTTCGGTGACAGCCGGAGATTTCACCACGGGCATTTTGCAATTTCTTGGCTATATACTCGGAATGGGAAGTGTTTTGCAGATCTTGACTTTTGGCATCGCCGTGGTGAAAGAAGGCGTTGTCGTCGGGGCTCTGCGTCGTGTGTTGCCCTACGTTCAAAAAGTCTCAGCTCTGTTGCTGCTAGGCGCCGGGGGATATATTGTGTTCTTCTGGTTGTCCAGCGGCCTGCTCTTAGGATAATTCTTGTTTTGCACCCGGAACAGCCGCCCTCGACGAGGGTTTTTGACGAGGCTTTTGGTTCCCCGGCGGGAGGATCGATGAAAAAATACAGTGGTGTACTGGCTGCAGCCGGGGCCTATATCCTCTGGGGAGTACTGCCGGCCTATTGGAAGCTTTTAAGTGGGGTGCCGGCCTATGAAATTCTTAGCCACCGAATGGTCTGGTCGCTTCTGTTAACATTAGGAGTCATTGTCCTGCTAGGGCGCAAGGAGATCTTTTTTCGGGCTGCCGGGGAACGGAAGAACCTTATTACCTTTTCAACTACGTCCCTCCTCCTGGCCGCCAATTGGTTGCTGTATATCTGGGCGGTTAATGCCGGATTTATTGTCGAGGCCAGTCTCGGTTATTTTATCAATCCGCTGATCAACGTGTTATTCGGCATGGTTTTCTTTGGCGAAAGACTACGCACCTTGCAATGGGCGGCAATTGCCTTTGCCGTCCTCGGGGTGCTGTATCTCACCTTCTATTATGGTCGATTTCCCTGGATAGCCATGGTACTGGCTGTGACATTTGCAATATACGGTCTCCTCCATAAACAAAATCCCCTCGGCCCCCTTGATGGCCTGTGCCTGGAAACCGCGCTTTTCTTTGTCCCTTCCGTGATCTTCCTGCTCGGTCTTGAATATATGCAGGTGCAGGGCGGATCATTTGGCCATATCGGCCTTTCCGGCTCCCTGCTCCTGGCCGGTGCCGGGATTATCACTACAATACCCTTACTGCTCTTTGGCTATGCCGCGCATAAAATCCCTCTTTCAACCCTCGGGCTCATCCAATATATGGCCCCTTCGATCAACCTCGTTCTCGGGGTATTTGTTTACGGAGAAGACTTCAGTCGGCAGAGAATGGTCGGCTTTCTCTTGATTTGGCTGGGGCTTGCGCTTTATATCGCAGAAAATATGCTTTGTCGCCTCAGAGCGCATAGAAGTACATTGTAGGTTATGGGCTTTTGCGCATTGATAGGGCAATTCGGTTTCTCTGCTGGTCGATTTCCATCACTCGGACCTCGACTTTTTGGCCGACTTTCACTACCTCGCTCGGATCTTTAACAAATCGGTCGGCCAGTTGACTAATATGAATGAGGCCGTTCTGCTTGATACCGATATCGGCAAAGGCACCAAATTTAGTGACATTGGTGATTATCGCCGGCAGACGCATTCCTTCATGGAGATCGCTCATGCTATGCAGTCCTTCGGCGAAGTGAAATTGCTCGAAGGATTGTCGCGGATCCCTCCCCGGTTTGGCGAGTTCGGCCATGATGTCGACCAGGGTCGGCATGCCGACCGAATCATCCAGGTAACGTGTGAGGTCGATGCTTTGCCGTATCTCTTCAGACTGGAGGAGGTCATCAATTTGGACCCCGGCGTCTGCAGCCATTTTTCTCACCAGCACATACCGTTCGGGGTGTACGGCGCTGGCATCAAGGATATTGCTGCCGTTCATGATACGCAGGAAAGCGGCGCACTGTTCAAAGGCTTTCGGGCCAAGGCGAGGGACCTTGAGCAGTTCTCGGCGGTTGGCAAAGGGGCCATTGCTGTTTCGGTAGGCAATGATGTTGCCGGCGAGCGTCGGGCCGAGGCCGGAGACATAGGTGAGTAATTCGTTGCTGGCGCTGTTGAGTTCAACGCCGACGCTGTTGACACAGCTCTCCACCACTTCCTGCAGGCCTTTCTTCAGTTCTCCTTGGTGCACATCGTGTTGGTATTGGCCGACGCCGATCGATTTCGGGTCGATCTTCACCAGCTCGGCCAGGGGATCCTGCAAGCGTCTACCGATAGAAATCGCCCCGCGTACGGTAATATCATAGTCGGGGAACTCAGACCGGGCAATTTCCGAGGCGGAATAGATCGACGCCCCATCTTCATTTACCAAGGTAATGATGATTCGGGGGTCAAGACCCAGTGTCCGAATGAATTCCTCGGTCTCCCTGCCGGCGGTACCGTTGCCGATACAGAGAGCTTCAATCTCGTGCTTTTTAACCAACTGGGTGATGATTTGGCGTGCCTCAGTGAGTTTTTGGCCACCGTGCGTTGGAAAGATGGTGGTTGTGTCGAGTAGTTTGCCCTGGCCGTCGAGACAGACGGTTTTAGCCCCGGTCCTGTAGCCGGGATCAAGAGCCAGCACCCGTTTTTGGCCAAGAGGCGGGGCCAACAGCAGTTGGCGGAGATTGTCGGCAAAGACGCGGATGGCTTCTCCGTCGGCACGGATTTTAAGATCACTGGTCAGCTCATTTTCAAGGGAAGGGGCCAGCAGCCGCTGATAGCAGTCCTCAAGGGCTCCAGCCACTTCATCTTGCCATGGTCCTGCCTGCAGATGTCTTTTTTTAAGAAAACGTAGAGCGCTTTCTTCCGCTGGTCGGATGGAGAGGGTGAGGATCTTCTCCTGGGCTCCGCGGAACATGGCCAGCAATCGATGGCCCGGCGCCTTGGCAGCCGGTTCCCGCCAGTCAAAATAGTCGGTATATTTTTGGCCGAGGGCCATATTTTTTTTCACGACCTTCGATTCGATTGTCGCCTGTTCGTGGAAGAGGCGGCGCAGCTCGGCTCTGGTCGGCTGACTTTCACTGATGTTTTCGGCAATGATATCGCGTGCTCCGGCCAGGGCATCTGCGTCGGTTGCGACACCTTTTTCCGGATCATGAAAAAGGTGCAGATGCAGCGGTCGAATGCCTTTTAAAAGCATCTCGGCAAGGGGCTCAAGACCTCTCTCTCTGGCGATCAGGCCACGGGTCTTGCGTTTCGGCCGAAATGGCAGGTAGATATCTTCGAGTTCGGTGAGGCTTGCCGCCTTATGGAGTTGTTTTTGGAGTGTTTCGTCGAGTATCCCAATCTTGGTAAGGGTTTCGACAATGGTTTGGCGACGCTTATCAACTTCGACCAGTTTTTGGTGCCGCTCACGGATGGCGGCGACTGCCACTTCATCGAGTGATCCGGTAAGTTCCTTACGATAACGGGCGATAAAGGGCACGGTGCCGCCATCGTTCAGCAGGCCAAGGGTGTTGCTGACCTGTTGT
>JBBQVT010000176.1:0-7512 GCA_038211245.1 Desulfobulbales bacterium | reverse complement strand
TGGTCATACCTGTGCCCACCAGGTTGATGACATGCTTGTGTTCGGCTGTGAAGCGCACGATTTTAAAGCGGGTCGGGGTGTCTTTTACCACCAGTAAACTGTCGGTTTTGTCTGCGCAGGACGACGGCACGACGGTCAGTTGCAACTCCCCCTTTTCTTCCCGGAAATGCAGTTCCGGCTCGGTTGGCACGAGTTCGACGTTTACCTCCCGGGCATTTTCGAGAAAGAGCAGGGGGTGTCCCACCAGGGCCGGCAGTGCCAATTCCTTGTCAAGGACATGGGCTGCCTTGCTGGAACTTCCCCAGCTGGAGCGGAAATACTCTTCCTTGATGGCCCGGCAAACCTGGCGATCCTGGTCGGAGAGTCCCGGCATGTCAGGATACTCGGTATACAGCTTTTTTAAGGCCATGGGACTGCCGGCAGTCCAGGTGCCTTTGCCGGTCATTTTCTGTAATTTCGGTTCAATATGATAGTAATGGTATTGTTCGTGGAAACTGAAAAGCCAGATCAACCGTTGTATGGCCACTCCTTCCTTTTTTTTATCCTTGTCCGGTTTGTGGATATGTAAGAGCGAGTTGAGGACCTTTTCCCAGGGTGACTGCAGCGTGATAATATCCACACAGCTTATGGTGTTGCAGGAGGCATGGAGTCTTGCAGCCGTCGCCCGGTTGGCCTTATGGTCACGACCCAGGGCGGCAAGCAAGGCCGACATTTCCGCGGCAATCCAGGTATGACCGCTGGTCAGGGCTTTGTCTCTTGTTTGCTGAAGAAGGGGGATATCGTTGGTGTTCCCCGCGCCGTGCACCCAGAAGTAGAAAAGCTGGAAGAACAAGATGTCTATCGAATTTTTGCGAAAATATTGCAAATTCTCGGTGAACGGAGCTGAAACGACCATGCCGAGTTTATCTTGAAAGATCGGAACCAGGAGTTCCATGAGGGGCAGAAGCGGATAGCTGGCGCCGTTCTTTTTGGCAAAGGCGATGGAATCGAGGGCCTCCTTGAGGGCGGTTGGCTCGTCGGTCTGCAAAAGGGTCACCAGCTGAAAGATGCTGGCATAATTAGTCAGGACCATCTTCCGTTTGCCGGTCAGTTTTTTGAGCATTTGGTCGGATTTGCTAAAAACTGCCAGGGCCGTTGGAAAATCACCGCTGACGACCGCACAGCACCCCTCCCAGTACAGCTTTGCCAATTGCAGATCGTCGCTGTCGAGAAGGTCGAGCAGTGCACGGCATTTTGCGGTGTTACCGCTCTGCAAGTAATGCATGAGGATGGTGGAGGCCAGGGTCTTTTCTGAGATCTCCTTGGAATGCTTATCGACGATATAGGCGAGGATGTCGTCGGCCTGCTCCAGGTTGTTATCTGCCGCATGCAGCAAATTTGCTAACACCTTCAGCCTGATGCCGGGGTCGATTTTTTCAATGATGTTTACTGAGAATGGCCGATTAAGAAAGGTAAGAAATGGGTTGTTTTCATAATAGTCGTCACTGAATTTTGTATAGGCGTAATGGTAAACAAGGTCATTGACTTCTTCCAGGGAGCCGTGGTGAAAGAGAGATATTTGGAAATCACGGAGGAGTCGCTGGTAATTACCTTGGTGCTGGTATTTGCCCGAGAGTTTTGCCGGAAGACGGAGGAATCTTTGCAAGTGCAGGGCGATAGCGGGAAATGTTCCCTTGGTCAGGGCTTCCTCGAAGGCCAAGGGTCGTATCGACTCCGGACAGGAGATGCCTTTGCTGTTTTTCAGCAGCAGCCCCTGTGCCGCCAACTCGTTGACCAGCAGCTGCAGAGCGGCAGAGGTTGGTTGCCGGCCCTCATCATCGATACATTGCTGGTTTTTCAGGAAGGAGAGCACCACATCAGGGTGGCAAGAATCAATGTTCACGGCGAGAAGTTGCACTATCGATTTTGAGGTCGGTTGCAGAGCGGTATATTTTTTTGTTAGTGGAGAATTATCGGTTGCAGTGGTATTCATCGGCAATGTTCCTGGCTGAGGTGGGTTGTCCGGCATTCGTTTCAGAACTTGCCATTTTTCGGCAGACCGGCAATAATAATTCTAAGTTGCATCCAAAACGATATATACAAGGGTGCGTTTTACGCACCAGGTAAAGTCAGGTGGAGCACGAAGTGCAGCCTCCCCAAGGCATTACTTTGAATGCAACTTGAAATAGACTGCAAACAAAAATTTGTAATCGGAAATGAACTCTTTTGCACAGGGAAAGAAACATGGAAATCGCAGGAATGAACAATTTATTGGCCGAGGCACTCAATTCCAGGTACAGAACGGATGAACTGAAACCCCTGGTCGCTGTCATCTCTTCGGAAGTGCCGGGGACAAAGGTTGAGCGCATAAAGACACTTGTTGCCGCTCTGTTACAGAATACGCAGGCGATTTTTGCGAAGCTTTCACCGCTTGCAAGGCATGCCGTAGAGGAGACGACGCATACCTGGGACGGCCATTTCCACGGCCAAATGTTTCGCGCCAAATACTCCGCTTCCCCTTGGTCGAGCAGCAAAGACAAGCAGGGGCAGCAGCACGTCGACAAGGCAGATTTGCTCACGCTTTTTATAATTGACAACAGAATCCCCGGGGATCTTCTCAGAAAACTGCGCGATATCGTCCCCCATCCGCCCGCCGATGAAATCCGTTACGTTGAAGCCGGCCCCGGCAAAAAATGTACGGTTCGAGAGACCTCTGGGGAGGCTCTTGCCAATGCCGCCATGGTTTTACAACTTGCCGGCGATAAAAAAATCCGGGTCGGCGCCAAGACCGGCCGGGCCACGGCGGCAAGCCTTACTCTCATCGGCGACCAGCTTGCGCATGGCGACTGGTATAATGACCAAGAAATCGGGCACATGCAGGCATTTTCCTGGCCTCTTTTACTGCAGGGCGGCGGTTTGGCAAAGATGGCCGGCACCAACCTGGAGCTGACCCCGGGCGGCATAAAGGCCCGGAAAAACAATCTGGCCGCCGGTATTAAAGCCATCTGGAACAAATGGGAAAAGAGCACGCTTATCGATGAATTTTCCAGAGTTACGGCGATCAAGGGGCAAAAGTCCAGCGGCGGCCGTACCATGACCAGTCCCGCTAAGCGCCGACCGATGATCAATATGTTGTTGAAAGAACTGACGCCCGGCAAATGGATCACCATCGAGGAGCTTGCCCGTCTTCTCCAATCGCGTTCCGCGTATTCTTTCTCCATGACCAATTACGAATGGAAACTCTATTTCTTCGATCAGCAGTATGGGCACATCGATTATAACGACACCTGGTCGCTGTTGCAGCTTCGCTACCTGCTTCTTTATCTGTTTGAATATTGTGCAACGCTCGGCCTTCTTGATGTCGCCTATACCGACCCGCGTGGTGCACGACCTGAATTTCATTCCTGCTGGGGCGCCGATGAGTTGGAGTTTCTCAGCCACTGCGATGGCCTGCAATATATCCGCATCAACGATCTCGGTGCTTACATTCTCGGGCATAAAGATGCCTTTGCCGTGGCCAGGGACACTGCGGCAATCTACAACTTTGATGGTCGGGACATCATTGTCGGCGATGACGAGATGTCCCCGGGACAGACACTATATCTCGATAAAATAGGCAAGCGGCTTGAGGTCGAGAGATGGCGGCTGTCGGCGGCAACGCTTTTGCATGCAATAAGCGGCGGAGAGAGCCTTGCCGACATTCAAACGACTCTTGTTACGGCGTCTTCGGCACCACTCAGTCAAGAACTCGAACAGCTTTTCCGGGAAGTCGAGCAACGCTCCACCGCTTTTGTCGAAGTCGGTCGGACAACGCTTATTGAATGCAGCTCGGAAATGCGCAACCAGGTGCTGACAGGTAAAACCATCAGCCGTCTTTGCATGCCTGCCGGTGACAGGTATCTGGCAATTTTCCCCGGTAAGGAAAAGCTGTTCGTCAGCGCGATTGAGGCCTTGGGGTACAGTATCACCGTTGATCCTAAGATGTAATGATCAGTGGTTTCAAGGATATAACACGATCGGCAGCCAGAGGGTAAGTGGCGGCCAATAGGTGGCAAGGAGCTGAACCACGAGCGCCGCTGCCACCAGGGGCAAAGCGGCTCGTGCCACCTTGCCGAGCGGCACACCGGAGATGCCGCAGCTGACAAAGAGGCAGATGCCGACCGGCGGCGTCAGCATGCCGAGTGCCAGATTGGTGACCACCACTATCCCGAACTGAATGGGATCGATGCCCATCTGCGGCGTTAAAGCAACGAGAACCGGCACCAACAGGATCAAGGCCGCCGTCGTCTCCATTACACAGCCAACAATTAACAGCCCAACCATAACCAGCAGCAAAAGCCCCCAAGGCGGTAGGCCGAGGCTGCTCATCGCCGCGCCGAGGAGCTGGCTGGTCTGCTGCATTGCCACTAGCCAGGTGAAGACCTTGGCCATGGCGATAATCAAGAGGATGGCGGCGGCGGTGATCTGCGAGCGAATGATCAACTCGGGCAAGTCGCGCCAGGCAAGTTCGCGGTTGAGCACCGTGCTGACGAAGAGGGCATAGAAAACCGCCAGCGCTGCCGCCTCGGTGACCGTCACCAGCCCCGACAGGATGCCGCCAAGGACGATGATCGGTGCCCACAGCGCCCAAAATGCCTGGCGGAAGGAGTGCATTGCAGTGGTCGTAGAGAATGGTCGACGGCTTCCATAGCCGTGATGCCGCGAGATACAGGCGGTCACCAGCATCAGGGCACAACCGAAGAGTACGCCGACCAGCAGCCCGCCGGCAAAGAGCTTGGCGATGGAGACATTGGTGAGAAAGCCGAAGATCACCATGGGAATCGATGGCGGGATGATGATGCCGATCGCCCCGCCGGCTGCCACCACCGCAGCGGCAAAGGGGGGCGGATAGCCTTGGCGGATCATTGCCGGGATGGCGACGGCGCCGATGGCGGCGGTATCGGCGGCGGCGGAGCCGGAGATCCCGGCAAAGAACATTGATGCGACGATACTGGCACAGGCCAGGCCGCCCGGCAGCCAGCCCACCAGGCTGTCGGAAAAATCGATGATCCGCCTTGAGATGCCACCCGACTCCATGATCGCCCCGGCCAGCATAAAAAGCGGCACCGCCAGCAGATCAAAGGAATCGACCCCGGCAAAGAGCAGCTGAACAATGGTCTGGCCAAGGGCGGCAATCGGCACCGATGGCGGGAAGACCCCCGGCGCCAGGATCAGGCCGATGGCCGGGATGCCGATCGACAGCGCTATCGGCATCCCGAGGAGGATGAGCACAAAGAGCAGCGCAAAAAGCAGGGCGACGATCATCGCGTGTGCCGCCCCGGGAGCAAGGTTTTAACGATATCCGCCAGGACGTGGACCATGAGGATGAGGGCGGCGGCGGGGATGACTGCAAAGGGCAGGGCCATGGGCAGTTGCAGGGCGGCGGTGGTGTGGTGCCAGGCCTTGCCGGTATAGGTCGCGCCGAACCAGCAGATGATGGCAAAGCAGCCAAGGGCCAGAAGCTGCATGGTGACCTGAATGGCCTTCTCGACAGCCGGGCCGAAGGTCTGGCCGATCCCCTTGAGGCCGATGAAAACACCCCTTTTGTAGGCGGCGGTACTGCCGAGGAAGGTGGTGGCCACCAACAGGTGTCGACTCACCTCCTCCGACCAGCCAAGGGAGGCCCCGGCATAGCGGCAAAGGACCTGGGCAAAGAGGATCAAGCAAATGGCCGAGCCGAAAAGCAGCAGCACCTTTTCCACCAGGGAATTGATGCGGCAACTCAACTGCTCGATGGTCAAGGGCCGGGGTTCGGCTTGCTGCCCGGCAACGTGGTCGGTCACTGCACCGCCTGCTGGATCTGTGCGACGATCTTTTGAGCATCGCCACTCAAAGAGTCGACGACGGGGGCGGTCGCCTTTCTGAAGGCCGGGGTGTCGGGTGCATCCTCGATCTGCATGCCGGCGGCCTTCAGTTCCGCCAATTGCTTGTCTTCGTTGTCGCGGATAAAGGTCCGTCCTTTAAGCGATGCGGCGCGGGCGGCGTCAAGAAAGACCTTGCGGTCGGCCTCCGGCAGGGTATCGACAAAGGTCTTGTTAGCGAGGAAAACCAGGGCCGAATACACATGCCGTGACAGGGTCAGATATTTCTGCCCGGCTTCGATGAGCTTGGCGGCATGGATGATCGCCACCGGGTTTTCCTGGCCATCGATGACTCCCTGCTGCAGGGCAGTAAATATCGGCCAGGCCATGGGTGTCGGGTTGGCGCCGATGGCCCGCCAGATGGCGAGATGCGTCGGCGCCTCCATGGTGCGGATCTTCATGCCGGCAAGATCCGCAGGTGACTTCACCGGATGCTTGGAATTGGTGACGTTGCGAAAACCGTTATCAAGAAAATGCAGGGCGAAAAAACCTTGCTTGGCTAGGCGCGCAGCCAGATCCTGGCCGATGGGGCCATCCAAAACCTTGTCGGCCGCCGCATAGGAGGGAAAAAGAAAGGGCATCTCCAGGGCCTTGATCTCCGGGGCAAAGGCCTCGATCGGTCCGGTGGTGCATACCGTCATCTGGGTGGTGCCGAGCTGGACCTGCTGCAGCACCTGGGTCTCGCTGCCCAAGGCCCCGGAATGATGGACGACGATGTCGTACTTGCCGGGCAGGGCTTTTTCCACGTCATCCTTGAACCAGGTGGCCGCCTGGACGTGGACGAAGGTAGGATTGGTGACAATGCCGATATTGACTACGGTTTTGGCCGTTGCCACACCAAATGATAGGGCCAAGTAAGCGGTTATGGCGAAGACTGCAAGTCGCAAACGCATCCGGTACCTCCTTGTTAAAAGTTGATAACGATCTTCAGGGCCGGGAACCCACCCGGAACAGACCAATAACACTATCTTTTCCTCTTCTGTTTGGCAACTTTTATCTGACTGGGCGGTTCGGTGCCGATTATTTGTGTTTGTGTGCATTCCCATTTATGCAATGGCCCAGGATGAGGGGATTTTTCAGTGCCGCCCGTGGGACATTTGCGCACCTTGCCGGAAGGTGCTTCTCTTTAAGACACGAAGAAAAATATCGCTCAGTGCAATGAGCGGATAAGATTTGAAGCCGGCTATCATACAGGCTTTTAGCATAAATACCTGCGAAGCAACCTATTTAACAGCTGCTCAGACGACGGAATTGAGGTTGAAAAACCTTGACATAACAGAATTAATCAGCAACCACTTCTTCTGAAGAAAATAGGGCAGGGTTTGGCTTATGGTACAGCTGCACGATGAGCGAATCGTGCCTTGGGCAGTATGCGAATATGAGCTTTTGCCATAATTTTATAATTTGAGCTATCGTTTTGTATTTATTCGATATTAAACTTTATTTTTTCGTGTAACATTCTAATTTACTGGTTATACGGATCAGCTGAATAACTTGTTCTCGGCGACTGCGTCGCCGAGAACCGCGGTGCTGACTTCGTCAAGTACCTTGTCCCGGCGCTTTGCGCCAGAACAAGGTACTTGACCGGACACCGCGCACCACACAATCAAGCTGCGCTTGCTTGCGCGGCACA
>JBBQVT010000175.1:0-7576 GCA_038211245.1 Desulfobulbales bacterium | reverse complement strand
GTCGTTAAGAGATCTGTCACGTTTATAGGGGCAAGAGGTGAGGAAGGGAACTGGAGTAAAATTTTGCTCGATATTAGTCCGGCGGCCGGAAGAATGCAAGAGGCAGGTTGGTGCTAGAGTGACAGGCTTTTACAGTCGGTTGGTTGCTTTTCCTATTCCTCAGGCCGCGCCGGTAATGGCGGCGGCAACCAGGAGTGCCTGGCGGGTTGCGGCAACATTGTGAACCCTGATTATTGAGATGTTTTTGTCGGCGCAGAGAGCTGATGCAACGGCAGTAGCCAGATCCCTTGCGGCTTCCAGCGGAATTTCAGTAATCTCCCCGAGAAACCGTTTGCGGCTGTGGCCGAGAAGTACCGGTAAACCGAGTGATGCCAGTTCATCCAGGTGCTTTAAAATGGAAAGATTGTGCTCCAGGGTCTTGCCAAAGCCTATGCCGGGATCAATGATCAATCGGCTTCGGTCGATACCGTTTTCCATAAGCCAAGCCACACGTTCGGAGAAGAAGTCGATAATTTCCTTGGTGACATTGGTGTAAACCGGTTTCATCTGCATATCGGCAGGGGTTCCCTGCATGTGCATGATGATTACCGGCCCACTGGTCTTCCGGACAAGTGTCAACATATCCGGATCCTTACGTAGCGCTGACACATCATTAATGATGTTTGCACCGGCTTTCAGAGCTTGGTCGGCAACGGCTGCTTTCGTTGTGTCGATGGAAATCGGGATGCTATGCTTTTTCCGGATCGCTTCAATCACCGGAATGACCCTTCGGAGTTCCTCTTCCGGGGCAACCGGTGCGGCGAATGGGCGAGTCGACTCGCCGCCAACGTCAATAATATCAGCGCCGTCGCTGATCAATTGGTCGGCCCGGGCAATGGCAGCTGCATGCGAGGCAAAGTTGCCGCCGTCGGAGAAGGAGTCGGGCGTCACATTAATGATGCCCATTATCTTCATTTGTCAGCCTGCCATTTAGGCTCCTGTGGCTCTCTCGGCTTGTCAAGGGTCGGCTCTTCGGGGATGCCATCTTCGGGGGTGGTTACTGCCGGGGTTTCAGGTGTGGTTTTCTCCTCGGTAGCCGGGGCGGCAACGTCTTTGTCCTTCTTTGTGGCCGCCTGCTTTCTTCCGGCTTTCACCTTGGCAATTTGCGCGCTGTATTGACCCGGACGCAACTCTTCAATAATGCGCTCGATATCGGTAAGGACAATGGTTTCCTTTTCCAGAAGCTCCTCGCTCATGCGGATAAGAATATCCTTATGTTCTTCCAGCAGGGTGGATACCGTAGCCATGCCATTGTCGATGATTTTTTTCACTGCCACATCAATCAGTCTTGCAGTATCCTCACTGAAATCACGGTTATGGCCGATCTCCCGGCCGAGGAAAATCTGTTCTTCCTTTTTGCCGTAGGTGAGGGCGCCGAGTTCTTCGCTCATCCCCCATTCGCAGACCATTTTTCGTGCCAGTGCCGAGGCCCTTTCAATGTCGTTGCCCGCCCCGGTAGTGATTTCGTTGAAGATTATTTTTTCCGCCAGTCGCCCGCCATAAAGAATGCAGATGGTATTTTCCAGGTAGGTTTTGGAGTGGGTGTATTTGTCGTCGGTCGGCAATTGCATGGTCAGGCCAAGGGCCCGACCGCGCGGAATGATAGTCACTTTGTGGATAGGATCGGTGTCGGCCAACAGCCAGGCCACCAGAGCGTGACCGGCCTCATGGTGGGCGGTAATGGACTTTTCCTTTTCACTGATGATCATCGACCGCCTCTCGGCACCCATCATGATCTTATCTTTGGCCCTGTCGAGCAAATCGAGGTTGATCTCCTTTGCCCCGGTGCGGGCAGCCATAAGGGCAGCCTCGTTGACCAGGTTTTCAAGGTCGGCGCCGGTGAAGCCGGGAGTGCCGCGGGCAAGTATCTCCAGATCGATATTGGCCGCCATTTTGGTCTTTTTGGCATAGATCTCAAGAATTTTTTGTCGCCCACGGACATCTGGAACCGGGACGATAACCTGACGATCAAAGCGCCCCGGCCGCAGGAGGGCCGGATCGAGAACGTCGGGACGGTTGGTGGCAGCGACGATAATAACGCCGTCATTGCTTTCAAACCCGTCCATCTCAACAAGCAACTGGTTGAGGGTCTGTTCTCTTTCGTCATGCCCGCCGCCAAGACCTGCACCGCGATGTCGGCCAACGGCGTCAATCTCGTCGATGAAAATAATGCAGGGCGCATTTTTTTTGCCCTGGGCAAACATATCGCGAACCCTGGAGGCACCCACACCGACAAACATCTCAACAAAATCGGAACCGGAAATGCTGAAAAACGGCACATCCGCCTCCCCGGCGATGGCCTTGGCCAACAGGGTTTTACCGGTGCCCGGTGCTCCGGCGAGGAGAACGCCGGTGGGAATTCTGCCGCCAAGTGCGGTAAATTTGCCCGGGTCTTTGAGAAAATCAACTATCTCTTCAAGTTCTTCTTTTGCCTCATCGATACCTGCCACATCGGCAAAGGTAACTTTATTATTACTCTGTTCAGTCAACCGCGCCCGGTTTTTGCCGAAGGATAATGCACCACCTTTGCCCCCGCCCTGCATCTGCCGCATGAAAAAGACCCATACACCGATGAGCAGCAACATGGGGAACCAGGAGACAAAAATCGTCATAATGAAAGAATCCTTCTGGACTTCCTTGACGTTTATGTCAACTCCGGTCTTGCGAAGAATAGAAATAAGTTCGGTGTCGGCCATCGGATAGATGGTCTGAAACGGTTTGCCGTCTTGCAGGGTGCCGGAAAGCACATCACCGCTGATAGTAACACGGGTGATTGCCTTGCTTTCAATGCTCGACATGAACTCGCTGTAGGTAAGCGTGGTCTGATTGGTTTGCGGCTTATTAAAAAGATTGAAAAGAAGGATCATGGTCAAGCCAATCACCAACCACATGCTCAGGTTTTTATAAAAAGTATTCAACGAAGTCTCCGGGAGCTCTTGGTTATCTATAATGCTTCATTTGTATTGGCTGATGGCACAGCATGAACCTCTTTCTGGAAACCTGTGCACGCACTTAAGGTAAATCGAAAAATTCGAATGTCGAGTAATAAGTGAATTATTCTTAACCTATCATCTGGGGCGGGTGAAATATTGTACAGGTTGCACTCCGGGGAGTTTACTCTGCATTTCCCGCATTCCCTTCACCAGGGCCCCGGCCCCGCTGGCGGTGGTGTTATAGGGGATGTGGTAGTCAAGGGCGGCCCGGCGTATGCTGTAGGAATCTTCGGTGGTCCTTTTCCCGAGTGAAGTGTTGATGATCCAGGAGATTTCTCCGTCGCGTATTTTGTCGAGGATATGCGGTCGCCCCTGGGAAATTTTGTTGACGAGCTGACAGGGAACACCCGCTCCCCGCAGGCAGGCGGCGGTGCCGGTGGTCGCCAAAAGAGTGAAGTTCAGTTCAACCAGTTCCTTGGCGACGGCAACAATGGTTTTCTTGTCACTATCGCGGACACTAATAAAGACATTGCCGGACAAAGGTACCTTGGAGCCGGCCGCCAGCTGCGATTTGGCAATGGCCAGGCCCAGATTGTCGTCGATGCCCATGACTTCGCCGGTCGATTTCATTTCAGGACCGAGCAAGGTATCCACCTTTTCAAACCGGTCAAAGGGGAAGACCGCCTCTTTAACTGCCCAGTGTGATATAGCAACCTCGGTTGTCAGACCCAGTTCTTCTAAGGTGGCGCCCATCATCACCTTGGTGGCGAGTTTGGCGAGCGGCACACCCGTCGCCTTGCTGACGAAGGGGACGGTGCGTGAAGCGCGGGGATTCACCTCAAGGACGTAGAGGTCATTGTCTTTTATGGCAAACTGGACATTCATCAGACCGATGACTCCGAGTTCTTCGGCCATCGCCTTGGTGGCCCGCTTGATTTCGTCGATGGACGTGGCGCTCAAGGTATGGGGTGGCAGGACGCAGCAGGAATCCCCGGAGTGGATGCCCGCTTCCTCAACGTGTTCCATGATGCCGCCGATGATTGTACGGCGACCGTCACAGATGGCGTCGACGTCGATCTCAATGGCATCCTTCAAGAATTTATCGATGAGTATCGGATGTTCGAGGACCGTGCCGCCAATGGCGATCATGAAATCCCTAATGCCCTGATGGTTGTAAACGATGCGCATATCCCGGCCGCCAAGAACATAGGATGGCCGGACGACCACCGGATAGCCGATGTGTTCGGCTGCCTCCAGTGCCTCGTCGAGGGTTCGAACGGTATCGTTGTCCGGTTGGCGGAGGCCGAGTTTTTGCAAAAACTGCTGGAAGCGCTTGCGGTCTTCGGCTCGGTCGATGGCGTCCGGCTGGGTACCGACAATCTTCACCCCCATCTCGGCTAAGGGGACGGCGAGATTCAGCGGCGTCTGGCCACCGAACTGGACGATGACCCCGTCCGGCTGTTCCTGGTCGATGATGTTCAGGACATCTTCCCGGGTGAGCGGTTCAAAAAACAGTTTGTCGGAGGTGTCGTAGTCGGTCGACACCGTCTCCGGATTGGAGTTGATCATGATCGATTCCACCCCGATCTCACGGAGAGCAAAAGCTGCATGCACGCAGCAGTAGTCAAACTCGATACCCTGGCCGATGCGGTTCGGACCGCCGCCGAGGATAATAATTTTTTTACCGGTGGTGACTTTCGCCTCGTTCTCTTGTTCGTAGGTTGAGTAGTAATATGGCGTATAGGACTCAAACTCGGCGGCACAGGTGTCGACCAGTTTATAGACCGGCAGTACCGCCAGTTTTTTGCGGAGCCGGCGAATATCATTTTCGCAGCTGCCGGTGAGAAAGGCCAGTTGGAAATCGGAAAAGCCGCGCTCTTTGCAGTACTTGAGAAAGTCGCTGTCCAGTCCCTGCAGACCGCGTGTCGAGATTTCTCCTTCCGTCTCGACGATCTGGCGGAAGTTGTAGAGAAACCACGGGTCGATTTTGGTCAAGTCGTTGATTGCTTCAAGGGTCATGCCGCGCTTCAGCGCCTCGTAGATATGGGCAATGCGGCGTGAGTTGGGGACTCGCAGGCCATGCTCTAGTTCATCCTGGTCAAGGTGTGAAAGCGTCTGTTTGCCATCACCGCCGAAACCGAACCGGCCGGTCTCAAGCGAGCGCATGGCCTTTTGGAAGGCCTCCTTAAAAGTCCTACCGATGGACATGGTTTCGCCCACCGATTTCATCGAGGTGGTGAGGAGATCGTCGGCCTCGGGGAATTTTTCAAAGGTCCAGCGGGGAATCTTCACCACGCAGTAGTCGATGGACGGTTCAAAGGCCGCCAGAGTCTCGCGGGTAATGTCGTTTTTCAATTCGTCCAGGGTATAGCCAACTGCCAGTTTGGCGGCAATTTTGGCGATAGGAAAGCCGGTGGCCTTGGAGGCCAGTGCCGAACTGCGCGATACCCGCGGGTTCATTTCAATGACCATCATTTCGCCGTCTTGCGGGTTGACCGCAAACTGCACATTCGAGCCGCCGGTTTCGACCCCGATTTCCCGGATGATGGCGATGGCCGCATCGCGCATTGCCTGGTATTCACGGTCGGAAAGGGTCTGGATGGGGGCGACGGTGATGCTGTCGCCGGTGTGCACACCCATGGCGTCGATATTTTCAATGGAGCAGATGATGACCACGTTGTCGTTGCGGTCGCGCATCACTTCCAATTCGTATTCCTTCCAGCCCAAGAGGCTGCGTTCGAGCATGACCTCGCTGGTCATCGACAAGTCAAGACCCGCGGCACACAGTTTCTCAAGTTCCTGACGATTGTAGGCGACACCGCCACCGGTGCCGCCGAGGGTGAAACTCGGCCTGACAATGAGAGGAAATCCCAGTGTATCGCCGCCAGCCATGGCCGCATTCAGGGACTTGACTATTATCGATTCGGGGACTTTCAGACCAATGCGCCGCATGGCGTCACGAAATTCTTCCCGACCTTCGGCCTTTTTGATGACCGCGATGTTGGCAGCCAGGAGTTCGACATGGTATTTCTCGAGGATGCCCATCTCCGCCAGTTTGATGGCAGTATTGAGTGCTGTCTGCCCGCCGAGGGTCGGCAGCAAGGCATCGGGCCTTTCCTTCTCAATGACCTTGGCGACGAATTCCGGGGTGATCGGTTCGATATAGGTGCTGTCGGCCAGCTCCGGGTCGGTCATGATGGTCGCCGGATTGGAGTTGATGAGTACTACCTCATATCCTTCCTCTTTTAGGGCCTTGACCGCCTGGGCGCCGGAATAATCGAATTCGCAGGCCTGGCTGATAATGATAGGGCCGGAGCCAATGATAAGGATTTTCTTGATGTCTGTTCTTTTCGGCATGATCTGTCCGTGGTTGCTGTCGTTATGGGTTGTCTCGCTTAGGTGAAAAGTGTGCCGTTATCCTTTGACGTGCGCTGTTACTCGCGCATCATGCTAATAAAGCGATCAAAAAGATACATAGCATCATGCGGTCCCGGGGCATGCTCAGGATGATACTGGACGGAAAAGACCGGAAACTTGGTGTGGCGCATACCTTCCAGGCTGTTGTCATTGAGGTTGATATGGGTAACCTCCACCTCGCCTTGCGGTAGGCTGTCGATGTCGATGCAGAAGCCGTGATTCTGGGAGGTGATCTCAACATGGCCGGTGGTAAGATCTTTAACCGGCTGGTTGCCGCCGCGATGGCCGAATTTTAATTTATAGGCTCTGCCGCCATAGGCGAGGCCAAGCATCTGGTGACCGAGGCAGATGCCGAAGATCGGTTTTTTGCCAAGAAGAGCCCTGAGGGTGGCAACGACTCCCCCAACTCCGGCCGGATCGCCGGGACCGTTGGAGAGGAAAATTCCATCCGGCTGCATGGCGAGAACAGCATCGGCACTGGTGTGTGCCGGTACCACCTGGACGCGACATCCCTTTTCGGTTAAGATCCGCAGTTGATTGAATTTTATACCGAAATCAAAGGCCACAACCTTCAGCGCTCCTTTTTGGCCGACCTCGGCGGTGGTAAAATTGCCGCCCGGCACCGGACGATTATCGGCCCAGCCGTAGGGCTCTTTGCAGGTGATATCCTTGACCAAATCCTGGCCGATAAAGCCCGGCCATTGGTTGGCCCTCTGAACCAGGGATTCTTTGTCAAGATCCATGGTTGAAACAATGCCTTTCATCGCCCCTTTTGAGCGGATGTGCCTGACTAAGGCCCGGGTATCGAAACCTTGCACTCCGAGCACTTTGTAGTCTTTAAGAAAATCGGCGAGAGGTTGGGTGGAACGATAGTTTGACGGATAAGCGTTGTATTCTTTGATGAGAAAGGCTCTCGGATGAATCCCCGCCGATTCCATGTCTTCCGGGTTGGTCCCGTAATTGCCGATCAGCGGGTAAGTCATCGTGACGATCTGCCCGGTGTAGGAAGGATCGGTGAGTATCTCCTGGTATCCACTGAGGGAGGTGTTGAAGACAATTTCCCCTACAGCCTCACCGGGACCGGTAAATGATTGCCCGGCAAAGGTGGTTCCATCTTCCAGGGCGATAAGTGCTTTCATGGCAGTTTTCCTTTATATGCGTCGGACATCGTTACGGGCTGCTTGTGG
>JBBQVT010000174.1:0-7585 GCA_038211245.1 Desulfobulbales bacterium | reverse complement strand
TTGACACAAGACTTGGAAACTTGTATACAAATCACAATTATTGCGGGTTAGAGTTTTTTGCTTTAGGATCAAAAAATGGAAAATAATTCCCGCAAGCCCCACACACTAGCCTCAATCTGTATCTTCTGCTGGAGAAAAAATATGTTCAAAACACCTGCCATCTTGTCTTTTTGCATCTTGTTCTTTGTGCTACAAATGTTTCCCGAATTTGCAGCCTCACGCTCTGAACAAAATAATGTTCGTTACATTTCTGATCTCCTCGTCATCAACATAAAAGATCGCCTTGAAAAACCCTATGAAGTTGTAGCAACTGTGCAATCCGACGATCCTGTCCAAATTATCGAAGAGAGTGGTAATTTTCTTAAAATTGTGACCGCCGAAGGGAAGCAGGGTTGGATTGGTAAACACTATCTGAAAAGCGAGGCCCCAAAAGCCCTTTTAATAAACCAGCTCAAGCAGGAGGTCTCCGATCTTAAAGCTCAACTCACTTCACCACCCGCTACGCCCCCTGATACAGCAAATGGGGACAAACTCTCAATTGGTCCCCATTGCCAGGAGATCCAGCTCAAGCTGAGCGATGCCGAAAAATTCATTGCACGGTTGCAGGAAGAACTTAAAGTTCAACAGCATCAAGCCCCAGAACTTTCTTCCAAACTCTCAGATCTTATGGTTGACGCGAACCCTGTGTCGACCGACCAGTTGGAGCAAACTCCCGAAAATTATGCATTGCTCATCTCAGAGTACGACAAACGAGGCAAACAGATATCGGAGCTTCAAAAGACTATCTCCCGGAAAGAGGACCAAACTCGGTTTTTATGGTTCGCCACAGGTGCTGCAGTTTTCTTATTTGGCATGCTCGCAGGAAGAATCAATACTCGCAAGAAGACTAAATTCATGTATTAGCACTAAAATCACATATTGGCTGCAAAATGATTGAGTTTTTTGGCAAATTACTCTAAATTTCAGACCAATATTATCTACACCTATTATTTGAATAATAACACTCTTTATGCCATTTGAGATCTGAGGCCAATGGCAACATGAGATTTTTAACCACCCCTCCAGGAAACGACATCTCCCATGCAAAACAGCAGAATAGTCATAACCGGTATCGGGCTTGCCGCACCGAATGCATCCAATCTCCTAGAATTTCGGCAAAAGCTCATACATGGTGTAAGTGAAATTCGGGAGATCGAACTCCGCTATTTCGGCAAGGCCCCGGCAGGTATATGTACCTTTCCGGAAACTCTTTATCGCAAGAAAAAGGAAAATAAAAAAGGAACCCGTGCAGGATGCCTTGGAGTTTATTGTGCCAACGAGGCCCTAAAGGATGGCAAACTCGACATCCACACTTACGATCCTTCACGAATCGGTGTATACATTGGCTTAACCGAACATGGCACGGTTGAGACTGAGAATGAGGTCTACAATATCAGCAAGTACCAATATGATGTTAATTATTGGACGCATCATCACAATCCTCGAACCGTTCTCAACAATCCAGCCGGCGAAATTACCATGAATCTTGGCATAACCGGGCCGCACTACGTTATCGGTGCCGCCTGTGCCGCGGGCAACGCTTCCCTTATTCAAGCCGTTCAGATGTTGACGTTGGATGAAGTCGACATGGCTTTAGCCGGCGGAATTTCTGAATCTGTTGGTTCTTTCGGCATCTTTGCCAGTTTCAAAGCCCAAGGTGCCCTCGGTGAAGCGAGTGATCCGAGAAAGGCCTCCAGACCCTTTGATCGTGACAGAAATGGTATTGTTATCTCTGAGGGCGGTTGTGTTTATGTAATGGAACATCTGGAGAAGGCTGTTGCCCGGGGAGCCCATATCTACGGCGAAATCGTCGGTTATGCAATGAACTCCGATGCTAAAGATTTTGTCCTGCCTTATGGCAAGCGACAGGCTGAATGCATGCGTCTTGCCCTGCACCGCGCTCATCTCCAACCAAAAGATGTCCATCTGATCAATACCCACGCAACAGGCACCAAGCAGGGTGATATCGAAGAGTGTAAAGCTATTATGGAGGTTTTCAGTGATTGTCCGTCAACGTATGTCAATAATACAAAAAGCATCATTGGACATGCGATGGGCGCGGCCGGCGTCCTTGAACTAGCCGGCAATTTACCGTCTTTTACCGACGGAATTGTCCACCCTACAATTAATATTGAAAATCTCGACCCGGAATGTACAGTCAACAATCTGGTGATCAACCAGGCTGTACAAGCTCAAACCATTGATATACTTTTGAACAACTCCTTTGGCATGGTCGGTATTAATTCGACTGTCATTGTGAAAAAATACGTGGGTTAAAATTTTTTCATTTATTACTACAAATAAGTATAAACAAGATTGTTTTGGTATGTTATAGGAAGTGTTTTGCCAATGCTCAAATGAATACTCCCTACCATCAGAGGGATATTAATAATTTGAACCTTTTTCTATCAGCCGTCACATCCGGAGAGTTTCATGACAAGTGAAGATATAAAAAATCTGATTCTGGAAATTATAAAAGACATAGACGATGAGGCAGACTTCGCAAGTCTCGACCCCGACAAGCCGTTGCGCGATCAACTCGAACTCGATTCCATGGATTTCCTCGATATCGTAATGGAACTGCGAAAACGACACAAGCTTCAAATTCCCGAAGAAGATTATCCCCATCTCGCCACACTCAACAGCTGCGCAAGCTACCTCCAACCTCTGTTAAAAGACGTCTGATGTTGTGAGAACCCCCCTTCTGGTAATTGGTGGCGGTCTGTCCGGACTGGCCGCTGCCATTCGAGCAGCACGGTTCATCCCCAATGTTCTTTTAGTTGAAAAACACTCCAGACTAGGCGGACTCAACTCATATTTTTATCGAAACAACACTCTCTATGAGACTGGCCTGCATGCTATCACCAACTACGCCGAAGCCGGAGATAAACAAGCTCCGCTCAACAGGCTGTTGCGCCAGCTGAAACTGCGGCGAAAAGATTTTTCCTTTTGTCAGCAGATGAAAAGTGAAGTTATTTTCCACCATTTTGAGTCATTGACATTTTCTAACGATGTTGATGTGCTCAACTCAGAGGTGCGGAAAAAATTTCCGCGAGCTGCTGTCAGGTTTCAAAAAATGCTGCATATTATAAAGCATTTTAACCCATTCCTCCCTTCTCCTTTTCGTTCTGCCAGAAATTTTCTTGCAGAAACACTGCAAGCTCCGCTCCTTGCTGAGATGATGCTCTGTCCGCTCATGTTTTATGGTTCGAGCCGTGAGAATGACATGGACCTCAGTCAGTTTGTCATAATGTTCAGAGCTATTTTCCTGGAAGGTATGTTTCGTCCCCAGGGCACTATTAAAGATCTTCTTGATCTCTTAGCCGCACATTACCTTGAACTGGGTGGAAGCCTGAGGAAAAGCTGTGCGGTAAAAAGGATCCTCGTCAGGCAGAACAACGTCATCGGAGTGGAACTTGACGACGGAGAAATAGTGGAATGTGACTATATCCTCTCAACCGTTGGCCACGAGGAAACACTTAAACTCATCTCAAGCACACGAGTATCGCCTTCGACTAACCTCGCGAGACTAGGATTTGTCGAAACGATGTATCAGCTACGACAATCTTCACCAAATCTCCCAGAAGATAAAACCATTATTTTTTTTAACGATGGGGAGATGTTTTCCTATAAAAATCCAGCGGATTTCGCCGATTTTAAGAGTGGTGTCTTTTGTTTTCCGGCGAACTTTCAAGACCTTCCCAGAAAGAACATAACGGAGGTTCGTTCTACCCACTTGGCAAACTACGAAAAATGGAAATATCTCTCGGCTACACCGGATCTATATTCCCGACAAAAACTAGATACTTCCCTCCGGTCCGCACAAATGTTGGAGAATTTGGTTGGCAGTTTCGCGACAAATATTGTATATGAGAACACTTTCACTCCTGTTACCATTGAGCGCTATACCGCAAAGATAAACGGAGCCATCTATGGTAGTCCGGAAAAGGTCAAAGATGGCAATATCGGCTACCCTAATCTTTTTCTTGCCGGTACCGATCAAGGTTTTTTGGGCATTATCGGGTCCATGCTCAGCGGAGTTTCGATCGTCAATCAGCACATCCTGCCCAAGCTCTAGCTCCTATCAGAGTATGATTCTTCGAAGCGTATCGGGATTTATCATTGCAAACTGAGATACTATCTAAGATCTAAACTGCAAGAATCTAAAAAATTGTAAATAATTCGTAACTCTCAAGTCGCAATACTATGCCTGTCTGCTTTTCTCAACTTGCTGATCGATATGACGTGATAGTCGTTGGTTCCGGTCTTGGCGGGCTAACCACCGCCAACCGTCTGGCCTATTGCGGACATAAAGTTCTTCTTTTGGAGTATCATTTCCGGCTTGGTGGGCTCGCCACCTGGTTCAAACGTCGCGGCCATATTTTCGATGTTTCCTTGCACGGTTTTCCCTACGGCATGCTCAAAACCTGCAAAAAATATTGGAACCAAGCAATCATGAGTTCAATCGTGCAACTCAAAAATATTGTCTTCGATAATCCGCAATTTTCCTTGCGCACGACCTTTGACAAAGAAGATTTTACCCGATTGCTCCAATCGCACTTCAAAATTCCCGAAAAGACTATCCAACGATTTTTCACGGTTGTCGCCGGCATGAATTTTTATGATGATCAGACGATGACCACCAGGGATCTGTTCAACGATTTTTTCCCGGGCAGATCCGATGTTCATCGACTCCTTATGGAACCGATCACCTATGCCAACGGCTCTACCCTTGATGATCCTGCAATAACCTATGGTATTGTTTTTTCAAACTTTATGAACAAAGGTGTTTACACTTTTGAAGGCGGCACGGACAAACTGATTGGACTTATGACCGAGGAATTGGAGAAAAACGGAGTAACGATCTGCACCAATTCAAAGGTTGATAAAATCATCATTGAAAAGGGGCGGGTAAGGGGCGTCGAGGTTTTAGGTAAAACCATCATCGCAAAAGCGGTAGTTTCCAATAGCGGAATAACCAACACGATCAGTAACCTTACTGATCGTGATGCCTATTCTGATGATTTTCTTGAAAAAGCCGACAAAATTAGGGTTAGCAATTCGAGTTGCCAGGTTTATTTCGGTATCAAAGAGATGGAAATGATCAATGATGTTGGCGACCTGCTTTTTACCTCCTCGGCCCCTGAATTCGACTCCGAAGAATTGCTCGACAAGCATTCAACCTCAAAGACTTTTTCACTTTATTACCCAAAGACCCGTCCTGACCAAAACCGCTACACCATTGTTGCTTCAATGAATAGCCGTTTTGAAGACTGGGCGTACCTTGAAGAACCATGCTATCAGAAGGAAAAACAGTCCCTGATTGACAGGACTCTCACCGATCTTCAACGGTATATTCCCGGGGTCAAAGAAAAAATTGATTGGATGGAAGCGGCAACCCCAAGAACCTTCAACAGCTACACTCTCCACACCAAGGGCACATCTTTTGGGACAAAATTTGAGGGATTGAACATTTCTCGTTCTATTTTTAAAGAAATCCCTGGATTATTCCATGTGGGATCGGTCGGAATCATCATGTCCGGCTGGCTTGGGGCTATCAACTATGGGGTTATCGTATCTAATGATGTCGATAGCTTTCTGCGGTCCTAGAGGTACCTTATGGATACGTTCACAGACAGGGTAGTACTCATAAGTGGCGCGACACGAGGAATAGGGAAGGCAATTGCCAGACATTTTCTTGAAGAAGGAGCGCAGATTGTCGGTGTGTATGCAGGGAACAATGAAGCCGCACGGATTTTTGCCGATGAAAACAGTCAGTTTGCCGATCGGTTTGAACTTCTGCAGTGTAATGTATCCGACGAACAACAAGTTGCCTCCTTGTTCTCATGGATCGACGAGAAATATCAATCTCTTGATATCCTCGTGAATAATGCCGGTATTCGCAGAGATGCCATGCTTGCGATGATGAGTTATAATCAATGGCAAGATGTACTAAACACCAACCTCACCGGTACATACCTTATGGCTAAACATGCTGTTTTGCTGATGATGAGGCACAAATACGGAAGAATTATCAACATAACCTCACCTGTTGCCCACCTTGGTTTTTCAGGTCAAGCCAATTATGCCGCATCAAAAGCCGGCCAGGTGGCCCTCACCAAAACCTTAGCCAAAGAAGTTGCCAGAAAAAATATCACCGTCAATTGTGTTTCTCCGGGTTTCATTTCTACTGATTTTATTGCAAATCTTGACCAAAATCTGCTCGCCGAATACAAAAAGATGGTTCCCATGCGAAGATTTGGCACCCCTGATGAAGTAGCATACGCCGTGCTTTTTCTCGCGAGCAATAAGACGGACTATATCAGCGGGACCGTGCTTGAAGTAAGCGGTGGACTCTAATCATGCAGCAGCTCAAAGAAATATTAGCCCTTATTCCTCATCGCCCGCCCTTTCTTTGGGTCGACAGAATCATCGCCTATGCGGAAAATTGGATAATAACAGAAAAAGATATTTCCCGAGACCTGGATATCTTCCATGGTCACTATCCTGGAAATCCAATTATGCCTGGTGTGATCCTCTGTGAAGCCATTTTTCAGAGCGGTGCTCTCCTCATGGCCAAGAGAAGTCTTACTCTCTCCCAAGAAAAATCGCACATCCCGGTCATAACGAGAATTGGCGGAGCTAAATTCAAAAAGCCGGTTTTTCCAGGTGATACCGTTCAAATTAAAGTTACATTAACCGAGACTCTGGCAAATGCCTGTTTTTTCCAGGGTACATTGAAGGTTTCCGAAAAAATTGCAGTCGTAGTCGATTTTGTCTGTGCCATGGTGAAGTCCCCTCCCTGATCCTCATCTCTTGAGGCGATAGAAACCCTCTCCGGCAAATCTTCAAAATGTTCTCATTGTCCGGTTGAATTTTTGAGAAAAGCAGGTAAGATACCAGATTTGAAAATACTTATTCAGTAACCACCATTTAATCCATCAAATAACCGAGTTAAACTGGGTCATGAACGACCGCCTGCAGTAGCGCGGCCGCATTGATTAAAGAAGGATCTCTCCGTGCAGTTATCAATTCTCGATATGGTTACCCATGCCGGCCCTGTCGGCCAGCTGGTCATGCTTACCCTTCTCATTTTTTCACTTGCTTCGTGGACTATTGTCATAATGAAAGCGCGCCTTTTCAGGAAGGTTCGCCTCGACTCTGAAGATTTCCTGGAGTCGTTTTGGAATTCGTCCAACCTTAATGAAGCCAATACCGCTGCAGCAGAATATGAATACAGCCCCCAGGCCTCGGTTTTCATAGCTGGATTCAGTGAACTGCAAAAAATCAATAAAATCCGTAATCGGAAAGATGACAGCCGAGGCAACGAGACTTTGGACATGCAGCTCGCCACTATGGATAATTTGAAACGTGCGGTGAGAAAGGCAGAATCGCAAAAACTGAGCCAACTTGGCAGCAATCTGCCTTTTCTCGCAACAACGGGAAGTGCCACTCCGTTTATAGGTCTTTTCGGCACAGTCTGGGGAATTATGGCCTCATTCCACGATATTGGACAGCGCGGTTCGGCATCCCTCGCCGTCGTCGC
>JBBQVT010000173.1:0-7605 GCA_038211245.1 Desulfobulbales bacterium | reverse complement strand
GACATACCTTTGGCGCGGGCGATGTCGCCAAGAGCTTTGGCAATAAAACTGGCGTCGCCATTTGCTTCTTCGAGGCAGGCTTCTAGGTAAGCAGCCATTTCCTCTTGTGTTCTGAGATGTTCTGCAACGTCATAGCGTGTGCTAGCTGTTTTAGTCATGGTGGTACTCCAGAAGGTTGCGAGCGAGACGTAAGGCTGTTTTAATGTCTTTGGCTTGAGTTCTTTTATCACCTCCAGCTAAGAGAATAATCAGCGCACGCCCACGCTGTTTAAAATACACCCGATAGCCGGGACCGTAATTGATTCGCAATTCGGAGACACCCTCGCCAACCGGCTCAACATCTCCGGGATTTCCCGCAGCAAGCCGCTCAATCCTTGATTGGACACGCGCTCTCGCTTGGATATCGCGAAGTTCATCAAGCCAATGTGCGAAGAGATCAGTTTTCCGTATTTCGACCATGGATTTATTGTAGCCATGCGGCTACATGTTGTCAATAGTAAGTATGCGGCTGGAGTACTCAACGCCAAAATCACCAGCTTGCCTAGTGCATGTGTTGTTGGAAAAGGTATTGTGTCCCCGGAATCTCTCATAATTCGCTCTACGAATTGCCAGTGGGTTTTGCAGCGTTAGCAACGGTCACCAGGCAGAACATTGTTTTGTGCCCTATCAAGAAGCTTTTGAAAGAACATCCGCCGCCCATTGGTTGAGACTCATGCCATGAGCCTTTGCCATCATTGTGACATGGGCATGAACTTCTGGTGGTACTCGCAGCATCAGTTTGCCGGAATAAGGCTTTTGCGGTGCGCGACCAAGTTTCTCGCAGGTTGAAAGATAATCGTTTACGGCATCTTCGAAGGCGGCACGTAATTCTTTGACGGACTCGGCGTGAAAACCGATGACGTCCCTTATCCCAGCAATGTGGCCAACAAAACAACCATCCTCATCGCTGTACTCGATCCTTGCAGCATATCCTTTACAAGTCATTGTGCTCATAGTTTTACTCCTGCGTTCTCCAAGAAGGCCCGTGCATCTCGAACTTGATATGGTTTCTCCTCTTTTGCCGGGTGCGGCCTATGGAATGTGGCAATTATGTCGTTCAAAATGAAACGAACACGCGATCCACTTCCCTCGATTGTTTGAGCTCCAAGTGCAACAAAGAGAGATTCTATTCGACGCCACTCCAATGTCGTAGGAACCGGCGCTGAAAAAATTAAGTGTTGTTTCCCCGGAATTCGTCTGATAATGGTCGATGCTCTTTCAGCCAGTCACGAAGAGCATTGTCAATCCTCGTCTGCCATCCTTTCCCCGTGGCTTTAAAGCTGGTGAGAATGTCTGGAGAAAGACGAATATTCACAGATTTCTTTGGAGTTTCTGACACCGGCCTTCCCCTTTTAGGTAAAATAGCAGCCAACTCTTGCGGCAATATCTCTCCAGCCGGTTTGAAATTTTTAAGGTCTTTCTTTTTTAATTCGCGTACTTCGCCATCATGATCAGTCAATGGTAAGTGGTTTTTCATAGCGTTTTGCCTCCTTTGGGTTTGTTTTGCGAAAACTGATGATGCGCACTCCACCAGGAAGGGGAGTGAAACAGAGCACGTGCAGCCTTTTATCCAGATACCCAACGGCAACAAACCGCCGTTCAGGATACAAAGTTCGATCATCTTCATCTATTTATTGTATCTACAACAATGCAAGATGTCAAATACTCATTGCCATCCAATGAGGGACTGGTTGGGGAAATACCTTTTGAGGATATGACATGATCGAGATGAGCGTAGATGTAATAGGATGTATCAAATAGCTGAACGGTGAGCTCAGCCGTGTGCGGTACGAGCATCGGCAGGAGCACCTTGCTGGGCGGTTGACTCAGACCAAGGTTTGATCTTTATTATCATTTTGCCGAGAGTACGTTCTACAACTTCCGTATCGTGGGCAGCTTAAGCACGCAACCAATATCCGTTAGATAAACCAAAAAATCGGCACAACCTTTCCCATGCTGGATAAATATTTTGGGAAATATATTGTCAAACTTCAACTCGTCTTTCTCGAACTTTGGAAGTTTCAGGCATGATAGGGTTTTCCGATAAATAATCCGGTTGTTATCTCTTCTAAACCGAGGTATTGATAAAGCCCACGTTTTGGAGAAAGAAGAACACATTCCAGGCAAGCGGATTCAGGAGACCGGCACTTGGGAAAAGCTATTATGAACTTTGCCAGCCCGGATCGTAATAAGGAGCGGTCGTAGAAGGATGACATATCAAGTCGCCATTAATGGATACGGGCGGATAGGCCAGAGCGTGCTGCGGGCGATCTATTCAACTCCCTTCCGGTCGAAATTCAAAATCGTTGCCATCAATGAGTTGGCCGATATCGAAACCCTTACTTATCTGACCCGCTACGATACCACCCACGGCCGTTTTCCCTATCCTCTCAGGTTTGAAGAGAATTATCTGTATATCGGCAACGACCCGATCCGGATCATCAATGAAGCCGATCCGGGAAAACTCCCCTGGCGTAATCTGAACATCGATCTGCTTTTTGAATGCTCCGGTTCGTTTTTCGATAGAGCGCCCGCCGAGTCGCATCTCGCCTCCGGCGCCAGGCGCCTGCTCCTATCGCACCCGGCCATCCCACAGATTGATGCGACGATCGTTTACGGGTACAACCAGGCCTTGTTGCGGAGTACGCACCGTATCGTTTCCAATGCCTCGTGTACAACCAACTGCATCGTCCCGGTACTTGATATTCTGCACCGTGAATTCGGCATCGTAAGCGGGGTCACCACCACCATTCATTCAGCAATGAACGATCAGCCGGTGATCGACAGTTACCACCACACCAATCTGCGCCTCACTCGCAGCGCACTGCATTCGATCATCCCCGTCGATACCGGTCTGGCTAAAGGAATCAACCGCTTAATGCCGCACCTGGCCGGTCGTTTTGAATGCCTCCATGTGCGGGTGCCGACAATTAACGTTTCACTCATGGATCTTTCCATCAACGTGCAAAAAGGTACCAGTATTGCCGAAATCAACGCCGCCATGGCCAGGGAGTCCTCCGGTGGGTTGCGAGGACTTCTCGGTTACACGGAAGAACCCCATGCCTCCGTCGATTTCAATACCGATTCCAGGTCGGTAATTGTCGATGGCACCCAGACCAGAGTCTGCGGCGGTCGACTTATTAAAATGCTCTGCTGGTTTGATAACGAATGGGGTTTTGCCAATCGAATGCTTGATGTTGCCAATCACTGGCTTTCCCTGGCGTAAGCCGTTGTCCGGAAATAACTTGGTTAATATAGTTAAACGGCATAAGGATCCGTAGCGAAATAATGAAAATGAACATGTTATTTCGTGACGGCTCCTAAGCTGCGTATTATGGAGTGGATGTGACTTGTACAACAAAGGGTTACTGCAGGAATAAGCCAAATATAAAAAGAGACACCGATGATCATCTATAAAAAAGACAAAAACATGCAATGGAAATTGGATCATGTCCGTTTTCTTTACCCGCCCGACGACTTTACCGGCACTTTTGCCAACGCCAAGATGCAGGAGCGGCATAAGGCCGGCCAAGACCAAAAAGTTAAGGTGATTCTTGAGCATCTTGAAAGCCATGATAATCCCCTAGAGGCCATGCACGGCATCCACCCTCTCGATCATCTGCAGTTCCTCCATAACAACCTGGAAAAGTTCCGACAAGCCAGATGCCTGGAGAAGACCGTGTTGCTCCTCTATTGCCGGAAGAATACACCCTTTGCGGCGGTGGGCGATTATAACGAATGGAAGTCTCTCCTGGCCCAGTGCGACCCCGCCCGCCTGTACCAAGAGGGCAAACCTTTTCCCTTCGACAAAACGACCGCCTTCCGAGGCTCAATGACCGGCAATCCGAAAGGCTTGAGCTGGACCGTCAGCCGAGAGGAGGCCACCTGGTTCCTTGAGCGTTGGAAAGACAAAAGCCTTGGCGGCGGCACCATCTTCGCCATGGAAATAACCAAGCAGGACGTCCTGGTATACATTGAGGATGAGCATCGACGGGAGGTGATTCTGGTCCCGGAGATTGCCGAGAATTCGGTAGGCAGGGAAATCGACCACCTCTAATTTCGTCGCCTCTTTTCTGACTGTCACAAGCCGGGCAAAGGGGGGTTCGTTTTCCCTTGCCCGGCCTTTGCAGCCTCCCTCAATATCCGCCTACTCGACAGTGACGCTCTTTGCCAAATTGCGCGGTTGGTCGACATCGCAACCACGTTTGGTGGCGATCTCGTAGGCCAGCAACTGGGCCGGGATAGTGTAGAGGATAGGATTCATCGCCGAATGCACCTTGGGAAGATAAATGACGTCGTCGGTGATGGTCTGCAGATGGCTGTCCCCTTCAGTACCGATGAGAATGATACGTCCCTGACGGGCCTTGATTTCCTCGACGTTGGAAATCGATTTCTGGTACACCTCGTCCTGAGGCACCAGGGCGAGCACCGGCATATCCTTGTCGATCAGAGCAATGGGGCCATGTTTTAGTTCCCCGGAGGCGTACCCCTCGGCATGGATGTAGGATATTTCCTTCAGTTTTAAAGCCCCCTCAAGGGCGATGGGGTAATTGAGACTGCGCCCGACAAAGAGAAAATCACGACTGTCATAATACCTTTCAATGAGATGCTCCACTTCTTTCTGGATACGGGGCAGCTCACGTTCCACAACGCCGGCGATACCTATCAGTTCTCGCCCGAGTTCCAGCCCGAGTTCCCGGCTGATAGTCTCTTTTTTCTGGGCAAGGTACAGGGTAAACAGAAAAAGAGCCGCCAACTGCGACACAAAGGCCTTGGTCGAAGCAACCCCGATCTCCGGGCCGGCATGGGTATAGATCGTGCCATGTGCCTCACGGGTCATGGTTGAGCCGACCACGTTGCAGATGGTGATGATTTTCGATCCCATCTCCTTGGCGATACGAATTCCTGCCAGGGTATCGGCGGTTTCCCCCGATTGCGAGATGGAAATGGTCAGCACCCGCTTGTTTATCAGCAGATGCCGATATCTGAATTCCGAGGCGATATCCACCTCTACAGGGATATTAGCATATTTTTCTATCCAGTATTTGGCAACCAGTGCCGCATGCCAGGAGGTTCCGCAGGCCACGAGAAAGATGCGATCGATATCGAGCAGATCGGCGGCAGTCAGGTTTATTTCCGGGAGAACCACCGCCCCTGTTTCCGGATTAATTCGGCCGCTGACGGTATTGGTGATCGCCTGCGGTTCCTCGAAGATCTCTTTCAGCATAAAATGTTTAAATCCGGCCTTTTCGGCCATGGCTGCGGTCCAGTCGATGGTCTTCACCGCTTTTTCCACCGGCAGGCCGGTAATAAGCGAAAATATCTGGTATCCGTCGGCTTTCAAGATGGCCAACTCCATGTCATCCATGAAGACCACCTGTTTGGTATACGGCAGGAGGGCCGGAATATCGGAAGCCAGGAAAGTACCCTCGTTTTCGCTAACCCCAAGTACCAAAGGACAGTGATTGCGGACGGCTACCAAGGCATCGGGCATACCGGTCCACAACACCCCGATGGCGTACGACCCCTCCACCCTGGCTATGGCCTTTTTCACCGCCGCCACCAGGTCATTTTCCAGATAGTCTTCGATCAGATGGGCGAGGACCTCGGTATCGGTCTGGGAGACAAAGATGTGGCCTTTGGCCTTCAGTTCTTCCCGCAGGGAATGGTAGTTTTCGATAATGCCGTTATGGATAACCGCCAGGTTGCCGGTGCAGTCGCTGTGCGGATGGGCATTGGCGGTGGTCGGGGCACCATGGGTGGCCCAGCGGGTATGGCCGAGGCCGATATGTGACGGGGCGATAATGGCGTCGTCGATAATGGCCTCAAGCCGCGACAGTTTGCCTTCCGACCGATGTTTGATCAGCTTGCCATCTTGTAGATAGACAATACCTGCCGAATCGTAGCCGCGATATTCCAGCCGACGCAAACCTTCAAGGATAACCGGAACAACCCGTCGCGACCCGCAATAGCCTACAATACCACACATAATATACCCCTCATGAGAAAGTTCTTTTAATTATTAATTGCTTCGCAAGTGTCTCCATAAACTCACCAGCAGTATTCAAATGACATAGCATTTTCCAATACATGTCCGGCACTGATGGGTATTTTGAGGTTATCTGCAAGACAAGGAGACTCAAAGCAAGAATCGTTCCGTGCAACCGACAGAACTCCCGCGACGACGAGCGGACACCCTAACACCGCTTTTCCCGTCATTGCCAGTTTTTTCTTTCAACCTGACGAAAAAAAAGGTAATATCGCCTGCAATTCGGCTAAAACATGCACTTTCACTGACTTTCCCTCGAACACTCACACCTATCGCCATGAACGAAAGACAACGACTCAAGGAAATTCTTCTTGAAAAATCCTACCGCCAGGGCACCTTTACCCTCACCTCCGGCAAGACCTCCGACTTTTATATCGACGGCAAGCAGACGACTCTGGCCGCCGAAGGGGCATATCTTTGTGGGAAAATGCTGTTTGAACTGTTGCAAAAATCACCCACCCCGATTCATGCCGTCGGTGGCATGACCCTTGGTGCAGATCCGCTGGTCACCGCCGTATCCATTGCCAGCTACCTGGCTGCTCAGCCGATCCCCGCTTTCATCGTCCGCAAGGAAGCAAAAGGACACGGGACCGGCAACTATATTGAAGGGCTGAAAAATATGCCGCCAGGATGCACTGTGGCCCTCCTCGAAGACGTGGTGACAACCGGCGGTACTCTCTTGAAAGTCATCGAAAGAGTCGAGGCAGCCGGCTTTAAGGTTGGTTTGGTCGCCACTATAGTCGAGCGCCAGGAAGGTGGCACCGAGGCTCTAGCCAAGGCCGGATATGTTCTCGAAGCGATTTTTACCCGTGCCGAGCTTCTCCAGTGATCCCCGATGAAGTGCAGAAAATGTTCAGGCAAACTTGAAGTCCATCGCCAGTGCCGACGGGTGCGCATGCGCTGCACCGTCTGCGGCCGGGAATACCAGATTCATGAAGTGGCCGGCGAATTGGACCGCGAAACCGAAGAAATACTCGAACGTTATACCGCCATCATCTACGATTGAAACCCTGGAAGCCCTGCGTTTCCAGGATCCTTTCCCTCACCGTTGCTTTTTTCTCAAAAAATCGTCATACCTCTATGGTTTTTTGGTAAATGATGTGTGCATAATAGAATTCTGTTATTTTTATTTAACTTTACCATATATCACGTGTACAATAGCATATGACAAATCAAACATCTTCCCAAAAGTCATTTGTTAAATCCGGCGACGAAGCGACGATAATCTGCCCGCAGTGCAATAGCACCAAAATTATTGCTGTTCGGCAATTTCTCCAACGCCTGCATAGGTTGAAGGTTAAGTGCCGCTGCGGTTACTCCTTCAAAGTGCAACTCGAATTTCGCAGGCATTATCGGAAAGAAACCGAGCTTCAGGGCATGTACGATTCTGTGGCGCCGGCTATCAGTGGCGGCAAAGCCAAGATCATCAATCTTTCTCTCAGCGGCGCATGTTTTGAGCTACGCGGTATGCATGACCTTAAAATCGGCCAGAAAGGCGTTCTCATTTTTACCCTCGA
>JBBQVT010000172.1:0-7752 GCA_038211245.1 Desulfobulbales bacterium | reverse complement strand
GCCTCTTCGGCAAGCGGGTTACGACCAAAGCGGCGCACCGCCAAGGCGTTTATTTTGTCCCACTGCGACAGCGTTCTTTCTTTCCAGTCCACCACCTTTTCCCCATTGCCGGATATGATTCCCGTACCTTAGAATTAAAAGTTAGCATACTCCAGAAAAATTCATTTTTCTCCGACACATTTTTCCGGACCGTCCGTCAATAGGGATGTATTTCCATTTCTAAATCAAGATGGAAACGAAAAGGCAAGCGAGCAGCGAGGAGACAGTACAAAGAAGTACGGCAAGGAGCCGCACAGCGCAGCCGCTGGAGTTAACGCTTGATTTAGAAATGGAATAAGTGATGCACAATCGGTAGCAACATCTAAAACATATTTAAAGGAGACCCTATGCAAGTACCCACCTATCAACGCCCTCGGATACTCTTTATCGCCGCCCTGATCTTTCTTTGCGGCTGCAGCAATTCGCCCTTATCCGACACAGAGAAAGACAAAGGCCCATCCACCCCGAACCTTGCCGCAACCATGCCGCTCACCGAGCAAGTGGTGCACAGCGAACAAAAGGGCAAAGCGCAGCTTCCAGCCAGCATTCCCACCCCGCTTGCGGCTGCACCACCGGCAATGCAAAACGGTCGGGCACTGACAAAGGCCCAAGCCGCCCCGGCGACCATGCGGGCACAAGCCCCTGGCCTTACTGCCACAATGCCGATGCGGGAAATGGTCAGTGACAGCGCTCTGCGCAGAGTCGGACCCCCGATATTAGAGAACGAGTCCTATAACGCCCTCAACGAAAACCCGCTGGTCGCCACCGTGAACGACCCACTTTCCACCTTTTCCATTGATGTCGACACCGCCTCGTACAGCAATGTCAGGCGTCTCTTGACCAGCGGCATCCTTCCCCCACCGGGTGCGGTGCGGATCGAGGAAATGATCAATTATTTTTCTTACTCTTACCCGCAACCAAGCGATGGGCCGATTGCCATCGCCACGGAACTTGGACCCTGCCCGTGGCAGCCGGAAAACAAGCTGATCCGCATCGGCCTGAAAGCCAAGGATCTGCAGCCGGAAAAAATCCCACCCTCGAACTTGGTCTTTCTCATCGATGTCTCGGGATCGATGAACCAAGCCAACAAATTGCCCCTGCTGCAACAATCGATGTCCATGCTCGTCGACCAGATGACTGCCCGTGATCGGATCGCCATCGTTGTTTATGCCGGGGCCGACCGGGTGGCCCTACCGCCGACCGCGGGTGATAAAACCGTAGAAATCAAGGCAGCCATTGTCTCTCTGACCGCCGGCGGGGCAACCCATGCATCCAGCGGTATCAAAACCGCCTACGACCTGGCGCGGCAATCGTTCATGTCGGGGGCCAACAACCGCATCATTCTTGCCTCGGACGGCGACTTCAATGTCGGCGTCACCAGCCGCGACGAACTGGAACGGATGATCAGCCGCGAGCGAGAATCGGGCGTGTATTTAACCGTCCTCGGCTTCGGCATGGGCAATTACCGTGACGATACCATGGAGATACTCGCCGACAAGGGCAACGGCAATTACAGCTATATCGACTCCCTCCTGGAGGCCAGAAAAGTCTTGGTCAAGGAAAGAACCAGCACCCTGTTCACCCTGGCCAAAGACGTCAAATTGCAGGTTGAATTCAACCCGGCCCTGGTCGGTGCCTACCGCTTAATCGGCTACGAAAACCGCATTCTTGCCGACGAAGATTTTCAGGATGACAAAAAAGATGTCGGGGAAATCGGCGTCGGCCATACGGTGACCGCCCTCTACGAACTTTACCCGGTCGGCTCTCCGGCAATTCCTCAAGTCGACAACCTGAAATATCAATCAAAAAGCCCGGCGCCCGGCACCGCCGCAGAACTGTTGACCGTAAAGTTACGTTATAAGCCACTTGAGGCTAAAGATTCGCTCCTTATTAGCCAAGCGGTTGCGGCCACTGACCAGACCCTTACCGGCACCAGTGACGATTTCCGCTTTGCCGCCTGCGTTGCCGGCTTCGGTATGCTCCTGCGCCATGCCGAACCGCCCGCGACACTCACCTATCCGCTGCTCCTGGAGCTGGCAAAAAACAGCCGCGGCAAAGATCTTGAAGGGTATCGCGGCGAATTCCTCCGCCTCCTGGAAACGGCCGAAATGTTGAGCAAATACGCAAAAAAAAGGCCTGCCAACGACTGATCCCAGCCTTTTTCAAGCGGGCCCTTGGCGGTTTTTTTGTTAAAACTGCCTTGGCCCGCTTGCCTTTACAAGAAAATTTATGCATACTGTAGAGGAGTTTAACACCAACAAAGGAGATGCCTATGACTGTTAAAATTTTCATCAAAAGAAAAGTATCCCCGACAAACGCCCCCGACCTCACCGTTCTCCTGAAAAAACTTCGCAGCCTTACCCTCAGTCAAGCCGGTTATATCTATGGAGAAACCCTGAAAAGGGTCGACCGACCGGATGAATCCATGGTCATCAGCACCTGGCGGTCGCTTGACGATTGGAATGCCTGGGTCGATAACCGGGAACGTATGGCCATCCAAGACGAGATCGATCGTCTCCTTGGTGAAAAAACCGACTACTCGGTTTATGAAGTATAGCCTTCTCAGCCCACGCTTTTGCTGACGATTTCCTTGTCAAAATAGTTAACCGCCATACCGGCGTCGACAACGATGGTCTGACAGTTTATCCCCGAGGCCCTGGCCGACAGGAGGAAGACTGCGGTATCGGCGGCCTCCCGGGTGGTAAGGGCCTGCTTCCTGAGAATCGCTTTTTCGGCGAAGAGATAGCTGTCGATATAGCCTGGAATACCCGCGGATGCGGAGGTTTTTAGGAGTCCGGGAGCAACGGCGTTAAAACGGACGTGCGAGAATTCGGAAAAACTCTTGGCGAGAAAACAAAGCGACGAATCGAGCGCCGCCTTGATCGGTGCCATATAGCCGTAGTTTTCCGCCGCCATCCTGGTCGTGGAAATGGTGATGGTTACCACCGAACCATCTACGGCGAGAAGCTCCTTGAAGTGGTTGGCGATGCTGATAAGCGAAAAACAGGAGATATTCACCGCCTGGAGAAAATCGTCCTTGCGGGTCAGGTGAAACGGTTTCATTCCATCGGAATAGTTGGCAAAGGCAATGGAATGGACGATGCCGTTGATCCTCCCCCCCTCTTCAGACCCAATCAGGCCGGCAATTTCATCACGGACCCGGATGATATTCGCCTCGTCTTCGACATCGCAGATAAAGGCCGGAGATCCTGGAAAAAGCTTCCGGGCATTGTTCACCCTTTCCTGCGAACGAACCACATGGATGACCTCGGCCCCCTCTTCAACCAGACACCTGCCGATGGCGCAGGCCACCGATTTTTTATTGGCCAGGCCGAAGACTACGAATTTTTTCTTTTTTATACCTAAAAAGCTCATAAGTTTTTGTCGTTGATTGAAAAAACGGGATGTCGATTGATGCTGAAACGGGAAGATATTCCCGAACCGCCGCCAGGGAAAAACTGACACTCACGGGTAGTATTTCCCTTCTCTTTACGGTATATGGACTCTATAATCGACAACGGTCTTACATTCACGATAAACTCGATAAATAATCAGTTACACCATGCAAAAATATATAATCGGCATCGACACCGGCGGTACCTATACCGATGCGGTCCTCCTTGAAATCCAGTCAGGAAATATTGTCACCAAGGCCAAGATGCCGACCACCCACTTCGATTTGGCCCGCGGTATCGGCGAGACGCTGACCAAACTTCTTTCAAAAGGCGAAATCGCACACGAAGACATCCGCTCCGTATGTATCTCTTCCACCCTCGCCACCAACAGCGTCGTGGAGAATAAGGGGGCAAGGGTGGCGGTCATCGTCATCGGCTATGTTCGCCATTTTAAGCTGCCGGTCAAAGCCGTAGTCTTCGTCAAGGGTGGCCACACCATCGATGGTAAGGAGGAGGAACCCCTCGACATCGACTATCTGGTGACTCTGGTCCAGGGTTTAAAAACCGAGGTAGACGCCTACGCGGTCTGCTCGGCGATGTCGATGAAAAACCCGACCCATGAACTGGTCACGGAAAAGGCCATTGGTATGCTTGACCCCAAGCCGGTGTTCTGCTCGCATCGCATCAGTAAGCTTAACGGCATGCATGAGCGGGCCGCCACCGCCGGGCTGCATGCTAAACTGATGCCGGTCATGGAGGCCTTTATTTACGGCGTGGAAACAGCCATGACCAAACTCGGCCTGAGCTGTCCGGCGCTGGTTATCGGCAGCAATGGTCTGACCCTCAATGCTCAGCGGGCTGTTGCCGAAGCGGGCATGACCGTCGCCAGTGGCCCGGCCTGCACCGCCCATTTCGGTGCCGCCCAGACAGCCGAGAATGCTCTGGTCATCGATGTCGGCGGCACCACCACCGATATAGCCATGGTTGAAAACGGCCACCCTCTCCTGGCGGTCGACGGCTGCCGGATTGGTTTGTGGCAGACACATGTCGAGGCGGTCGATATGCATACCGCCGGCATCGGCGGCGACAGCCACGTGCATGTCGGGGAAAGGGGCGAGCTGAGCATCGGTCCTGCCCGGGTTACGCCGCTTGCCATGGCCGGTGCCCTACACTCCCCACCGACCGAATGGCTGGGAGTAGACAGCAAATCACGGCTCATCATTCTTCGCCCCGAGGCAATGCACCTGGTCCCGGACAGCGAACTGGCTGCCGTGCTTCGGGAAAGCGGTCGAGCCACCCCGGCGACCATCAGGGAGTGCACCGGCCTCGGCGGCATCCCCCTTGACGTGCAGCTCGAACACCTGACACGCAGACAATGGATCTTTGAATGCGGCTTCACCCCGACCGATGCCCTGCATGTCCTCGGCAAGATTGATCTCGGTGACCAGGACGCAGCGCTTGCCGGAGCGGAGATTCTCGGCTGCGCCCTTGACCTCGGCGCTGTCGATTTTGCAAAACTCGTGCTGCAACGCACCGAAGAGCTGATCGAAAATATGATCATTGATTATGTCATCCAGCGCTCCTGGCAAAACTCGCTGACTGGATTTATCAACAGCCGTAAAAATCATCCGGTTCTCGGCGTCGAGTTTTCCATCAAGATCCCTATTATCGGCATCGGCGCCGCCGCCCGCTTCCTTCTTCCGGGAGTCGCCGAGCGACTGCGCACGACGGTAAGCTTTCCCGACAACTGCGAGGTCGGCAATGCCATCGGTGCGGCGATGATCGGAATTGCCGCGACACCGTAACATGAAAATCCTCAGCGTTGCCGATACGGTGATGAAAGAGCTGCTCGAACCGGCGGGCGGCGGTCCGGCCATTAGCGGCATCGAGCTGCTCATCTCCTGCGGCGACCTGCCCCCGGAATATCTCACGGCTCTGCGCAACTGCTACGATGTGCCGTTGCTCTATGTCCTCGGCAATCACGATATCCGTTACGGCGCATCGCCTCCGGTGCGCTGCACACACATCGACCGCAAGATTGTCCATGTGGGCAAGACAAAGATCATCGGTTTCTCCGGCTCCCGGTGGTACAATGGTAATATCAACCAGTACACGGAAGAGCAGATGACCGGGTTCATACAAAGATTGCGTTTTGCCCTGTGGCGTGGAAAGGGCGTCGATCTGGTCGTCACCCATGCACCGCCCCGCTTTATCCATGACGCTGAAGATCTGTGCCATCGCGGCTTTCGCAGCTTTAACCGGTTCATCGACAAATACCAGCCGCAACACTTCCTGCATGGTCATATCCACGCCCATTTCGCCAGTGAAGAGGCGCGAATAACCAAGGTTAATTCAACCTCCGTGATCAATTGCTATGGTTACCATGTTCTCGAAATATAATCCTTTCTCGGCGCTTAAAAGGGCAATCACCGGCCAGGAAAAATGTGACGAAAGCGACCCCAATTCCACCTGTTTCAACGCCCGTCAGGCAGAGGAAGAGGCCTATGAGGCCATCGAAAGAGGCACCTTGATGGTGCCGCTGGAAAAGATCGTCGGCAGTGTCGGCAGATACCATGACTTCGATAATCAGTTCCGAACCCACTCGCATGCGGTCGACGAACGGCTCAAGGGCATTATCACCGCCATGAAAGAGGGCAAGAACATGCCGCCGATCTCCCTGTATCAGATCAAGGATGACTATTTTATCCTCGACGGTCATCACCGCTTCCGGGCGGCGCGTGAACTCGAGCGCTCGCACATCCGCTCGCGCATTGTCGAGCTGCTGCCCTCCAAGAATACCCTGGAAAACAAACTCTATATCGAAAGAATCGGCTTTCGCGACAAGGCCGGCCTGGCCGACAGCATCGAGTTGACCGAACTCGGGCAGATTGAACACCTGGAGTGGCAGGTGGAGCAGCACCGCAGCCACCTGCGCCGGGAAAAAGACCAAGAAGTCAGCTTCCAAGAGGCGGCCGTCGATTGGTATCGCACCATCTATCGGCCGCTGGCAACCATCATCGCCAATAGCCGCCTAGTCAAATCCTTTCCCGGACGAACGGTTGACGATCTCTATCTGTATATTTCCGTGCATCAATGGGAACAGGGCCAGAAGCGTAAATACGGCATCGGTGTCGACAAACTCATCCCTAAAGATATGGAGGCCTTCCGAAAAAAAATGGCGGAACATACCGAACAAGAATACCCGGAGATGAAGCGCGAGATCACCGTCTTTATCCTCCTCAACGTCGATGGCAAGCATGAACAGCAGATCTTCGATAAACTCCTGGCCCTGAAAGAGGTAACCGAGGTGCACACGGTGCATGGATCGATCGACATGATTGCCAAGGTCACCCTGATGCGCGACCTGCTCTCCTCCGATGCCGAACTGCTGTCCCAGTTCATCCTGTCGACGATCCGCCAGTGGAAGGGGGTATTATCGACCCAGACCCTTATCCCCGGAATGTCGAGAATCAAGGATAAGGATCGCTGCCTGCTCTAAGGAAAAACGGCAAACAAGTACTGCCGGTTCAGACCGCCGGCTTTTCCTGTTGCGGCGCAGACAGGAGTTGAATCATCAGCACCCGGCCGGTGGCGCACAGCGTTGTCCCGGCAAAAAGGCTGAGAGCCACCGTCACCTTCCGCCCTTTGATCTCCATTACCTTGCCGCGAATTTCCAGCTCCACCCCGAGTGGCGTGGGCTTGGCAAAATCAACGGTAAGCGAAGCAGTGACGAATCGCCCCACCGCTTCACCGCTTTCCCGTGCCTTGGCTGCGGCGGCGGTCGCGGCACCGTGACAGTCAATGAGCGAGGCCACCATCCCACCGTAGAGAAAGCCGGGAACGCCGCCGGTATAATGGGAATTCGGCGTATGGTGACAAACACATTCCTCGCCCTGCCAATAGCTTTTCAGCTGCAGCCCGTGCGGATTGTTGCGTCCGCAGCCGTAGCAGTGGGAATAATCATCCTGGTACAGATCCTGAATTGCCGTTTCGTGCATCGTTCCCTCGCTTAAAAAAATTTCTTTCTTTTGTTGCCACTGGCCCCGCAGCCTGTGCACCACGGGGGATTCCACCACTCTATTGAGCGGCTGGAGCGGCGGTCTTCTGATCGCTCACCGTTGGCTTAAGGTGCTTGCTCCACTCTGCGATATAGCCTTTATTCCAGGCAAAACCAAGAGCCATGAGCAGGACCAGGAGAAACGCCCAGCGTTTCCAGGGGGTTTTTTTCTCAGCGAAGGGGTCGACCAGCGTCCGTTCCGAACCCTTCGGCAGCATCGCCATTTTCGTTAAGGTCGAGCCAAAGGGAATATTGATACGG
>JBBQVT010000171.1:0-7780 GCA_038211245.1 Desulfobulbales bacterium | reverse complement strand
GATAAGACAGAGACAACAGTACAGAGAGAGACAGCCGATTTTCATCCTTCACCCTTTTTTACCGAACACCAGAAGAGCTGGACTTACCAAAAGAGCCGTCGGCCAGGCCACGCCGATTCCGATCAAAACCGTCACCCCCAGAGCATGCAGGGCCGGATGTCCGGCAAAAGCCAGAACGCCGAAGCCTATCAGGGAACTGGCGGCAGTCAAGCTCACCGACCGTTCCGACACCTTTTCCTGGCCGGCAAGTTTGGCACAGACAATGAAGATGCCATAATCGACACTGACGCCGATAACCATGAGACCCATGATAAGATGCATCATGTTCAGCTGGCCACCGGTGAGAAAGCAGAAGATCGACATGGCGGCAAGCGACGAGATGATCGGTGCCAGCACCGCAGCCACGGCCCTGGCATTGCGAAACTGATAGATCACCATGAGAGTAATAAGTAAGGCGGCCACAAGCGACAGAGTGAGGACATCGTAGCGGAGCAGCCGCTCCACCTCCGCCCGCCACTTTTTGTTGGCCAGAACCCGCACTCCTTCTTGCCCCTGGCCAAACTCAAGGAGTTGCGGCAGAAGCTGATCATCAATAGCGACCGTGGTCATGGCCATATAGCCATTGTCTTCCGGCACCTTTTCCTTGGGGATTTTCAACATTGAAGAAAACAGCGGTTGCAGCGGACCGCCCAGGAATTTTTCCGGCGACAGGGGTTGCGGCGGGGCGCTCAGCCACGAGAAAAACGGTGCAAAGGCCTGTTCGGTAAAACCCCGGGCGACGGCCGTGGCGACGAACCGACCCTCAAATTCCGCGCCATTCTCCATCCAGAATTGCTGCCACCCCTGCAGATTGTGCGCCTGGGCGCCGGGACCGGGCAAAAGCGGGGCAAAGGATTGGAATTTTTTCACCCCGCGTTCCTTCAGAAAACGGTATACCCGATAATTTCTGTCGAGCACCTCCTCAAGGCTGTTGCCGGTGGCGAGAATAAAGGCCTGTTCGTCGCCCCCGCCCCAGGTGGCGTTGAAGTGGCGCTCACTGGCGATAACCTGTTTGTCGGGAACGTCGAGCCCCCGGAGATCGCCGTTATAGTGCAGTCGAGGCCAGCTTATAACTCCCAAGACCACAAGGATCAGCCAAACCAGGAGAATAGGGCCGGGACGTTTCGGCGTAAATGGCGTAAGCCAATTGTTCTTGCCGATTTTAGCAGGTTTCTTCAAGTGCGATGAGGCAATCGCCGGGATAAGCAGATAGGCGCAAGCTGTGGCGAACAATACCCCGAAAAGAGCCAGCAAGGCCATCTGCCGGTGACAAGGAACCTGCGAAAACATCAGCACGACAAAAACGGCGGCGGTCGTCAAGACTGCATAAAACACCGGTTCAGCTACATGCTTCATCGCCTCACGCTGGCTGCCTTGCCCCTCGGTCAGGGCCAGGTACAGATGGGTGGCAACATCGACGGTAATACCCAACAGAACAATGCCGAAACCGAGGGCGAGACCACTAAGTTTGTCATAAAAAAGACTCGTCAAGGCGATGGCCGGAGGTGCCGCCAGATATGGCACAGTGACCACCACGAGAAAACGAATATTGCGGAGGGCAATCCCAAACAACAGCACAAGGAGAACCGATGCTATCGGTAACAGTACCTGGAGATCGTTCTTGATCGATCGACTGTTGGCGAGGGTATGCGGCAAACTGCCGATGACGCTCGCCTCGATTCCGGGAGGCAGCGCCTGGCGATATGCCTCATCAACAATTTTCTCTATGGCTGCTGCCCGTTCCGAGTCGGTCAGGGAATCACGGCTTTCGGCCACCAAAAGACAGCTCTTGCCATCCTTGCTCATGAAAAAACCATCGTCGAGACGTACCGAGAACTCAGATCGAATATGGTTGAGCTTTTGCAGGGCCAGGGTGATCAAGCCTAGGGGATCGACCTGCACCTGTTTTTTCAGGGCAATTCCGGCGGGGCTGTTGAGCAAGGCAAACGACTTCTGCAAACCGGCCTCAATTCCCGCAGGCGAGGTCATGGTGGCAAGGGTCGCAAGATCCCCCTCATCGAGCAGCAAGGGCAGGGACGGCTGAATGGAGGCGAAAAGGGAAAACTCATACCCTTGCGGCAAATGGGACAACACATAGGAAAAATGACCGCTCGCCGTCAATAGGTCGCCAAGCTTCTTGGTACTCTCTTGCAGGGATTTCTTGCTGACCGGCGAGGGTATTCCATTCTCTTCTTTGAGAGAGACGGTGATAAATAGCCGATCGACCAGGCCCATGCGCTTCAGCATCCTCAGGTCGCCGCGCACCGCCTCGCCCGGCAGCAGGTCGATGGCATCGTCGGCGAGTCTCAGATTATTGCAATAATACAAACCCACACCACAAGCAATGAGAGCGATGAGCCAACGGAGAATCGCCGCAGTTCTACTCATCGGTGCCACAGCGGGTAAACAGAGCATCCGGGGTATTGCCGTTGAGGACATAGGATGTGAAACTGATGATGGTCGTGTCACCGCCGGGGTCGGCTATTTCGACCTTTTCGGGTTGTCTGCCGGTCGTGTTGAAGGTGATGGTGACGCTGCTGATATAGTCTAACATCGCCTGATTCTTCGGAATAATGCGCAGGGCAGAAGGTCCTGATTTTTCCATAAGATACAAGGCATTCAAACGTGAATAATCACCTCCCAGCCAGAGCCACAGCTGCTCGGCTACCGTTCGCATGATCGGGTCGGTACCGAGATCGAAATGGGCCGGCGGCGCCTTGTCGTTACAGCGAATTCCCTGCTCACCGCGGAAGATAAGGACGGAGGGAAGAGGTGCGGTAAACTCCCAGCGCAACCGGTCGGGTCGAACAACGGTCAAGGAACCATGGAAAATTACCGGTTCGGTAAAAAGAGCAAGCCTCCTCTCCTGCACAAAGTCGCTGGAAAAAGACCGGACCTTCTCCGATGCGGCTTGAATTTCAGTGAGAAAACTGCTCAATTCCTCGGACTCTGCCGCAACCAGCGGTCGCGACGAACCGACTACAAGCAATATACAGCAGAGTAGAATTGGCGGTGCAAGGCGAACAAAATGGGCAAGGAGGTTAACGCATCGCATTGCGGTTCAGCTCCTCCGACACTTTGTTATAGCTGACAGTAAGTAGTTTCAAGCTCTTGCATGCTTCACTCCGAATCATCTTTTTTGCTCCCTATTCAAGTGTTTTTCTCTGATGGCTTGAAAAGCTCCATGGCCGTGATATTTTGCCCGAATCCCAGCACCAGAATTGTGTTCTGCGACCAATTGAGGACAATATCCATGCCGCCGACAAACGCTCCGGGAACCAATCCTCTTTCAAGAAAAGAGGCTGCAAAGGCCGCCGCGACAGCGGAAGCTGAGGCGAACTCGCCGGTCAGTTTACGGTAGCGGATAAGCGGCGCGGACAATTGCGCAAGTGCCTTAAAGTGATCAAGTTGTTTTTCTCCCTGCCCCTCCATGGCCGCAGGAATTCCAACCAGAACCAGGGCATATCGGCTCTGCCATTCTTTGCTACTAGCAAGTGAAGCAATCAGCTGTTCAATGACTGCATTTTTTTCACAGCTTGCAAAAAATGGAATGGCCATGCCGCACTTGGCCCCTTTTGTGGTCCGACTGACGGCAAAAGCACCACCTCCGTCGGCAAGCGCTGAACCGGTGGCAATTGAGGCATCAAGGAGTGGCGAGAAGGCAGCATGTCCCTCGTCGGCACCGAGGATCAATGCCGGACGCTCCCCATCATGGTACATAAGATCTGCGGCAAGCAAAGCCTGTTCGAAAGAATAATCACCGCCGCTGGCAGTAATATTCGCTCCCATGGCGCCAAACATGATCGCCACCTGGCTGGCGGGCCCATTGTGAACGGAACCGACAAAATCGGTGGGGCTGGGAAACTGTTCTTTGGAAGAATTGAGACGGGTCAGGAAATCGTGGGTCTCCGAAAGGGCTCCCCAGCCTGTACCCATAAATATTGAACCTGGCTTCTGGGCATCAAAACCCGAATTCTGATGCGCCATAACGGCAAGCGACAGGGTCATGCGCGGTAAACGCTTGAGTCGCCGTATGAGCTGAGGCGGCAGGTTTTCGGAAATTTGCGCAAGTTCGGCCATACCGGCAGCGGATGCACCACAGTTGATCCGCTCCATGGTGGCGCCGGTGTTTCCGGCGCCGCTCAGACAAGCGTAGCCATGAATGGCGAGGACTCCGCAAGGCCGCGCGGAGGATTGTTGCACACATGCGCCGGGGGCCCCGATCACCAGAGAACCGTTGTTCCCACCAAAACCGAAGGAGTTGGAAAGAACGGCTTTTACCGGACCTTCGACCGGGCTTATCAGCGGCATCAGACCGAGTGCCGGATCAACCTGCTGCAAACCGGTATTGGCGGGCATCAACCCTTGCGATATAGCCATTACCGACACCACCGCCTCAACGCCTCCGGCGGCTGCCAGGCTGTGGCCGGATGCGCCCTTAATCGATGAAAGCGGCGGTGGCACGGCAAAAAGCCGGCGCACGGCTTTCGCCTCCGCCAGATCGTTGTCCGGTGTTCCGGTGCCGTGCAGGTTGATATAGCTGATATCTTCCGGATGCAGTCCGGCATCGGCCAGAGCATTCTGCATTGCCATAAAAGCACCCTGACCTTCAGGGTGTGGGGCGGCGGCATGGTAGGCATCACAGGAAAGACCGGTGCCAAGGAGTTCAGCGCGAGGTTGATCAGGTTGAATTGTGGTCAAAAGAAGCATCCCGGCGCCTTCGGCAACGGCCAGCCCCTGGCGATTTGCATCAAGAGGCCTGCAGCCGTTACGATCAACAAGCTGCAGAGAATGGAAGCCAAAATAGGTCAGACGACTGAGAGAATCGACTCCCCCGACAAGAACGGTCCTGGCTTGACCGGCGCGAAGCATCGCCATACCAAGGGCAATAGCCACCGCTCCGGAAGAACAAGCAGTGGAAACCGTGAGCGCCGGCCCGCTGCAGCCAAGTTCTCGGCCAACATATTGGGCAACGGTGTTTAACCCGTGATACCGGTACAGCTCCTTGTTGGGTTCTGCGTTTCTCAGCAGCTGCTCGGTGGTTGCAATGCCGCCGGTCGTGGTGCCTATGATTACTGCATCGGGCGGGTGATTGCCGCCGGCCATGGCTTGTCCAGCGGCAAGAAGTGCCAAGCTGTGGGTTCTCGGAAGTGCTGACGGCAAATCCAGGCCATCCACATCCACCTGACCCACCGGCAAAGGTGTCCCCTGCAGTAGTGAAAAGAGTGTCAGCGGTTTGATTGCCGAGCGGTTGGCACGCAGGGTCTTTTCCGTTTCGGCAAAACCCGAACCGAGCGCACTGATGATCCCTACTCCGGCAATATAGACTGTGGTGCTCGTCAAGAAGATGCCTTGGAGGAGTTTTCCTTGATATAGCGGGCAAGACTTGCAAGTGATGAAAAGACCTTTTCACCAACCTCCTGGTTGTTGATGATAATGCCGTAATCTTTTTCAACCATGACAACCATCTCCAAGACATCAATGGAGTCGATACCCAGCTCTCCGCCGACCAACTGGCCATTTTCATCAAATTTGTCAGGAGTTATGTCTTGGAGATTAAGAATATCTATCAGTTTGACTTTCAGCTCTTCGATAAGTTGTCGCATAATTTTATATTACATGGCGTATTAACTAAACTTTTTTGAAAATTACAGCGGTGATTTTGTACGCCGTCATCTTATATAACGAACAGGATTTTGTCATCAAATTTGGTGGCGATTTCAGAAATAATAAGGTATCAGTGTCGAATAATCCATGAATGCCATACCTCTCTCCGAAATAACCTTAGAAGACCTTCTCCCGCATCGTGGCAACATGATGTTAATAAGCGAGGTGCTTGAGGTTGACCGACAGCATGCCTTGACCATCAGCCGGGTCGAGAGGTCTTGGCCTATGGCCGACGACCATGGTGTGTTTTCTTTGGTTTTGGTGGAATTGGCGGCGCAAACCGCGGGGGTGTGCAACGGTTGGGATAGAATACAAACCAAAGGACTTGCGTCAGAGAAGATGGGTTGGCTGGTGGGCATCAAAAAAGCTGATTTCTTTATTGATCACCTGCCCATTGGCGGCAAAATCCTGTCCCTGGCCGAAAACCTCTATAATTTTGGCAATCTCCGACAAGTATCCTGCCAGCAACACATGGACGACACACTCATCGGCAGCATGACTCTCCAGCTCTTCCAGGCGTGAGCAAAAAAGAATGACAGATATAAACGAACAGAAAATTGCCATCATAACCGGCGGCAGTAAGGGCATCGGCAGGGCGATTTGCATAGAGTTGGCACAGCACGGATACTACACCGTAATCAACTACATGGCTGATAAAAACGGCGCGGAACAGACCCTGGCGACGGCTGAAGGTCTGGGCTGCCAAGGTGAAATTTATCAGTTCGATGTCAGGGATGGCCAGGCGACGGAGCAAGCAATTGAAGACATTGCCGAACGATTCGGGCAAATCGATGTCCTCATCAATAACGCCGGCATCATTGCTGACGGTTTATTTATGATGATGTCCCCGAAAAATTGGCAATCAGTCATTGATACCACCTTGAGCGGTTTTTATAACATGACCCGGCCGGTGATTGAAAAAATGGTACTCAGACGCCAAGGGGCTATTGTCTCCATTTCTTCCGCCAGCTCTCTCATGGCCAATCGCGGCCAGGCTAATTATTCGGCGGCTAAGGCCGGCTTGAACGCCGCCAGCAGGTCGGTCGCCACCGAGGTCGCTCGCCTCGGTATCCGCATGAATGTTGTAGCGCCCGGCCTCATTGAAACCGACATGATTCGCGAAGCCCCGAAAGAGCATATCAAGACCCTCATTCCCATGGCTCGCATCGGCAGAGCGGATGAAGTCGCCAAGGTTGTCGGATTTCTCTGTTCGGATGCCGCCTCCTATGTCACCGGCCAGGTCATTTCCGTTAATGGCGGGATGTTTTAGTTACCTTTTATAATTAAAAATGAAATTTAAACTCATTTACCCAAAATGGTCGAAGCTCGACCGACAAACCGAGTTTCATCTGCCGCCGCATGGCCCGGTAGTCTTTGCCGCCACCCTCCCCGACTATGTCGACATCGATTTTATTGATGAAAACCTGCAGACCATTGATTTTGATGAAGCTGTAGATATGGTCGGCATCTCCATGATGCTTACCATCCAGGTGAAAAGAGGTTGGGAAATAGCTGATGCCTATCGCAAAAAAGGCATTAAAGTAATCTTTGGCGGCATTGCCACCATGCTCCATGCTGAAGAAACCATGGAGCACGCCGACGCGGTTTTTCTTGGTGAGGCTGAAGGGCGAATGGAGCAGGTACTCGAAGACTTCCGGCAAAACAAATTACAGCCACTCTATAATTTTATCGACCAAAGGCCCGATATAAGCCTCGTTGGTCCGGCACGCCGGGACATCCTCAGCCGCAAGCTCTACAACCATAAAGGCGTGCAGATGGTTGACCTGGTGCATGCTTCACGCGGTTGCCGCTTTAATTGCTATCCCTGCGCTGTTTCCTATCTTGGAGGCCGGGCCTTTCGCCCACGGCCGATCGAAAAAGTAGTCGCCGAGATCGCCGGCATTGACAATAATCGGCTGTTTCTTGTCGATAATTCCCTGGCCCAGGATACCAAGTGGGAAATGGAGCTGTTTCGGGAGATGATCCCCCTGAAAAAGAACTGGTGTTCGCATCCCATTGAAGATAAGCCGGAAGTGCTCGATCTGGCGGCCCAAGCCGGGGCCTGGTACGTATA
>JBBQVT010000170.1:0-7830 GCA_038211245.1 Desulfobulbales bacterium | reverse complement strand
CAGCATGTGAAAACCACCCGGCAAGAGCGCACCGCCGCCCCCGAGGCCGCAGCCTCCATCCGGGTACCGGCTGAGAGGCTCGACCAGCTGGTCAATCTGGTCGGTGAGATGGTCACCGTCCAGGCCCGCCTCACCCAGGTCGCCAACAAGATGGGCGATGCCGACTTTGTGGCCATCGCCGAAGAGGTGGAGAGGTTGACCAATGAGCTGCGCGACACCGCCCTGAACATCCGTATGCTGCCCATCGGCAGCACCTTCAGTAAATTCAAACGGCTGGTCCGCGATCTGTCCAACGAGCTCGGCAAAGAGATCGAGATGGAGACCTTCGGGGCCGAAACCGAGATCGACAAGACGGTCATCGAAAAACTGAACGACCCCTTGGTGCATATCATCCGCAACAGCATCGACCACGGTATCGAGAAACCGGATAAGCGTATCGCCGCCGGAAAACCGGCTGTCGGCACCATTCGCATGGGCGCCGAACACGCCGGTGATTCTGTGCTTATCACCATCTATGACGACGGCGGCGGCATCAACCGCGACGCCATCCACAAGAAGGCCATCGAACTCGGCATGGTGTCCCCCACCGCCGAACTCTCCGATCAGGAGATCTACAGCTATATCTTCGCCCCGGGCTTTTCCATGGCCGCCAAGGTCACCAGCGTTTCCGGGCGGGGTGTCGGCATGGATGTCGTCAAACGCGGCATTGAGGGCTTGCGCGGCACCATCGTCGTTGACAGCAAGCTTGGCGTCGGCACCACTATCACCCTGAAAATCCCCCTGACGCTGGCCATTATCGAAAGCCTCCTGGTAAAAATCGGCGACAGCCATTTTGTCCTGCCGCTGGCCGCAATCGAGGAATGCGTCGAGTTATCAAGGGAGGATATCGTTACCTCGCATGGCCGCAATGTCGCTAACGTCCGCGGCCATCTGACCCCGTATATCTGCCTCAGGGAGCAGTTCGGCGTACCCGGCGAGCGCCCGGAAATCGAACAGATCGTTATCGTTGCGGTCCACGGTACGCGCATCGGCTTTGTCGTCGACTTTGTCGTCGGCGAACACCAGACGGTTATCAAACCGCTCGGCCTGCTGTACCAGGACATCAAGGGCATCTCCGGGGCGACCATCCTCGGCGACGGCTCGGTAGCCCTCATTCTTTCACCGGGGGATTTGGCGAAGATGGCTGAGACCTCGGAACATGAACAATATGTATAATCAGGTTCACATTGTATTTTTTCATGAACCTTCTTTTTTCATTCGCGGTGAAGGAACGACCTTTACGATCAGATTGCCGACAAAAAACAGCCGAAAATGAAGCGCCAAAAGAGGATAGCCGACCCATTCATACTTTCTTCTTTTCTTTTCCGGCCCCCCTCCATCCTGGAGGGCTCGGCTCGAAAGGAGAAAGGTCCAAAGTATATCGAGTGCTCTTGAGCTGACCGGTCTTCGAAAAGATGCCCTTAATGAGCAAATCCTGCAAATCGCGTGTTGCTGTTGCTGCGGGAGTTTTAGCAATTGCTTGATAATTCTTGGCACTGAATCCACCCTCAAAACCTCTCCGCCCTTCCTGGAAAATCCGGTTAATGACTTTTAATTGACGAGGATTGAGGTTTTCTTTGTGGGCATCAAAAAATTTTGCTTTAGTTATGATTAAATCAACTTGCCTGATGGTCTGTTCTTGTGCGTCAATAATGGTCTTGGCAAAATAAACAAGCCATTCTGTTATATCGTTTTCTTGGCATTGCCTTGCCAAGGTAGAGTAATAGTCCCTTTTCTTGTCATTAATGGTTGAAGAAAGCGCAATAATCATGGGTTGACCCATATTTTGCGATAATGTCTTCTTAACTATTCCCCGTCCGATTCGTCCGTTTCCATCTTCAAAAGGATGGATTGAAACAAAATAAATATGAGCAATTCCGGCCATCACCAGGGGAGTTAAGGGCTCTTGTCCGGCAGGAGCCGATGCATTGAACCATTGGAGAAACTTCTCCATTTCTTTCGGAACATCTGTCGATGGTGGCGCCTCAAAATGGACTTTGGGTTTATCATACCTTCCTGATACAATTTGCATTCCCTCTTTGTATGTTCGATAGCATCCTATTTCAATGTTTTTTCTACCGGACATGAGCATCTGATGCCAGTCGCAGAGAGTTTCTTTTGTTAATGGTGCGGCGTAATTGGTGAAAATATCTTTCATCATTTCAGCTATCCCCGCTTCCGCTGGTTTTGCATGAAAATGATTCTGTAAACCTAAGCCAAACTCTCTTCTAATAGAAGATTGAAGACTCTCTCGGTCTAAAAATTCCCCCTCTATTTCAGATGTTTTCAGGGCTTCGTTACTTACCAGTTCAACAATGAGTTGGTCTTGATCTTCACCGGAAAGATGCCTGACAACACCAAGCGAAACCCCGGATTGTTTTAAGAAAACTCTCTCTAATTCCGCTATAACATTTATATTGTAGGTGAATTTTGTCCAATCAGCTTTTTGCCAATTCCATTTTATTTGTGTCATGAGCTATAAAACTCCTTTTTATAGCTCACATATAAGCATATTATGAGCTATATGTGTACATTTTTCGTAACCTGCCACAGCGAGCCCGGTGGAGGGACGGTTTATTTGCTGAAGGCCGCAACTGAAGCTGTCGGCCTGTCGGTCACCTTCAAGGTTGGCCCTTGGAATGAACTTAAGCAGGAACCAATGTAGTTCCGGTCGAACAGAAAAATATTTCGTCCCTCAAACCGATGGCCTTAAAACTTGAGGGCTTCGAGCAAAAGTTCTGCTTTGCCGTCCCGGAAGGCAATATACAGCTGCTCGCCCAGTTAAATGAAGGTCTGGCAATCATCTCTTTAAACGGCACCTACAATCTCCTCTATGAAAAATGGTTTGCGCCGATTTTCCCGAAACCGCAAGTTGCCTTCAGCGATCTCCTGAAGCAATTGCTTTTCATCATTGTTCCTCTTTTGCTTTTCTTAATGATTTTCGGGGTATGGTATCTTAGACGGTTGGTGACCAAGCGAACGTACTATCTGCAGCTTGAAATCCAGCAACGCAAGCAGGTGGAGAAAGAGCTGCAGGAAAGTCATGTTCTGCTCGCCAACCTGGCCCGTCTCGTACCCGGCGTCGTCTACCAATACCGGTTATATCCTGATGGGCGTTCCGCCTTTCCCTATGCAAGTCCGGGCATAAACACCATATACGAAGTGACCCCCGAGGAGGTTCGAGAAGACGCCACCCCGGTTTTTGGGCGCTTGCATCCGGACGACTTTACCAACGTTGCCTCCTCCATCCAGGAATCAGCACATACTTTGGCAACATTTTATTGCGAATTTAGAGTCAATCTTCCAAGACAAGGCCTCCGCTGGCGCTGGTCTCAAGCGCAACCGGAGCGAATGGCGGATGGTGGAACGCTCTGGTACGGTATCATCTCAGACATCACCGACCGTAAAGAAGCCGAAGAAGAAAGGAAAATCCTCCAGGCAATTGGCCCAGGAAGATAGCCCGGCAGGGTCGTTGGCCAAAAAGGATATCGCGGCAATCATTAGGGAGGTATTGGATGGAATGCCGTGACATGCGGGAACAGGGTATCGGAGATGGTTCATTGTTACGTTTCCATTGACACTTTTGCGGTATGGAGTAATTTTACTCAATGTAGTGAGTAAAATTAACTTCAGCGGTGCTAAAAATGTATAAACGGCCAATTTGCAAAGTGTTACAACAGCGGCTAAAGGAGCCTCGCAGGTTCATCCAAGTGTTGACCGGGCCGCGTCAGGTGGGAAAGACAACCTTGGCGCGGCAGGTCATGGAAGAGGCTCCCTTTCCCGCCCATTATGCCTCTGCCGACGAACCGACTCTGCAGGGCGGCGTATGGGTAGAGCAGCAATGGGAGATCGCCAGAATGAAGACCAAAGCGGGCGGTGACGAAGGGCGGGAGTCACCAAAATCTTCCGGGAATTGCGGCCTTCATCCGGGAGTGCAAGCCGCAACGCTCCCTTCTCGTCGGCGGGCAGGGGATTCCTCTGCACGAGTTTTTCTGCATTCCGGTGCGCGACTATCTCTAAGCTCCCGCATTAAGACTCTCGATCAGGTTTTTGACTGAACCAACTTTAATAAGCTTGCCTTTCCGCGCAGCTCTCATTGCCGCAATGGTTTCTTCACCTACCTGTGAGCTACTGCGCCACAGGCAGACCTGCGACAAATAAGGGAAGTGTCCCTAATTTGGATTTTTTTATTGACGCGCGACACTAAAGCGTGACATAAGTAGTGTCATTCCTTAGTGTCGCGCGTCAATATCATTGGCGCGCAAATTTTCCTTGTTAATCACAACGGAGAAAAACCATGCCGCGCATCGTACCTGCCGAAGAATTAAACCAGATTGAACGGGTGATTAGCGAATTTCCCGAGGGAATTGGTATCTCGGCGCTTGAAAGAGCGCTTGCCCTGCATTTGCCTGGTGTCAATCGTCGGACCTTGCAGCGTCGTCTGCAACGACTCCTGCAGGAAGGGCGGATCATCACATACGGCGAAAGTATTGCCCTTATTTACAAGCAATCCCATAGCGCCTTCACCACGTCGTTGCCGATAAATACCCCGACCTCAACCAGAGGCGAGGCCGAAACGTATATCCCGGTTTCTCCGGAAGGGGCAATTATTCGCGACCTCGTGCGGCAGCCGCTGATGCGCCGAAAACCTGTGGGCTACCAACGTTCATTTCTCGATGATTATCAACCGGGCGTCACGTTTTATCTCTCCCTTTCCCTGCGCACACAGTTCCATGAGATGGGAAGAACTGCAGTCGGAGTTCGTCCGGCCGGCACCTATGCTCGGGAAATCCTTAACCGGTTACTGATTGATCTGTCCTTTGCCTCTTCACGGCTTGAGGGAAATACCTATAGCCGTCTCGACACCCAAAACCTGATCGAATTCGGCCAGGCGGCCGAGGGCAAAGACATCCTGGAAACCCAGATGATCCTCAATCACAAGGCGGCCATCGAAATGCTCATCACCGAGGCCGATCAAATCGGCTTCGACCCCTTTACCTTTCGCAATCTCCATGCAATTCTTTCGGAAAACCTGCTCCCTGACGAAACCGCCTGTGGACGATTACGGCGCAGACCAGTAGAGATTTCAGGGTCAACCTTTCTCCCTCTTGCTATGCCCCAGGTTCTGGAAGACTGTTTTCATCTGCTCTTACAGAAAGCCGCAGCCATTGCCGATCCTTTCGAACAGGCCTTCTTCGTGCTGGTACAGGTACCTTATCTGCAGCCATTCGAGGATGTCAACAAGCGTGTTTCCAGACTGGGAGCGAACATCCCACTTATTCGAAACAACCTTTGTCCGCTCTCCTTCATTGATGTGCCGGAAAGGGCCTATATGGAAGGTACTTTGGGGGTGTATGAATGCAATCAGATTGATCTGCTTCGAGATCTGTTTGTCTGGGCCTATGAGCGTTCATGCCAGCGCTACATGGCAATCACACAAACCGTTGCCGAGCCGGATCCTCTGCGTATCCGCTATCGGGAGGCATTGATCAAGGTTGTGAGGACAATTGTTCGGAACCGTATCCTGCCAACACTACAGAATATTCAGGAACTGGCAAATGAACTGGTGCTTGAAAAAGACCGGCAAGTCTTCGCTAAGATGGCTCTTGCTGCCGTGCAGAACCTGCACGAGGGGAGCATCATCAGATACCGGCTTAAGTTGTCGGAATTTCAAGAATGGCAACAGAGCCAGAAACAAAAATAGGGGAGGGGCTCCAAAAATATGGGACTATTTTTTTCCTATAAATCAAGTTCGCTGTGAGAGCCAAGGCGCACAAGGTCGAGATATTCGTCGTCTGGTTTTCGATAAATCAGAACAAGATCGGGTTTTATGTGGCAATCTCGATGGTCGGCCCAGTCACCGGAAAGGGGGTGGTCAAAATTACGGTATGGCAACACCGTGTCCGGCAGCAAGCAGGTTGACGACCTTCATGAGGGCGGCATTCAGGCTTTTTCCGTGCCGTCCTGATTGCTCCCGTTTATAGTCGCGCTTGAACCGGTGGGTGTATCTAACCTCCCGCATTAAGACTCTCGATCAGGTTTTTGACGGAACCAACTTTAATAAGCTCGCCTTTCCGCGCAGCTTTCATGGCCGCAATGGTTTCATCATTTGGAATAAGCGGGGCAAAAGGTAATGCTTTTTCCTTTGCTATCCGCACCATCATTAACCGAAAAGCATCGGAAACGCTCAAACCTATTGAGGCAAGTACCGCCTCGGCTTCCTCTTTGAGCTGGCCGTCAATCCTTGCGCGAACGATTGTGTTTGTTGCCATTGTAAAATCCTCCTTTTGGGCTACAATGTAGCCCACATTGATTAAAAAGTAAAGGCCATGAATGTCCCCTTTTATGTTTTTCAAAATACATTGAACACCGAAAGGGAGGTAAAATAACCTCCCCTATCGCGGCTCGGCTTCTCATCGTAATTTTATTTCTATTTCTCTTTATTTCCAAATCGTTGGCAGCCATATTTAAGACAGACTGGGCGGACTGAAGGAAAAATTGCCGCTAACCTCGGCATATAGAGGAGGCAAATTTACCTCCCTTTGCCGTTCATTATCAGTGCCACACCAGCAAATAGTACTCCCACTGCGTCCTAAAATACCAAATACGATCTGCAATATCCTGTAAATAAACATGTTTTATACATGCTCTTGTGGGTGGCATGTTTTTCGCAAAGCCCTAAGGCAAGATTCACTTGAAGAACGAGGAACTCTCATGGCATTCACTTTTTTCATGCGCGATCAACCAACTCTTGAGCACGCTGCCGATCATATGATCCCCTATGCCAGCGGCCGGAGCCGGATCAAGATCTGGGATGCCGGCAGTGCCCTCGGCCAGGAAACCTATACCATCGCCATGATTTTTGCCGAAAAGATGAACCCCTTCGGTTTTAAGAATCTGCGCATCGATGCCAGCGACTATGACAGTGCCAATAATTTCGGTGATATCGTTACCGCCGCGACCTACCCAAATGACGAATTGCAGCGCACTCCGCCCGAGCTTTTGCAAAAATATTTCGAGCCGGCCGACAAACCCGGCCACTCCCGCGTCAAACCTATCCTTCGCGACCGGATTTTCTTCCAGTATCACGACCTGTTGTCGCTGAAACCCGTCGGCCAGGACTACTGCCTGATCGTCTGCAAGAATGTTCTGCTCCACTTTCAGTACCCGGAACGGGTCGAGGTGTTCAAAATGTTCCACCAGGCGCTGGCGCCGGGCGGCTATCTGGCCAACGAGAATACCCAGAAATTACCGCAAGAGGTGGCGCATCTTTTCACCCAGGTGGTGCCGGATGCGCAGGTGTACAAGAAGGTTGGAGAGTAAGGTATGCGGATACTCCTTTTGAAAAAAAATAATGCAACCTACAGCTGCAACTCCTACCTGATCCTCGGTGACTGGAACCGGGTCGAAGATGTCAACACCCTGATCGATCCGGGCACCGATGGCTATGTCCTTGAGGAAATCGAGCGGATCTCAACTGGTTTTGGCAAGGTGGCGATTGCCCAGATCATCCTCACCCATAACCATTTTGATCATGCCGCAGGCGTCATGGCGGTGAAAGACCGTTATAAGGCCCGGGTGCTGGCGGCAATCGACGGTCCCGGGGTTGATGAACTTCTTCCGGATGGCCGTTTCCTCAAAGCCGGTGATGATTTCCTCGAAGTCATCCATACCCCCGGCCATTCCTCGGATTCCATCTGTCTTTATGCACCTGCTATAAAGGCCCTGTTCTCAGGCGACACCCAGTTAAAACCGGATCAAAGCTGTGAGATGTACACCAGGGAATACTTG
>JBBQVT010000169.1:0-7985 GCA_038211245.1 Desulfobulbales bacterium | reverse complement strand
ATCTTGAATGCCGGTCGCCACATGAAATATAACGCCAATACGCTTATGCGAAATCCGGCGTGGAATACCGGCAAAAGGGCTTGCACGATTGCCATGCATCTGAATGATATAAGGACGCTCGGCCTCGTCGATGGGCAGCAGGTTCGTGTTACCACCGAGGCTGGTTGCGAAGTAGGGGAACTGGAAATGAGCGATGCCGTCCGGCAGGGAACGGTGCTCATCCCCCATGGATTTGGCTTGGAGTATGAGGGTAAGGTTTATGGCATCAATGTCAATCGGCTGACAAAAAGCAGCAACAGAGATTTTCTTGGTACCCCAATGCACCGATATATACCATGCAGGGTGGAAGCGGTGTAAGATCCGCTGTCTGTTTCCTAACTTTTTGGTTATGATGGTTTGGAAATATAAGACTTTTGTTATCCAATTGACGATCAAGGAAATTTCTGGAAAGGAAAACCCAAACAACATAATGAATTGGCTAGATAAAATCCCCTATCCTCTGCTTATAGTTTTGTCGCTGACATTGGGACTTGCTCCTTTTACTCCTGTGCCACATCTTGTCGAAAAAATTTCAATGTTGCTAGCTGGTGAACTGGTGCGACCAGTGGATATCTTTGATCTCTTGATGCACGCAAGTCCGGTAGTGCTTCTGATCGTCAAGGCCGGGCACATGCTACGTTCAAGCCGGGGTGGGTAATTCCTGCTGAACAGAGGAATTGTTGATTGTTAGGAATTGTTTTCTGTTTGCTTTTCAAGTTCTACTGTTTTGGAAAGATCTTGACTTTAGGGATGCGGCAATCTTGAACCAGAAATCAGGACTTTCAGTGGAATTTGTTACGCGTCTGGTGAGGAGACCATAACAGGAATTATGTCTTAACTTCAGCCTCAGTGCCATAGGTCAAGATGTCCTCACGTAATCTCTATAATGAAAAGTACTTACGACCCCTTTTACTTCCGCAGGGATATGCGAGAGGATGGTCAGGTAACTGCCTTCTATCTTAATTGGCAACTGCACCGCGATTATACATACTTTTCGAACAGCTTGACAACTATAACGGACCCCATTATAATCATGATCCATGATAAGAACCTTTAAGTCTGCCGGTACTGAAGATATTTTTGATGGTATGGCATCTCGAGAAGCTCGAAGATGCTGTCCTCAATCTATTTGGCCGGTCGCTCGCCGAAAGTTGGACCAAATTAACCGAGTTCAAGAGGTCAATGAACTTAATGTGCCTCCGGGTAATCGACTGGAGCGCTTGCAAGGCGACCGGCAGAATCAATACAGTATCCGCATCAACCAACAATACAGAATTTACTTTAAATGGGAGGAAGGCCATGCCTACGAAATCGAAATCTCAGATTACCACTGATGTTGGACGGCGGCTGCCTCGTAAACGCCCTCCGACTCATCCCGGAGAAATGCTATTGGAGGAATTTGTCAAGCCACTTGACCTTACACAAGCAGAACTTGCTCGTCTTCTGGACGTTTCCTACCCTCGTCTGAACGAAATTATCAAAGGCAGGCGCTCGGTAACTCCGGATACTGCATTGCGGCTGTCTCGTGTTTTGGGTATGTCTGCAGATTTCTGGCTAGGTTTGCAACAGGATTGGGATCTTTGGAATGCCATGAACAGCCCTGGAGCAAAACTGATTAATCGACTGAAGCCGCTTTCCAGAGATCAGCATTCTGTTGCATAGTGATGAAGCAGACAAATGTCTTGACATCATCTAGCAGTTTAAGCAGGTTTTACATATGACTATTCAACGACCAACGAGAACAGAAAAACTTGACCTTCGCCTTAGCAAGTCTGTCAAACAGACGTTGCAAGCAGCGGCGGCGTTCGCTCGAAAAGACGATTCCGCAGAGTCCTTTTATCGACATTTCGGATTTATGCCCTCCCCTACAGTCAAGAAGCATCTTTTCCTGCTCAATGCTCCATCACATCACTATTTTTTCGAAACTATTTTTGAATGTTCAGAAGGTCAAAACCCTCCTTTTCCGGTGTGACGTTCGGCGATGCTCAAAGCCAAAATGATCAGGAAGCATATCTATTTGACTTGTCCCTCATTCACCTTACATTGCCAATAACAATCTTGTAATGCATCACAGTGACAGATCCTGCCATGGCAGCGGGCATTATATGCTCATACACCCGCTACCCGTACACAATCATTACTGTGCTTGCTTTCCGTCAAGCACAGACTACTTGGAGAAAGATATGACAGACAAGAAAAGTGTCCTGGTGATTGGCTTGCAACCAACACTCATCGATTTCTCTGAACCCGACTACGCGGCTTACCCTGGCATGGACGCCGCGAAGGTATTGGCGGGCCTCAAAGCCTCTGAAGATAGCTTGATTGACCTCGGCTACGACGTGCAAATGTGCTTGACCGATTTTGGCGAAACTGCTGAGGCAGTTGTTCGAGACCAACTGGAGCAGAAGCGGTTCGATTGCATCCTCATCGGGGCGGGCGTACGAACGATCGCAGGAAACTTCCTATTGTTTGAAAAGTTGATAAACGTCGTTCATGCGTACGCTCCTCAAGCCAAGCTGTGCTTCAACACTAAGCCGACTGACACAACTGAGGCAGTACAGCGCTGGCTCTGAAATGCAAGACGAACGTTCCGCTTTGATCAGAGAGCTTGCAACATCGCATCAAAACTACCTTTTTCCGACAGCTTTCGCAATTATTTTAGGCTGCAACCAATAACTGGCATAGGACCAAGATCGCCAAGACATATTCCGCCAAAATCCGACAATATTCTCCGAAATTTGACAACAGCAATCCGCAGCGGGTGATTTTCATGACTGCACCAAAGGTGAAAGCCTCCTCGTACTCAGGCCAGCCGTCATCGAAAGGTTCAACTACTCTCTTAGGGAATTTTGACGGCGGTACAGGTGGCACCCTCTTCCAGTGCATAATAAACTGTTAAGATTGCCAGATCTAACCTAAAACAGCCGATTTTATACCCCAGTTTAATATGTTCTACTGGGAATCTCTAGATTCAAAAGTAAACATAACTCCACTAAAGACTGATTGAAAAACGAACAAATTAGAATAATAAAACTCCACAGAAAAAGGCCCCAATGAAAAAACCCATATTTTTTTCGACTCTGTTCGCAGTCGCTTTAGCGCTGAGTTCCTGCGCATCCGATCCAACTGTTCGGGTAGCCGGGAGTGCCGACATAAGGCAGGTTAAAAACATTATTCTTTTGCTGAGCGACGGTACCGCCAACGAAGCGTGGCCTCTGGCCCGCTGGATCAAAGGCGAACGCCTTGCCTCCGACGATATTCTGAGCGGTGCCATAAGGACCTACGGTGCCGACTCGATCATTACCGACTCGGCCCCCGGTGCCACCAGTTATGCGACCGGTCAGAAAGGTACCGACAAGGGCATTGCCGTGTATCCTTGGAACGTGACAATTTCCGGTGTTGATTTTGACCCGACAATGAAATATGTGCCCCTGGCTACGGTGCTGGAAGGTGCCCGGCTGACGGGCCGTGCAACCGGTATCGTGGCAACGTCCAATGTGCAGCACGCCACTCCGGCCGACTTTACGGCCCATACCCATGATCGCAACAATTATTCCGAGATCAGTGAGCAGCAGGTGTACCAGAATATCGACGTGGTACTCTCCGGCGGGGAACAGTATCTCCTGCCGAAAGGTGTCGGGGTTGGTGTTCGCACGGACAAGGAAAATCTGGTCGAGGTGATCAAATCCAAGGGCTATGTCTATGTGACCAATCGTGAGCAAATGCTGGCGGCTTCCGGCCAGAAGATCTTTGGTCTTTTTGCCCAAGATGCCATGGCCTACGATATCGACCGTGCCACCTTTGCTCCCGGTGAGCCATCCCTGGCGGAAATGACCGGCAAGGCACTGGAAACCTTGTCCGTCAGCACAAAGGGCAAAGATAAGGGATTCTTCCTTTTTGTCGAAGGTTCGAAGGTTGACTGGGCTGCGCACGCCAATGATCCGGCCGGTGTGGTGAGTGATCTGCTCGCCTACGATAAAGCCGTCAAGGCGGCTGTCGATTTTGCAAAGGCCGACGGCAATACCCTGGTGATCAGCGTCGCCGACCATACCACCGGCGGTTTGTCCATCGGTGTTCGTGAAGATGCCAATTATTCCACCACGGATGACGATTTTGTCGTGGTGCCGATGCGCAAGGCCAGGTTGACCGGCGAGGGCCTCGGCAAACTCATAGCAAAGGACAATTCCGAGGCCAATATTAAGGCGGTCTTTGCCTCCTGGTGGGGGATTGCCGATCTCAATTCCGAGGAAATTGCCACGATCCAGAAACCTCCCCAGGGCATGGCTCTACAGAAAATTCTCGCACCTATGCTGTCCAAACGTGCCCGGCTCGGCTGGACCACCTACGGGCACACCGGCGGCGACCCCTATCTGTTCTCGTATGGCCCCGAATGGATCAGCGGCCTTTGGGAAAACATCGATATCGGTAAATATGTCGCGGGGAGATTGGGCTTTACCTTCCCGGAGATCAACAAGCGCCTCTTTGTCGAGGCATCGGCTGCCTTCCAGGCTGCAGGATTTACCAGCACCATCGACAGGACCGACGCCACCAATCCGGTATTGGTAGTCACCAAGGGTGAGGCGGCAGCAAAGCTGCCATTGGCCAAGAACATAGTGCTGGTGAACGGCAAAACCATTGAACTGGAAGGAATTGTAGTTCTTGCTGAGAAACTCGACAAGGTGTACCTGCCGAGCCAGGCAATCGATGTGGTCAGGGCCGAGTTGCGATAGCAAAAAGATGAAAGGCCGGTAAGAGTGAAGATCTAAGCCAAGAAGTTTTTAAGCCCGGTAAAGAAAATCTGTGCGGCGATGGCCGAAACAAAAAGCCCGGTCAGCTTGGTGAGTATTGTCAACCCCTGTTGACCAAGAAAGCGCTCCATTCGTCCGGCAACCAGGAGCAGACCGCCAACTGAGAGAATGGCGCAGAGCAGCGCCAGGCTGGCAACAACCTTCTCAGGAAAGGTCTGGAGGTCGGCACCCATGACCAGCAGGGCACCGATGGTGCCGGGGCCGACAGTGATCGGAATGGCCAGGGGGACGACGGCCACGTCTTCTTTAGCATCCTGCGGTGAGACCGCTGCTTTTCCCTGGATCATCGAAACCGCCGAGAGAAACAGCACCGCCCCGGCGCCGATGCGGAAGGCGTCGAGGGTTATACCGAACAGTGCAAAAATATAGGTGCCAAAGAGAAACAGCGCAAAACAGGTGAGAACAACCGCCACCGTAACCTTTACGGCAATCCTTTGCCGCTCGCTCGGCGATTCATCCCTGGTGAGCGACAGAAAAGCCGACATGACGAAGAACGGCGTGAAGATCATGAAGATCTTCAAAAAGACATTGATGAACAAGGTGAGCATTTCTGTCATAGCAAGCCAGTGAATAATATTCAGCCTCAGTGCCGCAGGCAGTTTTTACAGATGCCGTCGACGCGGATTTCGACCCTGGCGATTTCCCCCGGAAAGGTCTTCTTTAGGAGTTCTGAATCAATGCTGAAGGTTTCCGGGCGCAGACAGTCCATCTGGCCGCAACGATTGCAGTAGAAATGGGCGTGCGAGGCATGGTGCTCATTCGGTGCCAGTCCGTAATAGGCGGCCCGCCCTCCGGTGCTCAATCGTTCGAGAATATTGTGCTCAACCAGCAAATCAAGAATCCTGTACACCGTCACCTTGTTCATTGCCTGGGTGCGGTCAAAAACATTGTAGATATCGGTAGCGGAAAGGGGACAATGACTGCCGCCGATGACCTCAAGAACCTGTAGGCGATTGGCTGTTGCCTCCAGGCTCGCCGATTCGAGGAGCTGCGAATAATTACATTGTTGGCACATGGTCGTGTATATATATGTTTTTATAAGATAATAATCAAACTGAAACTGCGAAGTCTTTCTTAAAGAGTAGAATGATCCTGTCGAGAATGAGTGAAAGAAAAAACACCACGCCGGCGAGAAAAATTATCGCCGCCCCTGAGGTCATATCATATCTATAGGATAACCAGAGCCCACCGGTGGTAAAGACCATTCCCAAGAAACAGGAACACAACATCATTTTCGCGAGTGATTTTGTGTACTTTTCAGATATTGAAGGAGGTATGGTAAGCAGAGCGATAACCAGAATGAGGCCAACCACCTGCACCACCATGACGACCGTCACCGCCACCATGCCGATCAGCATATAGTACAGTCTTTTGACCGGCATGCCACGAATCTGGGCAAATTCTTCGTCATAGCTCATCGCCAGAAGATCGCGGAAAAAATAGCTTACCAGGAGGAGGATGGCCACGCCGATGGCCGCCATAGTAACAAGATCGGATCGCGGCACGCTGAGTATGCTGCCGAAGAGATAGCTCATCAAATCGACATTGTACCCGGGCGTCAAGTCGAGAAGCAGGATACCGCTGGCCATCCCTACGGCCCATAAAACCCCGACGATGGTATCAGCCCGCTCCTTGGCCTTAAGCGAAACTCCCGCCATGATCATGGCAACGACAAAGGAGAAGCCGATCGCCCCTACCATATAGGGCAGGCCAAAGAAAAAGGCCAGCCCTATCCCGCCATAGGCGCTGTGCGCTATTCCCCCGGCGAGAAAAACCAGGCGATTAACGACAATCAAGGTGCCGATGATACCGCAAATTATGCTGGTCAGGATCCCGGCATAGAGGGCATTGCGCATAAATTCAAACTGCAGGACTTCAATCATGGCGGGGAATATCCAGAAATGTGTTTTTATTCAAGCCTCGTACCACCGTTTCGACAGGACAGACCTCTTCCACCGAACAGGAGTAAAAGGCATTCATCAGGTCGGTCGTCGACCTGACGACGTCATGGTAATGCAGCCGTTTGTTGACGCAGGCAATTGATTTTGCGTACGAAGAGACTACCAGGATATCGTGACTGACTACGAGAATCGTCAAATTCTTATTGAGTGTCTTGAGGAGATTAAAAAAAACGGCCTGGCCCTTGGTATCAATGCTCGCCGTCGGCTCGTCTAAAACCAGAAGATCGGGCTCAGTTACCAGCGCCCGGGCAATCAACACCCTCTGCCTTTGGCCTCCGGATAGATCAGTGATCTTTCGCTCGGCATACTTCTCCATGCCCATTTTCTCCAGGGCTTGCAGTGCGGCCGTCCGGTCGTCACCGCCATGAAAAAAGGCCCAGCGCTTGTTCGGCGAATGTCTGCCCATGAGGACAACATCAAGAGCCGAGGCCGGAAAATTATCATTGTGCTTGATCTGTTGCGGTACATAGCCGATCACCGCCCCGCCCCGACCGGGGGTCTTGCCATTTACCCGAAGAGTTCCACCGGATGGTTTGAGCAGTCCGAGGATCAGTTTCACAAGGGTTGTTTTGCCCCCACCATTTGGTCCGATTATCGCTACAAAATCGCCGGAATGTACGGTGAAATTGATAGCCGACAGCACCTCTTGCCCCGAATAGGAAAAAGAGAGATCGGCCATTTCAATCATTGGATGTGTTTCGCCCATATGTTATTTCACCGCGAGTTTTGCAAATATGTTGCACCAGTCTTTTTTGCCGAAGACCACGGCATAGTAGAGAAACTAATACGTTCATTTGGACCGAGGATTCTTTTTCAACCCTTGATATTTAGGCAATATTCATAAAGTCAGCAGACGGATATTTTGCCTGGTTGTTACAGGGGTGTCTCTTTGACTTCATGCAACAATATTGCAGGACGGAAAAAATACCAACGTTTTTTCCTCCTCTCAGGGTAGAAAAACTATAGTGGACCCCATATTCCGGACAGTAGTTTAAGTTGTACGCAACCAAAAGGAAGAACAAGCGATGAGCGAAGCGAAGAAACGGAAGGCCCACACTCCTGAGTTCAAGGCGAAGGTAGGTTTGGAGGCATTGCGAGGGCAAAAGACGATCAACGAGATTGGTCAGGAGTACGGTGTTCATCCTGTTACTGTCGGACAATGGAAGAAGGAGATTCA
>JBBQVT010000168.1:0-8093 GCA_038211245.1 Desulfobulbales bacterium | reverse complement strand
AAAAAAACAGGGACACTTCCCAGAAAAGCAGGGAAAAACAGGTAGAGTAGGAAGCTGACTTACCGACCACCGACCAGGACTTTTGTTTGACGCCTCGCCGCGCGCGGTTACTGCGTGTCGACCGGTCTGATCGTTCATCAGCCTCCCCTCATCAAACCGGGCATACGCTATTAACGCACACGGCTTTCCGATGTTCTTCACGTAATGGTGGTCATTAAAATCCATCTGCAGAGGCCTGTTGCACCTGGATTCAAGCGGGGGGGCTTTTTTCAGGATCTTTTTTAAAGGATGCTTCAACTTTTTCTCAGTTTAACCGCAGAACCTCTTATTAAAATATCCTTGATATCTGGCTGGAGGCACAGTCTTATATTGTTTTGGAGATATTCTATGGTAGTGTTGTGACAGTGCTTTTATTCTGAACTTTGCAGAGTCGTATGGATAGAATAGTTCTGCATTACGCAGACAGGCAAAACTTTATTACGATAATGAGGTGTCCTGGATAGCAGGAAAAAATCTTTCCGGGAAATGGATAAAGAGGAGTTTCTATGGTTGATAGCGGGAGAATTATTGTCATTACCGGTAATGGGAAGGGAAAGACTACGGCAGCTCTTGGAACGGCCTTTCGGGCTCTTGGTCATGGTCAGAAGGTCTGCGTCATTCAATTTCTCAAGGGACAGGGCAAATACGGAGAACGGATCTTGGCCGGCAAACTGGAGAATCTCCATTGGTTTATCTGCGGCAAGGGTTTTGTCTTCAGCAAGGAAAATATTGATGAGGACCGTGAGGTTGCGAGGCTTGGTTTTGCCCTGGCGCAGGAGAAAATTGGTAGTGATCTCTATGATCTGGTTATTCTCGATGAGATCACCTACCTGCCGCATTACAATTTTCTAGAGGTGGAGCGCATCGTCGAGTTGCTGCGCGGTAAACCGAAGCGCTTGTCGATCATTATCACCGGCAGGAATGCCGACCCGAAACTGATCGACATTGCCGACACCGTTTCCGTTATAGAATCGATGAAACACGCCTACGAACAAGGTATAAAGGCACAAAAAGGCATAGAGTTTTGAGTAACGACTGAACTCAGAATATATAGTCGAAGGAGACAACATGCAACAGCACGGTGCATTAAGCGGCATTCGGATTCTCGATCTCTCGCGGATGCTCCCCGGTCCCTATTGCTCGATGATTCTTGCCGATCACGGCGCCCAGGTCATTGCCATTGAAGACAAAAAATTCCAGGCGGATGGCCTTTTTTTCAGTGACCTGAACCGCAACAAGCGCCATATGTCGCTTAATTTGAAGAGTCCCGAGGGGTTGGAAATTTTTTTTCGTCTGGCAGAAAAGGCCGATGTTATCCTGGAAGGCTTTCGTCCCGGAGTGGTCCAGCGCCTCGGAGTCGACTACCAGGCGGTACAACAAAAAAATCCTCGTATAATCTACTGTTCCATAAGTGGCTACGGCCAGACCGGTCCCTTGCGAGACCGGGCCGGGCATGATGTTAATTATCTCAGCACCGCCGGTGTTCTTGGCCTGATCGGCGAAAAGAATCGGCCACCAGCAATTCCCGGAGTGCAGATCGCCGATATCGCCGGTGGCGCCATGAACGCCGCGGTCGGCATCCTTCTGGCCCTTTTCGCCCGGGAAAAAACCGGCCAGGGCCAGTATATCGATATCTCGATGACCGACGGTATGGTTGGATTTCTCTCTCTGCCGTATTTTTTTGCCGAGCGGGATGGGCAGTCGCCAACATCCGCCGATACCCTTTTGTCGCATAGATACGGTTGCTATAACACCTATGAAACCGCTGATGGACGGTATCTCGCCCTCGGCGCGGTGGAAAACCGGTTTTGGCGTGGCCTGTGCGCCTACCTTCAGCGTCCGGGATATATTCCCCTGCAATATGCCGAAGAGCGCCGGGAAGAGATTATCACCTTTCTCCGTCAGCAATTTTTAACCAAGACCTTGGCAGACTGGGAAAGCGCCCTGGCGCAGCTGGATATTTGCTGCAGCGGTGTGAAAACCATGGAGGAGGTTCTAACCGAGCCGTTCTTTAAGGAAAGAGAGATGGTTTATTCCTATACTGACATGAACGGCGCGGAACGCCACGGCTTTGGTATCCCGGTTAAGATGAGTCATACCCCGGGGAGTATCAGAACACCGCCGGGCCTCTTTGGCGAGGGAACGAGGGATGTTTTGGCGGAAGCGGGGTATTCGGATGCCCAGATTGAATCCTTTATAACCGCTGGAGTGGTGTAAAGATTATCCTGCCCATCCTGCGCATATCCGCAGGATGGGCAGGAATTGATGGCCTTGGCGGTTTTTTTCTAGCCGTTTCTTACCTCTTCTTCTGCGTCGGCGGCGAAATCGTGGACTTGCCCTTCACTGAAATGTTCAAAGAATTTCGGGTAGGTTCGGCCATAGGCGGCGAATATTCGGGCAAAGGGCAGGTCGGCGAAGTGACCGTGGTCGCGTACATATTCCATATGTTTCTGGCCACGGGCGTCATAGGCATGGAAGATTGAGTCTTGGCTTCCGTCAAATTCAAGGGGCAAAACAGCAAATCTTGTACAGAGGGACAGATTGAAGGCGGGCGTTGCCTTGACCCATTTGCCGCTGAGATGCATTTCCGTATATCCGTGATAGATAAACAGATCGGTTCCCATCATTTCCCGTAATCTGGGGGTTGACAGATGGTTGGTGACGTCGGCGAAACCGAGGCGGCAGGGAATGCCTTGTTGTCGTCCGACAGCAGCCAGCAGTACGGCCTTGGCGACACAGTAGCCGGATTGTTGCGCAAGTATCGCACTGGCCTTCATCGCCGGTTGCGAGTAGCGCAGGTCATAGGGATCGTATCTGATTTGGTCGCGAACCGCATAATAGAGGGCAACGGCCTTTTCTGTAGGCGTTTTGGTATTCCGGCAAACGGCATCGGCAAAATCCGTGACCTTGGTGTGGTCAAAATCGAGGAAGAAAGTAGGTTGCAGGTACTGGCTGAAATCTTCGGACATAGTTGTTACATTCCAGTAAATTTGGGTTTACGTTTTTCGGCAAAGGCGGTGACCGCCTCCAGCAGATCCTTCGAGGGAATGATGTTGGCGCTGATTGAGGCCACATATTTCAAGCCGTCGTCCACCGATTTGCCGACACAGTAGTTCAGGACGTCTTTTGAGGCCTGGACGGCAAGGGGCGAGTTTTCGGCGATTTCCATGGCTAACTCCAGAGTTCTAGCCATAAGGGATGGGAGGTCGGGACAGACCTCGTTCACCAGGAGTATCTCTTTTGCCTTGGCGGCGGAGATGGTCTTGGCGGTAAAGGCCATCTCCCGGGCATGACCCTGGCCGACAATCAAGGGGAGGCGCTGGAGAACGCCGACATCGGCGACAAAACCGACCGCCGCCTCCTTCAAGGAGAACTGGGCATCTTCGGAACAGATACGGATATCGCAGGCGGTGGCCATATCAAGACCGGCCCCCAGGCAATGGCCGTGAATCGCGGCGATGACCGGCTTGCGGCACCTTTCGATGGCCGAAATACCGTCCTGCAGCTTCTTGATCTTCGGCAGGAAACGCCATTTGGTGGCACCGGTCTGATTGGTATCCATCAGTTCCGGCAGGTGTGGCACCATGCCATGGAGATCAATGCCGGCCGAAAAACAGGCGCCTTTGCCGGCGACAATAACTGCGCGGATTTCCGGATCGGCGTCGAGATCTGCAAAGATTTCAATTGGTTCACGCCACGCAGCAGGGCCCATGGCATTTTTCTTTTCCGGACGATTGAGAAACACCCAGGCTATGGGTGGTTGCTTTTCAACGAGATAAAAGGTGTATTGTTGCATATGGTCCTCCCGGTGTTGGCTTGATTTTTCAAAACAACACTAGCACAGATCGGAGAAATGGCAAAGTTCTCTGTTATTTCCAGCTGATAAATAATGAAGAAAGTGGAGAGAAAGGCTCATGCTTGATCTTACCTGTAGTCCGGAACTTCGGCGACTCATCGCCAAGAATATTGCCGGCTACCAAAGAATATCCCTGCCTGTTGCCAAGCTGCAGCGGGCAGCCGTGGCCATTTGCCTTGTCGACTATCGAGGGGAAGGTGGTTTGGATGGTCTTGGCCCTGTACCTTCTGGGAATGCGGCGTTGATTCTCACCAGAAGATCGAAAAAAATGAAAAATCATCCAGGCCAGTGGGCTTTGCCGGGCGGACGGATGGACATGGGTGAAAGTCCTGAGCAGGCGTCTCTTCGCGAGCTCAGTGAAGAGGTGGGGTTGACGCTACCGGCTGACCGGGTGGTTGGCTGTCTCGATGATTTTATCACCAGGTCCGGGTTTATTATTACTCCGGTGGTTGTTTGGGGGGGAACGGCTGTTGCGCTTGTAAAAAATGATCGGGAAGTAGCATCAATTCACCGCATTCCCTGCTCCGAGTTACTGCGCCGCGATGCTCCGCTCCTTGAGTCCACCGGTAGCAGTGACCATCCAGTTCTATTTATGCCGGTCGGCGACACCTGGATTGCCGCCCCAACCGCTGCCATGCTTCTGCAGTTTCGCGAGGTTGCACTGCTCGGCCGGGAAGTACGGGTCAGTCATTACGAACAACCCTCCTTTGCCTGGCGATAAAATCTCGGTCTGAAAAAAATGGCTACCTGGCGCGGAAAGGAATCTGGCAGTAGGAGATGCCCTTGGTTGGCTGTATGCCGCTCTTTGCAAGAAACATAGCCAGGGAATTCATTGAGATGGTGATATTCGGAGTCGGCCCGAGAAACAAATGTTCAAGGGCGATGGACGAGTTGTACTCAGCAAGAAGATCAAATTGGATATAGGGCACCAGCATCGATGTCCCTTCGCGGAACAGGACCGGGGCCGTGACAAAGTCGGTGACCACCGGGGAGATGATCCGCCATTCCTCTTCCTCCCGAAACGAGGGATGTTTGAGGATTGCGGCGATACGCAGCAGGTCACTTTCGATCAGTTGGAAAACCCCTTGATAGGATGTGTCACCGGCGATCCTTTCTCCATTTGCTTTCAGGTCATGCGCCTTAGCGAGCACCTGAACCGCATCGATCACTTGACGAATCAGTCGTTCCTGGTGCTCGCAGTTGTAGATGCACTTGCCGACCTGGAAGGATTGGCGTTGTGCGCAATGGAGAATATAGTCCGGATTGAAGCCGAGGCTCACCCCCTTGCCGAGTCGGCTGTAGCCTCGCCACTGGCTGAGCAGATTGCCGTTCGAGCGAAAGGAGGAGGCAAAAAGCATATGACCGTTGGTGATGCGGTGCGTAACCCAGTCTAAGAATTGGTTGAGGAGGTCGGGTCGTGGGTGTCCGGCACCGATGCGCCGGGTGATCTCAGTACGAATGAGATCGGCTGTATGTCTGAGTTCGGCAGAATCGTTCATGTATCTGATATCACTGGCCCACAACGCTCTGCTGGCAACAATACCAAGAAGGCCGGTGAAGCTGGTATAATGGTACAGTCGTTCCTGGGGGATGTCGGAATACAGTTTCGCAGTAATGTTTTGTATCATCAGGTTACATATTGCGGCGATACTTCCCGCCCACCGCATACAGGGCGTTGGAGATTTGCCCCAGGCTGCAATATTTTACCGTATCAAGCATTTCGGCAAAGACATTGCCACCGGCAAGAGCGACTTCCTGTAATTTCAGCAATGCTGCCGAACTTTCATTTTTATGACGCTCATGGAAGGCGGCAAGCCGCTTGATTTGTTCGTCTTTCTCATCATCGGTAGAACGGGCCAATTCGACCGAGGCGTTCAGGGCATCAAAATCGGCATCCGGATTGCGGAAGGTGTTGACGCCGATGATCGGCAATTCCCCTGAATGCTTTTGTCGCTCGTAGTACATTGATTCTTCCTGGATCTTACTGCGTTGGTAGCCGGTTTCCATGGCACCCAGCACCCCGCCCCGCTCGGTGAGCCGGTCAAATTCCGCCATCACCGCCTCCTCAACCAGATCGGTGAGATCCTCGACAATAAAACTGCCCTGGTTTGGGTTTTCGTTTTTGGCAAGCCCCCATTCCCGGTTGATAATCAGTTGAATGGCCAGAGCCCGACGGACCGATTCTGAAGACGGGGTGGTGATGGCCTCGTCGTAGGCATTGGTGTGCAGGCTGTTGCAGTTGTCGTAGATGGCACAGAGGGCCTGCAGGGTGGTTCTCGTATCGTTGAACTGAATCTCTTGACTGTGCAGAGATCTGCCGGAGGTCTGGATATGATATTTGAGGCGCTGCGAGGTTACCGATGCGCCGTATTTTTCCCGCATGGCGATGGCCCAGATACGCCTTGCCACCCGGCCGATAACGGTATACTCGGGATCCATACCGTTCGAGAAGAAAAACGACAGATTCGGGGCAATCTCATCGATGGCCATGCCGCGCGACAGGTAATATTCGACGTAGGTGAAGCCATTGGAAAGGGTGAGCGCCAGTTGGGTCAGGGGGTTGGCCCCGGCTTCGGCGATATGGTAGCCGGAGACCGACACCGAGTAGAAGTTTTTTACCTTCTGGGCGATAAAGTATTCCTGGATATCGCCCATCATTTTTAAGGCGAATTCGATGGAGAAAATGCAGGTATTCTGGCCCTGGTCTTCTTTCAGGATATCCGCCTGGACGGTGCCGCGGACATTGGTGAGGACTGTCGCCTTGATCTCTTCATACTCGGCATTGTCCGGCCCGCGGTTGTTGTCGGCAACGAATTTTTCCACCTGCTGGTCGATGGCGGTATTCATGAACATCGCCAGGATGATCGGCGCCGGGCCGTTGATGGTCATCGATACCGAGGTTGTCGGCGAGCAGAGATCAAAACCACTATAGAGCAGTTTGAGGTCATCGAGAGTGCAGATACTCACGCCCGAGGTGCCGATTTTTCCATAGATATCCGGACGAATAGCCGGGTCCCAACCGTACAGGGTGACCGAATCAAAGGCGGTTGACAACCTCTTGGCCGGGTAATTTTCCGACAGCAACCTGAATCGTCTATTGGTCTGGGCCGGACCGCCTTCTCCGGCAAACATCCGGGTCGGGTCCTCGCCGGTTCGTTTCATCGGGAAAACGCCGCCGGTATAAGGGAAGTAGCCGGGCAGGTTTTCCTTGCGCATCCAAACATAGATATCCGCGGGATCGTTGAATTTCGGCAAGGCGACCTTGCGAATTTTTGAATGGGACAAAGATTTGGTGTAGAGAGGAACGCAAATCTCCCGATCCCGTACCGTATATACCAGTTCATCTCCGGAGTAGTCGGATCTGGTTTTTTCCCAGCCTTGCAATAGTTCGGCCGTCTCGCCGGTTACAGCCTGATGCAGTGCGGCAACTTTACTTTTTAGTAGGTCGAGGACCTTGGCAAATTCGGCGTGGTCGTCGGCCTGCAAAATGTCCATGGCCTGTTGCATATGGTGATGGCGGCGCACGGCTTTTGCTTGAAGTCTGGTCTTGTGGTGGTATTCACGGACGGTGCCGGCTATTTCCGAGAGATAGCGGATCCGCGGTGAAGGGATGACAATAGTTTTCGAAGAGGACATCTTCTCCGCCGGTTTAGGCAGACTGGGATGGAGGACGAGGTCACTCTTTTTCTTCAGTTCTTCAATGATTCCATGGTAGAGGGCGGTGATCCCATCGTCATTGAATTTCGAGGCGATGGTGCCGTACACTGGAAAGTCGCCTGGCGCCATGTCCCACTGTTTACGGTTTCTCTGGACCTGCTTACGAATATCGCGGATGGCGTCGTCACTGCCTTTTTTCTCAAATTTGTTGACGACGATGATGTCAGCATAATCGAGCATGTCGATTTTTTCCAGCTGCGACGGTGCCCCGTATTCGGAGGTCATAACATAGATGGAGATATCGGCGATATCAGTGATCTTCGAGTCGCCCTGACCGATGCCGGCGGTTTCGGCAATGATGAGATCAAAGCCTGCCGCTTTCGCCACCTGGATGGCCTCAGGCAGCGCTTCGGAGATCTCGCTGGCCGAATCGCGGGTGGCCAGGCTGCGCATGAAAATATTGTCGGATTGGCCGAGGGAATTCATCCGAATCCGGTCGCCGAGGAGAGCGCCGCCGGTCTTTTTCCGGGATGGATCGCAG
>JBBQVT010000167.1:0-8211 GCA_038211245.1 Desulfobulbales bacterium | reverse complement strand
AGTCGGCCGTTGCTGTCTCAATATCGGCTGTTTCTAAAAACATTCCCGGCCACCTCAATTCTTCAATATTGTGAAAACCTGCTCGACTTGGGCAATCTGCCGCTCCTGCTCCTCGGCGCTCCAATGCAATTCTCCGCCCATGAAGCCGGCTATCCGCTGCAGAGTCTCCCTTTCCGGGCATTCGGCTGCGGCCAGGTTGGTCCTGCGAAACATCACGTCGGCGAGGTTGACGGCCATTTCCTCATGGATAAAGTACCGCACTTCGGCCGCAAGCAGTGGCGGCTCCTCCGACAGCCAGGGCGACTCGCCTGCACTTGCAGGGAGATGCTGCACGATAAAGCGGAACACCTCACGCCATCCGCTGCCGTAACGGGTCGTCAGATGATTTCTAACCGCTGCATATTCCCCACCAAGGGAGGTGATGGCCGGGCCGAAATCAAGATTCCGTGGTGGCTGGGCGAGGTAGCTGCCCGCAGATCTTTCTCCCAGCCACGCATCCGAGGCCAATATTTTCACCATCTTTTCGGCAATGTCGGGGGCCGTGGTATATTTAACCCCTTTGATGGAGAAAAGGCCGTTTCTGCCGTCAAGAGACCCGTGCTCGATGATCATCGACGACTTGTCGAGCTGCACCGAATCGGCCTTGCCGGCATCCGCCTCCTTGATGGGCAGGAGACCGGCGTGGAAATAGGTCACATCGTCCATGGTAAGACGGCCATGCGGATAGATTTTATTGATATCTTCAAGCACCGCCGCCACCTCTTGCCGGGTCGGGGAAAAGTCATCGGCGACACCCTGGTACGGAGTGTAAGTCGTACCGATCATGGTGTAGCGGTCCTGCCAGGGGACAAAAAAGAACAAGCGTTTGCCCCGCTTGATAAGTGCGTCTTTATCGGTGAAATCAGTGTATCCTTCAAGACCCACCGCATATTTTTCAAAGAGTCGTTTCTTAACCACGATGTTGAGGGCGGTGGCCCACAGCTGATCGCCACTCCCGGCATCATGGCCGGTGAGGTCTTCCAGCCATGGTCCTGCGGCATTGACCACCGCATGGCTGGCAACCCGTATCTCCCGGCCGGTCTGCAGGTCGCGCGCCACTACCGCTGAAACCCAGCCACCAGCCATGTCGACCTGCGTCACCTCGGTATAGTTGGCGACAACGGCCCCGTAGCGTACCGCTTCTTTCAGGTATTCAAGCACCAGCCGTTCTGTGTCCAGGGCAATGGCATCATGCCAGACCGCCCCACCGCTCAAGCCCTCCTCGGCAATACCGGGAACCAGCCACTTGACCTCCTCGCGGGAAATGGCGCCGCCGCAGGGCAAATGGTTCTCAGCGGTCAGGCCCTGGTTGCGATCAAAGGCAATGAGATCATAGATGGCAAAGGCCAGACGCATTGTCTCCCGCCCTTTTATGCCGTGGCCATAGGTGGGCATCAGGCAGCGCAGGGGTTTGACGAGATGGGGGGCCAAGGCCATCATCCGTCGCCTGGAGACAATCGACTCGCGCATTCTTTTAAAATCACCGTGCTGCAGGTAGCGGATGCCACCATGGACGATTTTCAGGCTGTTGGCAGAAGTCGAGCCGGCAAAATCGCCCTTTTCCAGAAGTGCCACCCGGAAGCCGGCACATGCCGCTGCATAGGCGATTACCGCGCCGTGGATGCCGCCTCCGACTAGAGTGAGATCAAACTGTGTGTTATTGAGTTGCTGTAAGTCTTTAATCATTGTGCTCAGAATCAGGTTATAAAGGAATGGGCAAGTGATGCGTAGCCCCGCCACCCCAAGAAGATAGATATTCAGACAGAGATGCGCCTCCTATTTCATGGTTCAGATGCGCAAGAGGCTGCTTATATAGCAGACTTGACGCTGAAAATAAATAACTATATCGGCAAAGATGGCCCTGTTTGGTCGGTTCAAGCCCGACCGGCGACCATATCTTTGCCGAACTGTTCGGCCTTGGCCATCTCCTCGGGAAATCCGAGAACCGCCTTCCTGTTGTCGACGCCTTTCACCAGAAATTCTCCGCCATATTGGACGTCCATGGCATCGAAGATATACCGGGCGGTCAATACACTGCAGTCAAAGATCTTCGGACCTTTGGTGGCCGAGGTGGAAAGGAGGTAGCCTTTTCGGCCCTCGCCCTGACGAAACCTTTCTTTGAGAAGGTATTTCCTCGACCATCGGGCCTGAAACCGATCCCCGCAGCTCTTGCATTGGGCCGACAGGGCGTAAAAATAGACCGGGCTGACCAGGAGGATCCGGTCGGCTGCATCGGCTGCATCGTAAATCTCCGTCATATCGTCCTTGATGACGCAGTTGCCGGTTTTCTCGCAACCGCCGCAACCCTGACAGGGTCGCAGATTCAGGTCGTTGAGCCGCCGGTATTCCACCGTCCCGCCGCTCTGTTCTACCGCCTCGGCAATTTTGCGGGCCAAGGTCTCGCTGTTTCCGCCCTTGCGCGGGCTTCCCAACAGTACCAGCAATTTCATAGCATTTTCTCCCGTTCTTCTTTGTTAATAGATGATGGTTTTTGCGCCCGTTGAGGCCGATATGACCAACTGTACCATTTCTGCAACTTCTCTGTCAGCTACATTGTTGTTTTCCGGCAAACTCCTGGCGGTATTCATAAACAGATTTCAACTGCCGCTCCAGGTAAAAATCATTGAGCTCTTTCCCCTTTACAAAGCATATAAATAGTATACATTCATGGTATACATTGAACTAAATAATCGTATTCATTGAATTTTCGAGCGGTGCACGGTGGTCGGATTTTTTCTCATCTTGGCGTTTTCTCCTTGCGTGGGAATGAGATTTATTGTTAACTGATAACATGAAAGCCCTTTCTGCCAACATATTTGCCATCAAACGTTATGCCCTGCATGATGGCCCGAACATCAGGATAACAATCTTTTTCAAAGGCTGCCCGCTGGCCTGCCTGTGGTGTCATAACCCTGAGGGCATAGACTTCGTTTCGAAGGTTCTCTTTCTGGCCGACAAATGTGTGGACTGTGGTGAATGTGTGGGCCACTGCCCGGAAAAGGCCCTGCATCCGACCGCTGAAGGTGTCCTTCGCGACGACGACAGATGTACCTCCTGTGCCACCTGTGTTGATGTTTGCCCGGCTCTCGCCCATGAAGCAACCGGGCGAAGTATGAGCATTGCCGAGATCGTCACTGAAATAAAAAAAGAGCTGCCGTTCTTTGATCAAAGCGGCGGCGGTGTAACCTGCTCTGGTGGGGAACCGCTCAGTCAGCCGGAAAGCCTGCTGGCGCTGCTCCAGGCCTGCGGTCAGTTGGGCATCCACCGGGCAGTCGACACCAGCGGCTTTGCGAGGCTTGAAACACTCTTGGAAGTTGCTCGATACTCTGAGCTTTTTCTTTATGATATTAAACATATGGATAGCATTATCCATGAACGATTCACCGGTGTTGCCAATGATCTGATACTCAGCAATCTCAAGGCACTTGGCGACAATGGCCATGCCAGTAGGGTACGTATTCCCCTGATCATGGGTGTCAATGACAATGAAAAAAATATCCGGGCAACGGGCGCCTTTGTCGCAGGGTGCAAGGGGGTGCAGGGCATCGACATACTGCCCTACCATCCTTCAGCCACCGCCAAATACCGCAAGCTCGGCCAGGCTTACAAAGGTGCCTCACTCGCCGCACCGGCTAAGGCACATATAACTGAAATTACCGATATATTAAGAAAATATGTGAATGACGTGAACATCGGAGGATGAGATGAACGATCGGATAAATAAATTACGCACAGAGAGTTTTGAGGCACAGCCATCGATTTCCATCGAACGGGCTCTTCTTGAGACCTCGTTTTATAGGGAAAACAGCGGCAAATATTCACTGCCGGTTCTGCGAGCCATGTGCTTTTTGCATCTCTGCACGCATAAAACCATCTATATAGGCGAGGGCGAGTTGCTGGTCGGCGAGCGCGGCCCGAAACCCAAGGTTGTCCCAACCTTTCCGGAACTGACCTGTCACAGCGCCGACGATCTGCGCATCTTAAACTCCCGGTCCATGGCCAGTTACCGGGTAGCCGATGCGGACATCCGTCGCTATGAAGAGGAGGTCATTCCCTACTGGCAGGGCCGCTCTATGCGTGACCGCATCTTTAGCAACATCCCGAGTGAATGGCGCATTGCCTATGAAGCAGGCCTCTTTACCGAGTTCATGGAACAGCGGGCGCCGGGCCACACTGCCCTTGACGGTACCATCTACACCATGGGCATGGTCGATTTCAAAGAGCGGATTGCCGACCGCATCCGCCGTCTTGATTTCAACAATGACCCGGAGGCGTCGGATAAGGCCGAACAGCTTCGGGCCATGGCCATTACCTGCGATGCCGTCATAGTTTTCGCCGGTCGCCATGCTGACCGGGCCGAGTCCATGGCCGTAGGTGAGATAGACCCGTTGCGCCGGGAAGAACTGCACCAAATAGCGGCAATCTGTAGGCGTGTTCCGGCCGAAAAACCGCGGACCATGCACGAGGCGCTGCAGATGTATTGGTTCGTCCATCTCGGCACCATTACCGAATTGAACGGTTGGGACGCCATGACCCCCGGCCACATCGACCAGCACCTGCTGCCGTTCTACGAGAAAGATCTGGCCGACACCATTCTTGACCGTGAAAAGGCCAAGGAACTCATTAGTTGTCTGTGGATCAAGGTCAACAACCATACCGCGCCACCAAAGGTCGGGGTCACCGCCAAGGAAAGCGGCACCTACAACGATTTCACCCAGATTAATCTCGGTGGGCTGAATGCAGCTGGGGCCGATGCCGTAAACGAGGTGTCCTATATCTGCCTGGAGGTGTCGGACGAACTGCATCTCCTGCAACCGCAACCGAGTGTCCATATCAGCGGTAAGACACCGGACCGCTTCCTCAAAGCAGCCACCAAGGTCATCCGCAAAGGCTATGGTTATCCTTCGGTGTTCAATAGCGAAGCGGTGGTTATGGAACAGGTTCGGGTCGGCAAGAGTGTCGAGGACGCCCGGGAAGGCGGCACCAGCGGCTGTATCGAGACCGGCGCCTTCGGCAAGGAGGCCTATATTCTCACCGGCTACCTCAATGTCCCGAAGATCATGGAAGTTACCTTAAATAACGGCGTTGATCAACTAACCGGCAAAATGGTCACCATCGCCACCGGCGATCCAGCCACCTTCAAGAATTTTGACGAGTTGTACCAGGCCTTCAGCCGGCAGCTGGAATATGTTGTTGATCTGAAGATTCGCGTCAACAACTATATCGAACGGATGTATGCCAAGTATTCGCCGGCTCCCTTCCTGTCGGTTGTCATTCATGACTGCATTGAAAAGGGCAGGGACTATTATGACGGCGGACCGCGCTACAACACCAACTACATCCAGTGCTGCGGCATCGGCACGACCACCGACAGCCTGTCGGCGCTCAAGACCCATGTCTTTGAGGGCGGCACGGTCCCTATGGAGAAGCTGCTTTTTGCCCTGAAGAACAACTTTCAGGGTGAAGAAGCCCTGCGTTTGCGGCTGTGGAATAAAACGCCGTTTTTCGGCAATGATGACGACCGCGCCGATACGATTATGCAACGGGTCTATGATTCGCTTTTCACCGCCATCGACGGTAAACCCAATACCAAAGGAACCATTTACCATCTCAACATGCTGTCCACCACCTGCCATGTCTATTTCGGTAAAATGCTCGGCGCCTCGGCCAACGGCCGCTTCGCCTGCCTGCCGGAATCGGACGGCACCTCGCCTTCGCATGGTGCCGACCGCAACGGCCCGACGGCTGTCATCAAGTCGCTCAGCAAGATGGACCAGTTGAAGTCGGGGGGCACTCTCCTTAATCAGCGCTTTCTGCCCAGCGTTCTCGCCACCGACCAGGATCTTGACAAGCTCGCCGGTCTTATCCGCACCTATTTCACCTTGGGTGGCCACCATATCCAATTCAATGTCGTCGATACCAAGACCCTGCGCACCGCCCAGGAGCATCCGGACGAATACCGCAACCTGCTGGTTCGGGTCGCCGGCTACAGCGATTATTTTGTCGATCTTGACCGCGAGCACCAGGAAGAGATCATCAGTCGAACGGAGCAGGAACTCGCGTAGGCGGGTAAAAACCTTTATCTTTCTGTTGCCTCGGCAATGGCATCGCAAACATAGCCGATATTTGCCTGAGTCAGGCCGGCCAGATTTATCCGGCCGCCGGCCACCACGTAGATACTTTTATTGGCCCGCAGCCATTGCACGACTGCATCCGACAAACCACTGAACGAAAACATGCCGCGCTGGCTGGTAATGGAGGAAAAATCACCCTTCACACCGCGCGCGGCAAGCCCTTCAACCAGGGCCACCCGCATTGCCTTGATACGGTTGCGCATGGCGGCCAATTCCTGCAGCCACTGCTCGCGCAATTGCGGATTCGACAAGATAGTCGCCACGACCAGCCCGCCATGGGCCGGCGGGTTGGAGTAGATAACCCGAATGGTGGTCTTCAGGTGACTCATCGCCACCGCTGCGTCCGCCGCGGTCGGACTGACAATGGTCAGGGCGCCGGTGCGCTCGTTGTAGAGACCGAAGTTTTTCGAATAGGAGCTGGCAATAAAAAAATCGACTCCGGTTGCCGCAAAGGCTTCAATCCCGGCTCTGTCAGCCTCAAGCCCTTCACCAAAGCCCTGATAGGCAAAATCCAGAAAGGGGATCCAGTTCTTCTCAGCGCCGATGGCAGCTACTTTTTGCCACTGGTCGGCAGTAAGGTCAACCCCGCTCGGGTTATGGCAGCAGGCGTGCAGCAAAACAATGTCTCCGGCCGGAATATTCACTAGATCGGCGACCATGGCCGGAAAATCGAGGGCTCGAGTTGATGCATTATAGTAGGCATATTCCGCCAGGGGAAATCCGGCCGTTGTGAAAACCCCTTTATGGTTGGCCCAGGTCGGTTTACTGATCCATACCTTGGCGCCGGGATAAAACTTTTTCAAGAGATCGCCACCTACCCGCAAAGCTCCAGTGCCACCCGGGGCGTGGGCAGTAGCCGCCCTGCCGCTGGTGATGACCTCGCTGCTATCGCCGAACAGCAGCTTTTGCACCTCGGCGGCATACAACGGGTCGCCGGAAATCGGCAGATAGCTTTTGCTGCTCTCCCCTGCCAGGAGAATCTTTTCGGCCGCCTTGACACAGGCGAGAATCGGCGTTTTACCTGCCTCATCCTTATATACCCCGACGCCCAGATTGACTTTTTGCGGATTCGGATCATTCCTGAAGGCATCGGTCAAACCAAGGATAGAATCGGCGGGTGCTGCTTCAATGTTTTGCCACATAGTAATATTTCCTTTTAAAGTGGTCCACCGGTAGTGAAAATACGAGCTTCAAGAATACAAGCTTTTGCCAAACCATGTCAACAGGAATGAAGAACGACAGAATGGCTTGCGAAAGCACGGCGACGGCATTGTTTACTGCAAAATACCTTGTAATCACCTTGACAAATCGTTGCCTTGCTCGGAAAAGCTCCACATGGTAAACAACGGACTCAACCTTTTGTTTACCATGATCATCTCAAACATTGAAAAAATCAGATGAAAAACGCTTTTGCGGGAATCATTGTTCTAGGCGTCGTTATTTTCACTCTTCTCGCCATCTTCGATCTCGAAATCTCCATCACTCCAAAAAAACCAAGTCCGCAAAAAATCGCTGGTCACTTGCCTGATAACAAACCTGAACAAAACATCGAACCTGTCGGCTCAGCTCAAGATATCGCAGCAGCCCTCTCCCCTGCTGCCACAGCAATCGCCGAGCCGCCGAAAGATGCGGGTATCCCGCAGACTGTCTCCTCGGAACAGTTGACCACGCCGACAAAAGACCCTGGCCCAGGCCCAGATGACAAGCCGCCGCCCCAACCGGCAGCAGCAACAATCATCAAACAGGCAGCTATCCAACCGACCCTGCCAACCAGTAACAAGCCGACACAAAGTCTCGGTCTCCTCACCGACACCGGTGAGACAGAAGATAATGGGATATTTGAACCGCAATCAACACAAGTGCAACCGACACTTCCAAGAAAGGCTGTTAAAAAGGTGGAAAGACCTCCGGCTGAAACCATAATCGAGGAAGCGGCGGGCCTGCAGATAACTATCCTCCCTGAAGGCAACTACCCCTTTTCCATCCTTCTCGACACCTTCGATAAACAGGCCAATGCCCAGCAGGCCGTCGCCCTCTA
>JBBQVT010000166.1:0-8221 GCA_038211245.1 Desulfobulbales bacterium | reverse complement strand
TTTTGGAGATATGGTTGAAGATGGTGACGAAATCGAAATATTTTCGGCCCCTTCCGGTGGATGAAGGATGGCGAAGGAGGACTATTCTTTGAGAATGGCGGCAATCAATTCTTCGCGCTTTTCCGGGGAGAGATAGGGGGTCATGCGGACATCAAGGATTTTCGCTTGGCGAGATCTCCGATGTGCTACCGCTTCCTCGATAAATGCACTGAGATCTTCAATATCACAGGGTTTTAAAAGATAATTAAAGGCGCCCTGTTTGATCGCCTCAACCGCCGTGTTCACGGTTGCCTGGCCGGTAAGCATGATGGCCTCGACCAGTGGCCGCTCTTTTTTCATAACCTTCAGGGTTTCTATACCGCCCATCCCGGGCATGGCAATATCGAGGACGACCACTTCGATCGATTCATTTTCTGTAAGCAGCTTGAGCCCGGTGTGGCCATCGACGGCGGTTTTGACGGCAAAGCCCCTCTTGCCGAGGCGTTGGGCGAGAATTTCCGTGAAGGCCTCTTCGTCATCAACGAGCAGAATTTCGATCGGCTCCATGGCAAGCTCTCTGAAATGAAGAAAAAATTAATCTATAACACATTGCTCGGCGTATTTCCCGGCTATCCCGGCATAACAGGCGCGGATGTCGCCGATGTCCTTTTCAACATCCCCTGTTGGCCAGAATGTTGACAAGAAGCCCCCAACTTTCCTTTGATAATCAAGAAAGGCCAGACCGATGGGAACATTGGCGCCAAGGGCTATGTAGTAGAAGCCGGTTTTCCATTTGTCGACTTTAGACCGTGTGCCTTCCGGTGGGATGGCAACAATCAGGCGTTCGCTTGCCTGAAATGCGGCAATGGTGTCGGCAACCACATTATTCCGCGAGGCTCGGTTAATCGGGATCCCGCCCAGCCAGCGCATGATCGGACCACGCCAGCCGGAAAAAAGGGAATCCTTGCCCATCCAGTGCATTTCAAAACGGTATACAAAGGCGATCGCCAAGGCCAGAGGGAAGTCCCAATTGCTGGTATGGGGGACGGTGATCATGACATATTTCAAGGCTGTCGGGGGATGACCCTGGAGTTTCCAACCACAGATGGCGAGACAGAATTGGCACAAGGCTGAGACGATCGGCTGCAACACCGGGGTGTTGTACATTGTGTGGGACACTCGGAAAACCTGGGTTGAGGTAAAGTGTATTCATGCCGTTTTGCATGTCTATGCTAGCAGTATAAGGACTGAGGACTGAAGGGTACCCTTTCCAGTATTTCTTTGACCCGCTATTTCGCTATGAGGGCTGAGTTGTGCAGGTGATCGACGACATTTTCCAGGGCCTTTCTGTTAAGGATCTCGGCGCAGTCCGTAGCTCCTTTGCTTGATCCGACACCATCCTGCCATTCTGACAAGAGGGAGCCCTTCTCGTCGAGCAGTTTATAGTTCAGCGCCAGGGAGGCCGATCCGGCACCAAAACCAACGAAGGCGATGGCAGCGCGATTGAATGCCTTAAAACGCTGGACATCGATAACCAGGAGTTTGCCCATCTCAGTTTTGTAGTCTTTCATTTCCTTGATGAGAAGAGCGTCAAAGCCTGAATCATTTAAATTCTTGATAAGGTCGTGATTCATCCATTCGAGGGTAATTTTCAGTTCTCGAATCTGCTCTGCAGTTTGATCGGGGAGATCGCCGTCCATGGTCAGCACGGCAATTTCTTTTACGCCTGAAGTGTTGAGGGTACTCTTTTTCTTGCTACAACCACCTGTAAATCCAAGCAGCAAAAGCATCGATATGAGGTAGGCTATTGATTTCATATGTATTCCGTGGTCAATATGCGACTATTTCGCCAGGCCATAGCCGCACTTATTTTTTATAGAGGTCTTTCCACCCCCGCTTTTGCGTGGCGAGATAGAGGGTTTCGATTTTTTTTCGAGCCCAGGGGGTTTTACGTAAAAATGTCAGGCAGGATTTGATCGATGGATCGCTGGTAAAACAACGGATGTCAATGCGTTGGCCGAGTGCATCCCAGCCATAGTGCTCAAAAAGATTGCTGACGATCTGTTCCAGGGTGACACCATCAAGGGGGATTTTATTTTTTTCTTTGTTCATAGGTTGGACTTTAAACTAAGGGAGGACAGGTAACAATAAAAGAATTCCTGCGCAATATGGCAGGCAAGCGACTTTAGCCCATAAAACGCCAACGAGATACGGAAGAGACGAGAAAGCAGCATTATACAAAAATACTTGGCAAAGTCATGGGGATTTATGAAAGAAGCCTCTGACGGTATGGTAAATCGTGATTATTAGTGAGAGAATATTGCATGTTTCCGGCAAACATTTATTTTCAAGGCTTTATATTATTTCAAAATGAGTTGTGGCGTTGTGTTAACGATGGCACCGGAAGACACGGTTTTTCAGCAATGCAGTTTCAATAATCCCATAAAGGAGAAATACCATGGCAGCAAAAAAAATCCTTATGCTCGTCGGTGACTATGTTGAGGATTATGAAGTAATGGTGCCGTTTCAGGCCCTTCTCATGCTCGGCTATCAAGTACATGCGGTGTGTCCGGACAAGAAAGCCGGTGACTTCGTCCGCACTTCCATCCATGATTTCGAGGGCGATCAAACCTACAGCGAGAAGCGCGGCCATAATTTCAGCCTCAATGCCGATTTTGCCGAAATCAAAGCCACCGATTATGACGCACTGGTGATTCCCGGCGGTCGAGCCCCCGAATATCTCCGCCTCAATGAAGCGGTATTGGCGATTGTTAAACATTTTGCTGCAACCGATAAACCGATTGCCGCCATCTGTCATGGCGCGCAACTGCTTTCTGCTGCCGGCGTTTTACAGGGCCGTGAGTGTTCGGCCTATCCGGCCTGCTCAGTAGAAGTGGGTCTGGCCGGCGGCAAATATATAGCCGTGGCCATGGACAGTGCCCATGTCCAGGGAAATCTGGTGACTGCTCCGGCCTGGCCGGCTCATCCCGCCTGGCTTGCCAAATTTGTTGCCAAGTTGGGGGCGAAGATTGAGTTGTAAGATAAATGGTAAACAACGCAATTTCCGGAGGGAACATGTCGGCGACGCGTTTGGCAAGACTTACACAATATATACAAGAACAGCAATTTTCGGCAGTGGCGATCAATGCCGGGCCGACTCTGACCTATTTGACTGGGTTGCATTTCCATTTGATGGAGAGGCCGGTGGTCATGGTGTTCAGTGCTGATCATGAACCGACGATCATTCTGCCGGAACTGGAACTCGCCAAGCTCGACCATTTGCAATTTCCGGCACGGGTGTATGCCTATGCCGAAAACCCGGCCGGGTGGGGTGCAATTTTTTACGATGCCCTCAAGGATTTGGGGCTGTCCGGCCAAAAGGTTGGAGTGGAGCCGCGGCAGCTGCGACTCCTTGAGTATGACTATCTTCGTGGTGCCTGTAGCAATGCGCACTTGGTCGACGGTTCGGCAATCTTTGCGGCCCTTCGAGTCAAGAAAGACGCCGAGGAAATCAGCTGCATGCGGCAGGCGGTAAAGATCGCCGAAGAGGCCCTGACGGCGACCCTTGGGAAGGTGGCGATCGGGGCCAGCGAAAAAGATATTGCCGGCGAACTTTTCCTTCAGCTGATCACCCATGGATCCGATATCTCCTTGCCATTCTCGCCCATCGTCGCCGCCGGTCCGAACGCTGCCAATCCCCATTCTCAACCGTCCGACCGGCCGTTAACGGCCGGTGACCTGCTGATTGTCGATTGGGGGGCAAGTTATGGTGGCTATGTCTCCGACCTGACCCGCACTTTTGCCGTCGGGGAGATAGATCCCCTGGCGGAAAAAATTCATAGAATCGTGCAACAGGCCAATAGCGCCGGACGGGCGGCGGGGCGGCCGGGAGTGCCATGTGCCGAGGTTGACCTGGCGACGCGCCGGGTCATTGAGGAAGCCGGCTTTGGAGCAAACTTTACCCATCGAACCGGCCATGGTATCGGCATGGAGTGCCATGAAGATCCGTATATCCGAGGCGACAATCAGCAGTTGCTGGCGGTCGGCATGGCCTACACCGTCGAGCCGGGGATCTATCTCGCTGGTATTAATGGCGTGCGCATCGAGGACGATGTGATTGTGACCGCAGATGGCGCCGAATCGCTCAGCACGATGAGCCGAGAGATTCGGGGCGTTGGTTGAATATTCCGCAAACCCTGGTAAAAGCGGTTAGTTGTGGGAGGCCGTTTCTTTCGCCGGCTCCGTTTTCTGCCATGCGTTCTTATTGGCAAACTCGTAGTAGTGCCAGTAATGCACCAGTATCGATATGGCCTTGGAAATCAGGCGCGGATTGATGCGCCACGTTTCCTTGAGCACATTCCAGAACATACGCCTCACCGCAACCGGGACTTTGAAGTTAAAATGATACAATACCCGTATAATAAGCGGTATCCGGTGCAATGTCTTCCTGCGGGTCGAGTAAAGTTCAGTAAAGTACTGGACGCCGGCCAGCCAGCCGATAATTCGCCGCTCAAAATTCACCGGGTCGTAAATGCTCTTAAAAAGGTTTTTATGGCCGGTGTATAACTGTTCCAAGGTCATATTTTTCGGAATAATATTTGTGCTGAGGTGCCATAGTCCCCGAAAATCCTCCATCAGCCGGTTTTCGCTTTTCATACGCTCATAGAGGGGTGTGTTTCTCGGTGCGTTGAGTACGGTGATTGAGGTGATAGGACTTGCCGTATCTTCGAGAAATTTTTCAACATCGGCGAAAACCTCCGCAGTATCATGGTCAAATCCGACGATCATGCCGATAAAAGGCATAATCCCATAACTCGATAACTGCGGTATCACCTCGTAGGGATCATATTTGAACATCTGTCCCTTGTTCACCTCATCAAGACATTCCTTCTTGGTGGTCTCAAGACCGATGAAGATGACGCTGAAGCGGGCATCGGCCAGGAGTTTCAGAATCTCTTTATCTGCGCCGATCTTGACCGTTGCCTGGGTGCTGAAGGAAAGGGGACTCGAAAGGGTCCGGTTCCATGCGATGATCTCACTGAGAAGATCGGTGGTGAATTTATGGTTCACATAGAAATTGTCGTCGGAAAAGAATACCGTCTCGGCGCCTGCTGCCTGGGCATTCTTTACCTCTCGCATGATATGCGCTATCGGTTTGCTTCGGTATTTTCTGCCGATGACCCGTACGACGTCGCAGAAATCGCAGTTGTTTGGGCAACCCCGGCTGGTCTGGACGGAAAAATGGAGATAGTTCCGGGCCTTGATATAGGAAAGGTCAGGGGCCGGGCTGTCCGCCATGTCGATAAAGTCTTGCTGTTGATAAATGGGCTCAGCCTTGCCTACGATCCATTGCCGAAGAAACCTCGGCCAGGTATATTCCGCCTCGCCGATAAACAGATAATCGACTAATGTTTCAACAGCTTTCGGGTCAATCGTTGCGTATATTCCTCCGGCCGCTACGGCAACGCCACGCTCCCGGAAGCGTCGGCAGATCTCCTGCATTCGCTCAAACTGCAGGGTATAGCCGGTAACGCCAACCAGATCACATTTGGTATCCCATTGAATGTGATCAACATTCTCATCACAATAAATATACTCAATGTCAAGGTCCGACGGGGTCAGGGCGATCAAGGTGAGGAGGGCGGCATTGGGCATAAGAGTCTTATGCTTGCCGACTATATCAATTGCCCCCTGCATGGCCCAGAAATTTTCAGGACATTGTGGATTAATGAGGTAAATACGCTTTTTTCCCATTGGGTAACTTCCTGCCGGATTAAATTAAAATTCAATGACGCATTCTTTGCAAAGGTGAGGTGCGGTGGAGGATTTTTTAATCACCTCACTAAAATGTGGGCTTGTCGCCTTCCCAGAAATTGGTACTGGGAAAAGTATTACAGATGGTCATTATAAATAACAACCGAATTTTCACCACCCTGATTTGAGAAAGCAGGTCGGTTGGGAGTTTACGGGGCAAGCGATTCAATAATGGTTCAAGCAGGCGGTTGGCCGGCTCGGTACTTTTCTGTTTCAGTACAAGTATCGTTCGGCTCTCAGTTCGGTCGTTTTTCCTTTTTTCGGCGTCTTGCAGGGGTGTTCCCCTTTTTTCACCTCTTTTTTCGAGTGAGTGTCTCTCTCCCGGCAGCAAAGATTCATATTGGTCAATAACGGTATCTCCGCGGTCTCAGAAGGGGCCAATATGCCGACTACACCGGATGGCGTTAGCTCCCGGCAACTATGTGGTGGGCGCTAATATCGCCGGTTTTGTCAAGGTTGTTGATTCAATGATCGACCAAGGCGTTGTCTGAAAGGGTGCGGCGTCATGAGGCCATGAATCGTATCATGACGCCGGTTTGCAAATGTCGGTACCTTGAAGTGGGCCGGCGATGAGAAAAGAAAAAATTGAAATGAGGTTATCATGCGCTTACAGGCGTTACAACACAAGGTCTTGATGCTGTTGGCGGAAAATGCGTCAAACAACACCTCCCCCCAGGTTATGGACAGTGATACCATTGCCGGCATGCTCGGAATCAGTTTGCCGGAAATCAAACAAATGCTCATAGCCTTACACGCCTCAGGAGTTATAGTCAGCAATATGGAAGGACAGTATTCCCTGATCACTCAGGAAGGGATGCAGTGGCTCAACCGGATGACCCTTACCGCCGACAGATGCCGGGCGCAACATCAGCACTTTGTCAATCAGGGTTGGCGATGTGGTTGACATCACCAGGCACGGCTGCTGCAGGTTGACAGTTGCGCGCCGTGCCGCCTTCACCTCAGTGCTCGCTTATGGCTGGTAATTTGTGGCGGTAAACCTGGCCGCTGAGAAAGGCGGGTAAGATCGCGTGGGAAATCAATGCCATCTCCGAATAATAAACCAACCTCCTTGCTTTGAACGTCGACTGTCGAAACAGCATTGCTGCGGATTTTGTCAGGGATGGTTGCCCGGCGGTAATTTTGGTGCTGCCGGGCATTTTTGAAGGAAAACGAACTATTTTATCGAAACTACAGGGCAACCGGCCTTGAGGATCACATATTGGGCGGTCGAACCGAAGAGAATTTTTCCGACCTTAGATCTACTTTTCACACCGACAAGAATTTCAGAGCATTTTTTCTCTCCGGCAAAGGCGACAATATCTTCTCCCGCAGTTTTGCCTCTAACGAGTAGATGGGTTTCCGCTATAATGCCGAAACTCTGCAAGTGCCTTTTCGCCATCTCCAGTTTTTCTTCAGCTTCAAAAAAGTGTTCCTGGGTGGTTTTATCACCGCCGGGCAACGAGGTGACGAGTATCACTTCAGCCGAAAAAGCCTTGGCATGTTGCGTGGCAAGTTCAAGAAGATCCTTGCCGACATTGGAACCTCGATAGCCAACTAATATTCTCATAATGTTATGCCTCAGGTTGATAGAAAAGAGAGAAAAAACAGGCGCACCGAAAAACGTCTACCCGCCGGAAGCGGTCTAGCTCACATCCCGAGATACGCTGCTTTAATATGCGGGTCGTCGATAAGATCGCTCGCCTTGCCTTCCATGATGACTCGGCCGTGTTCCAGGACATAGCCGCGGTCGCTGAGACTGAGCGAGTGGCGAACGTCCTGCTCGACCATAAGCACGGTGGTCCCCTGATCGGCGATTTTGCGCACCGTTTCGAAGATGTCCTTGATGAGGATTGGGGCAAGCCCCAGGGACGGTTCGTCGAGCATCAACAGGTGCGGTTTGGACATCAGACCGCGACCGATGGCGACCATCTGCTGTTCGCCGCCGGAAAGGGTCATGGCTAACTGGCTTTCCCGTTCGGCGAGACGCGGCAGGAGCTGGTAGACCTCTTGCAGGGTTTTCTCCACATCCGGCCGGGCCCGTTTGTTATAGGCGCCGACCAGAAGATTGTCCTTGACCGACATCAGTGGAAAGAGGCGACGCCCCTCCGGCACATGGATGATACCGTGGGTGACGATGTTTTCGGGAGGTTCGTTGTGGATATCGCGGCCCTCGAAGACGATCCTCCCGGCGGTGGCCTGCATCAGCCCGGAGATGGTGCGCAACAGCGTCGATTTGCTTGAGCCGTTGCCGCCGATGATACTTACCACCTCGCCCTTCTCAACTTTGAGCGACAGCTCAAAGATAACCTGCACATCGCCGTAGAAGGCGTCGATTTTATGGATTTCAAGCAACGACATAGTCTTCTCCCAGATAGGCCTTGATGACCTTTTCATTATTGGCAATCTCTTTTGGAGTGCCCTCGGCGAT
>JBBQVT010000165.1:0-8481 GCA_038211245.1 Desulfobulbales bacterium | reverse complement strand
TAACCGAAGTAAAAAACGAAATCCAAAATTCACGGCAAAGATATTCGCTGATTGACAGAGAGCAATTGCTCGCCTGTTGCGGTCTGGGAACAGATGAACAACTTCGGAAAGAACACCGCAAGTTAGTGGAGGAGGCCATCTTGTAGCACGGCAATTACCCGTGAACCAGGATAAACTGAAAGTATTGCTGTGGGAAGTAAATCGTTTGTCGATGGAATCAGGGAACAACTTCAATTAAGGCTGACAGGGCGAAAGGTTAAAGATAGCGGTAGGCATTACGAATTGACAGAACAAGAGACTACCTATAATACTCTTTTTGCCCTTGAAAATACATGTCTAAGCACCGAAAACATGTATTTATTGGGACTAAACGATGAAGAATCAGTGTGATAGCTTGGTCCGACCCCATTGGTAAATTGGCCAGGAAGTTAAAATGTTAAATGCGTTTTATTGTTTCCAGAGCAGGGAGTCAAAAAAATGAATAGATCAGATCTATTGAACAAGCTTGAGGAGTTTAAAAAAACCAATGGCGAAAAGTATGGCATTTTGTCAATCGGCATTTTCGGTTCCTTTGCAAGGAATCAGGCCTCAAAATTAAGTGATGCTGACATTGTTGTAGTAACTAAGACGCCAGATCCTTTCGCCATCGTCCATATTAAAGATAGCCTGGAGGAACAACTGAGAATTCCAGTAGATATCGTACGATTCCGTGAGACAATGAATCCATTTTTGAAGAAGAGAATTGAAAAAGAGGCGGTCTATGTACGATAGGGATATGCTGCTGGAAGTATTGGGGCAGACGTATGATGCTATAGAACGGGTTAACAAAAGATTCGAAGTTGTAGATTCTGCCGAATTTTTTACTGGATCACCAGAAGGAAAGGAAAAACTAGATGCCATTTGTATGGTCATCATAGCCATAGGCGAGAGTCTGAAAAATATTGACAAGATCACCAACAAAAAACTTTTATCCCAATATCCAGAAATTGACTGGAAAGGTGCAAAAGGGATGCGGGATATTATTTCGCACCATTATTTTGATGTTGATGCGGAAGAGATTTTTTGGATCTGTGAGAACAAGATGAAACCACTCGCCGCGACGGTTGCAAAAATAATCAATGAAGTTAGGTCGGCAGAGTGATAGATAAAATAGGGAGTGATGCGCTGGGATGCTTTGCTCTATGTTGGCCTGATTGCTTCAACAGGGAGAAAATGAGGAATTGGAGTTTAAAGCCTCTTTTGGCCGAGAAACTACTGAAATACTGTTAATCTTTCTCGACACCGCAAATAATCTCCTTGCCGATGGTTCAGCGGTGTAAAATGGTCTATTTTGCCAGAATTGGTCAATATGGTCAAGTTCTGGGGGGTGCGTTTTACTCACTATCAAGCAGGCCTTTCAAGCTGGCTTGATTACAGATGGACATACCTGGATGGAGGCCTTGAAAGATCGTAATCTGACAGTTCATACCTATGAGAAAAAGATTGCCATCGCAGTAGAAAAAAGGATCCATGAAGCATATTTCCCTGCTCTTGCAACGCTCTTTCAGAGTTTCAGCAAAAAGGCCGATCAAGATGAAAAACCTGTTCTGAAACCCACCCGGCAATACTCAGTAGGATGACATCAGGGCGAAGAATACTGGCAGTATCCTTATCGGTAAAGAAATTGTCAAGCCTTGAGATCTACCCCACTACTTTTTCCTTGCTTTTATACGACAATTTCTTACATAATGACTAGTAAGAAATGTTAAAGTGTAAGGAGGAAACTATGGCCACGGCGACATTGACATCTAAAGGACAAGTGACGATTCCCAAGAACATTCGTGATGCCCTGCACCTCGAAACAGGCGATACCATCGAGTTTGTCGTTCAAGGAAAGGGAAAGGCAGTGCTTCGTCCGGTTTCTAAAAAAGCCGGCGAGGTCTTCGGCAAATTGTACAAGGCCGAGCGGCAAGCCATCAGCCCCGAGCAAATGAATGAAGCAATCCGAGAACGGATGCTGAGGAACAGAAAATGAAAGGGGTTGACACCAATTTCTTGGTGCGGTTCCTGACCAGGGACGATGAGCATCAGGCTACGGCGGTTTTCACAGCGATCAAGAGTGCGGAATCGACGAGAGAACGTTTGTTTATTCCTCTTATTGTGGTCCTGGAATTGATATGGGTTCTGGAGTCGGCATATGATATTGCTCGTAACGACATCATCGAAGCGATTGGCGATCTTTTGCTTTTGCCGGTCTTTCAGTTCGAACAGCCCAAAGTGTTACAAGAGGCGCTGGTGGCTGCGGCTTCAACCGGACACGATCTCTCGGATTTGCTGATCGCCCATTGCGCAAAGGGACACGGTTGTACGAAAGTTCTTACCTTCGATAAGAAGGCCAGCAGATATCCACTTTTTGAACTCGTGCCAATGGTGGGGTCAGATCTCAACTCTTGACAGACTCCAAGCAGCCAAGACCTTCACCTCCACCAAACCAGTACGTTCGAATTCGATGGTAGCTTACAACGCAAAGAACGTTTCGTCTACCCGCTGGCAGCACGCCACATCCTTTTCTCCCTCTCCCGTGGGAGATGAATTGCCGAAGGAGAAGATGGTAATTGATACTCGAGGCATTTGGCGCTAATTTGTAACGATGAAAAAGATAAGGGAACAAATGAATATACGGAAAACACTGATTACCCGTTTTGAAACCCGCCAGGCTGTGGTTGGCATTGTTGGTCTTGGTTATGTAGGCCTGCCGCGGATGTTGCGCTTTCAGGAGGCTGGCTTTCGGGTGCTGGGTATCGATATCGATTCGGACAAGGTTTAAATGCTCAATAACGGTAGACGCTATATCGAACATATTTCTGCAGAAAAAATTGCCTGACGAGCGCCGGCAATTTTCAATGTCACTGTGAGGGAATTTTATATACTGTCCCCGGAATTCGCAAAGGAGATAACCCATGAAGCTTAGATTGATTTTGGAACCAAGTGATGAAGGTGGCTATACCGTACTTGTGCCCTCGCTGCCCGGATGTATTAGCGAGGGAGACACACGGGAAGAGGCGCTAAAAAATATAAAAGAAGCTATTGAATTGTATCTGGAGCCTGTCGATGACGAAATGAATTTCAGCGAAAATTCTGAATTTCTGGAAATCGCGGTATGACATGACAAAGGTTCCAAGCATAAATTATGATAAGGTCATTGGTGCCTTGCGCAAAGATGGTTGGGTGGTGGTGCGGCAAAGAGGTAGTCATATACGGCTCCACAAGCATACAGTTGCAGAAATACTGAAATTGACATTCCTGCTCACCGACCGATAAAGCGAACTACCCTCACCCATATCCTTAGGCAAGCCAAGCTTGACGTTGATCGTTTTTTTTGAACTTCTCTGAAAGTTTGGCTGAATGAAAGGAGGATAAGTGCGTGTAGAAAATAATGCGTGAGCTCGCAAGAGATCTATGAGGCAAATTTCAGCCCCGAAAATCGGGTCATAACATCGGATAATTGGCTTTATCTGGGATGATTATTTTTAAATATCGACATGTTGACTTGGCCCGACCCCATCCGCTGGGTCGCAATCTTGATAGTCTGAATGCAGTCTTGATTCGTCAGGGCCTGCAACAGCCTGAAAGGCTTGCAGCACTCAATGGGGTGGCTATTTCGCAACTTACATCACTGGCGAACCACCGCTCGGTTCAGAAACTCAAGTGATTAGACATAAACTGGGGAGTATCCGTAATTTCCCTAATTTCCCTGGATTGAGCTTCTTACGTGAAAGAGTCGCTGAGAATCCGAGACTACACGAAAAACCGCTTAAAGGCTTACAAAGAGACTTCCGGCGATATAGAGTGGGAATTTTAGGTATTTTAGGATGTCCCCGAAATTATTTCACTGAAAGTTTATCACCTATATGCTGAATCATGATCTGGGTGCAATGAAACAAATCGGAAATTATGCCAGGGACGGGATCGTTTATCGGGCGCAGGAGGAGTATCAGCAAGTTTTGCTTATCGAGCCATTAAATGAAGGTATTCGTCGGAAAGTCGAGAAGCTAAATAACCCGCAACAGAAATAGACTGCTTCTGGGGAGAAGAATAATAACGACCTGCCAAGAAGGCAGCAGAAAAATGGCCGGCGCGGCGCCTCAGTCACTGATACGTTTTTCCACGAACTGGGCCATCAGTTCGTGAACATTGTAGGGAGGGCGTACCTTAAAATAGTGGCCAACAATAGCATGGCCGATTTCATGGGCCAACACCGCCAGTTTGGCATCATCTACGGAAATATAGATGGTGTCCTCAGACAGGGAATAAAAGGCCACATAATTGACATTCTTGCCATATTTTTCTTTGAACACCCTGGCCACATCAGCGGAATTTGCCAGTAAGACAATGTTCATATGCAGCTGGCCGGGAAACATTTCCAGTATGGTCTCGGCTTTTTCAATGATGGTGTCTATCTTTGCCAGGACCTCGTCTTCGACGTTAACGATGTTGGTTTTTCGTGCAAAGGCACCGAGATTCCTGCCCAGTTCAATCTCTTCGTTAAAACCGGTGAGTAATTCCTGGCTGCTGTATCGCAATGTGGCATACCTGCTCTTTGCCTCCTTTGCCATGAGCAAATATGGGAAAAAAAGAAAAGAACACAGTGCGAAGCAGGAGAGTATTCTAGACATCCTTCAAGGTGTACGCTGAGCAAGTTGCCTTTATTCTCTTATTCTTTTCATCGATATTCCAATAAATACTCTGCAATTCTTCTTGCTGTTCCTGATTGAGACTTTGGGTTTTTAGCCGAGCCTGTTCTAGAAGATTATCAATGGCTACCGCATTGTCCTTGAGATCCTTTACTGTCAGCGACAGACCTAAGTTGAAGTCATTGATTTTTTTTGCAAGATCTTTGCCTTCGTCTTTGGTGCGCAGGTAAATCGTGTCATCCAATTTTCCCTTGAGCATGTTATCTAGGGCTTTTTCAAGGCGAAAAAGAGGACCGGCGATTCTATGGGTGATGAGCATGGCAGCAGCTACGAGAAAAGCACTGCCAATGACAATGAACAGCCAGTGGGCGGCAAGGATTTTCTTGAGCAGCATAATCGGTGTTTGGCCCAACTGCAGATCGTGATTGTTATACGAAATAGTCAGGGTGTCCGCCGAGAAAAGACCAAGGAGGAAGAGGAAAAAGAGGCAGCCGCCGGTTACGAAAAGGAAGTAGCCGAGTATGAGCTTGCCTTGGAAATCCTTTTTTATAAAAATATTTCTTCTTTTGTGCAGATGCGCCATGGTTACTCTTGCTCTTTGTGGATGGTGATTTTTGCGTTTTGTCGCAATTCCAAAAGCCAACGCTTCATCTGTTGCTCTTTTTGATACTCTTCCAGCATTTCTCGTATCCTTTGTTTGTCGACTGCTTTTGCTGCATGGTCCGGAGCCGGTTGGACACTGTCCAGTCTGAGGGCGTAATTTTCCGTGCCTGTGTCATATCGCACCGCATATTGGGTAGGTTGGAGAGAGGAAAGGAGGAGGCGAACCGGGGTGGCCAGTTCAGAGAAAAGGGCGGTATTGGTTAAGCCTTTGGCCGTTGCCACCTCGGCAACATACTGGGGAATTTTCTCAAGGCGCGTAAAGGTAACGATTTTGCCGAGAAAATCTATGTAGTTGTCGATATCCGCGTCGGTGACAGTTACCTGCAGTTTGCTGTTTTGGCGGTCGAGGAGGGTTTTTACCAAGGAGTTTTCATAATAATTTTTCAATGACTGGCGAAAACTTTCCTCCTTGTGTATGTCCTGTCTTTCAGCTTCCTGGATGAGCAGCTCCCTGGTTATCAGGGTATCGAAAACTTCAGATTTTTGATCGTCGTGGTAGCCGTACTTCTTGCCTTCCGCGGTAATGGTGTCTTTGGCAAAGTCATGGCCATTGATGGAGATGGCAATATCCTTCTGTGGGGTTCTTTTCTCCGGGAGGATGAAGAAAAAGGTAAGGATGGTTGCTACGCCGATGATTGCCAGGATAGTATAAAGGTACTTCATAGGCTGTCAGTTATTTATTTGTTGACGAACGTTTATGTTTTTTGCAGAACATTGCCGAAAAACGTTTTGAATTCAGTATAATTCTAGCGGAAAGAAAAGAGCAATTGCAAGAGAAAACGAGAAAAGGCTTTCGTGTACGTTTGTGCTGACATCGATTTTCCCTGACCGGGTGCCGGAACAGTCACACAATTACGGTTTCTTATTGATCATTTGCACCACAAAATCGGTTATCGCCTCTTTGCTTAAATAGAGGCCGCTGAGAACATTGTCGCCGACCTTCAACGCCGGCACCATTTTTATGCCGTCGCGCCAGGTTCGCAGTGGTGACGTCACAAGTTCAACCTCTTCAATCTGAAGGTGTGGATGTGCTGAACACACGGCCAGGAGATGTTTTTTTGCAAGAAAACAGCGCGGACAAAGCACGGATTTGTAGAAAACAATACGCATAACGGTTGATTCCCGGCATAGCGCCCGGATACGACTGGCGCAGCCGGAAATGAGTTATGGGACAATCTCGAAAGAAGCAAAGGTACTGGATATGTTTCTTTCACACAACAGAAGAATGTATTGGCCGGGGTTGCAGTTGCGACAAGATTACTCAGCAATCGCTGGGTGGGCAGAAATATGCTTGCCAAAGAGACCATTCCTTATGCTATACTGACAAGAGTAGAAGCTGTCGTTTTCGCTTGCACGGGAGGCGGATTTAAAAATCGGAAAACTCAATAGCCGGTAATCTCGGCAATGGAGGCCATATGTATATCTCGGAACACATGACTCCCGACCCAATTACCGTACCTCCCGACATGTCGCTGCCGGAAGCACGGCGGATACTGAATACGCACCACATCCGTCACTTGCCGGTAGTCGATCGGGAGAAAAAACTGATCGGCATCGTCACCGACCGAGACCTGAGGTCGGCCTATCCCTCGTCGGTTACCTCGAAGCGCGATAAAATTCTGGCATTTGAACAGGTTGGAAAAACGACGGTGGCCGATATCATGACGACAAGCTGCGCGGCTCTCAGTCCCGATGCCTCCCTTGATGATGCTTTACTGCTCTTTGATCGGGAAAAAATCGGCGGTATTCCTATCTTAAGTGAGGAGGGGATAGTCCTGGGTTTTTTTTCGATCCTTGATCTTACTGCCGCCTATCGTAAACTCTTTGGAATGGCCGAAAGAGGCTCGCTACTCATTGGTCTGGAAGATGATGGGCGTGACAATATATTGAGTAAAATCGTACTTTTGCTTGAGAAAAACAACATCGTGTTGACCCGGTTGATCCGACTTTCGGAAAGCAATGATACCGCAAAAATCTATATGCGGATTAACAGCCAGAGACCGGCAGATGTTTATAGGTTGCTAGAAATGCAGGGGTTTTTGCTCCTCCAATAAATGCGACCTGTGGCCCGTAGCCGCAGCAGGAAAATCTACAATTCCCAGGGGATACAATTTGCAAGCGCTCTGTTTCCAGAAACAATGATGACAGCGATTGAAAGAGGTTGTGAAGGGTGTGGCCAGTGTTGCAAACAGGGAGGTCCTGCTTTGCACGGATCGGATCTGCATTTGGTGCTGAGTGGGAAAATCCCGATCAACACCCTTATTACCATCCGCAAAGGGGAGTTGGCGCATAACCCGTTGGCCGGGAGCGTCCAGCCGGTGACCGTTGAATTGGTGAAAATTGCCGGGGCAGGTTCGCAGTGGCAGTGCCGTTATTATGAAAGTCCAAGGGGATGCACGATCTACGAACATCGGCCACTGGCGTGTCGGGCCTTGAGATGTTGGGACACCACCGAGATCCTAACCCTAGTGGAAAAGGATACCTTGAGCCGTTTTGATATCCTGTCGGCAGATCATTTTCTCCTGCCGGCGATCCGCGAGCAAGAGCGGCTCTGTCCCTGCCATGATCTGCAGCAGCTGCACATCGCCGGCCGGGATCTCTCCGATGATGCAAAGAAAGAATTGGGAAACAGGGTTCGAGAAGAGGTGCGCCTGCGGACGCGGGTCGTTGCCGACTTTCAGCTCCAGCTCTGCGAGGAACTTTTCTATTTCGGTCGACCCTTCTTCCAACTGCTGCAGGCGCTCGGCGTGCGGGTTTCCGAAAATCCGCAGGGAATTCAATTGCACTGGGACTGAGTGCGCCCCATATTCTCTCACTTTTGGAAATATGGAGGTGCTGCTCGCATCACCAGATTTTCCGAGCTACTTCTTCACCTCTGGTGGAAATGGTGATTTGCTCTACCGGAACGGTTTTCCCTGCGACTTCCATAGCCTTTTTGATAATGACGTTCATGGCCGAGCAACATGGAACTTCCATGATCAGAACAGTGAGCCGTTTCAGGTTGCAGGTGCTGATAATCTCGGCGAATTTCTGGACATAGCTGTCTGCATCGTCAAATTTTGGACAGCCCATCATCACTGTTTTTCCAGCGAGATATTTTTCCTGGAAATTGCGGACTGCCACTGCCGTGCAATCGGCAGCCACC
>JBBQVT010000164.1:0-8497 GCA_038211245.1 Desulfobulbales bacterium | reverse complement strand
ACCAATAGGTCAAATAAAACCATTTTCCATCATTTCAGCAACCAGCTCGGCGAGTGATAGGCAACCTGGAAATGGCCCTTGAGGTTCTGCTGCGGGATGCGGCCCCGGCCAAGACGAAATATCTTATTATTTCTTTATGTTGGTGCCTCAATAACCTCCGTTGAACCAGGATTTCATTTGCCTGTTCTTCTTTAAAAGTGTTTATTGAAAAGCGTTGTTGTCCTTTTGGCGAATTGATCGAAGAATCAGCAAGCAATGTGAGGGTGAATCAGCTGTGACGAAAATGAGTGCAGGCAATCGAATTACCTTGTTGCATAACGGCGATGGGTATTTTCCGGCGCTTGAAGCGGCCCTGGACCGAGCAGTGTATGATATTTACCTTGAGACCTATATTTTCGAGAATGATCATACCGGACGACGCATTGCCGAAGCGCTGAGGCGAGCAGCTTTACGCGGGGTAATAACGCATCTGCTGATAGATGGATTCGGGTCGAGTGGTTTGCCGAAAACCTTGATTGATTACCTGGAAGAGGCCGGGGTAATGGTCCTGAAGTTCCGGCCGCAAATATCGCCTTGGACACTGCGGCGCAGGAGACTGCGGCGCTTGCACCGAAAAATTGTGGTGATAGACCAGCGCCTGGCGTTTGTTGGCGGCCTGAATATCATTGATGATGTAGATATGCCCGGGCAGGCATCGCCGCGCTATGATTATGCGGTAACGGTGGAAGGACCATTGGTAAATGCAATTTATGCTGCAAGCCGTAGGCTGTGGTTACGGGTGGTTTGGTCGCGCCGCTTGCAGTTGGTTCGGCACCGGGACAAAAAAAGGCAGGTTTCGCAGCAGGAATCAGCGGGAGATATGCGCTCGACCTTTCTCATACGCGATAACTTCCGTCATCGCCGCGATATTGAAAATGCTTATCTACAGGCCATTGAACAGGCACACAGCGAAATTATTGTGGCAAACGCCTATTTTTTACCGGGGCTGAATTTTCGTCATGCCCTCTTGGCTGCAGCCGGTCGCGGAGTGCGAGTGGTTCTGTTGTTACAGGGGAAAATGGAGTATCGATTGGCGCACTATGCCTCACGGGCCCTCTTTGGCAGCTTCCTTGACGCCGGGATAGAGATCTATGAATACCACCAGTCCATTCTGCATGCCAAGGTGGCGGTGATCGACCACCATTGGGCGACGGTTGGATCCTCAAATCTTGACCCTTTCAGCCTGTTGCTTGCCCTTGAGGCCAATGTCGTTGTTGATGATAAAAGCTTTGCTACCGCATTGCAAGACAGCCTGGAGCAGGCTATCAAGGCGGGAGCAAGGCGAATCTTTGAGAATAAATGGAAACTACAGCCAATCATGCTGCGGCTTTTGTGCTGGCTCAGTTACGGGCTGGTACGCTGCATGGCTGGAATAGCGGGGAGAACATAGCCTGCGCAAACTGACGGGCGTTGAAGGCAATGAGCGGCTGGGCCAACCTTTACCGCTTCCCCTTGCTTGACTTATCCCATAGGGCGAGGCCCTATGGGATAGCTTAAAGAATTCTGTTCACCAACTAATTGGTTTTCGATGTAGTCGTAGTGGTGCTGGTCTTTTTTTCTCCGAATACGGGATTGCCGGTTGTAGTCGTTGTGGTACTGCTCTTGTTCTCTTCCATTATCGGTTTTGCCGTTCTTGTCGTCGTGGTTTCATGAACCATTACTTTATCAGCGATCATTTGATTGCCGTTACTGGTGTAATAAACCGTCACCGGCAGGCCGGATTTAACAGTCTCCATGGAGACCGGTTCACCTCTTTCATTAATATAATTGGTTTTCTTGGTGTAGGTGTAGACCACCGGATTTGGGCTGGATTCGGAGCGGATCACCAGGGTGTCGGGGTTGACCTGGCTGATCGTCCCGGCGGTTTCCGTCTTGGTAACAGTCATTTGGGTCTGTTGCGCATACGAGCAGACCGGTGCGATAAGAACAGTCAATGTCAATGCCAGTAAACTTAATTTTTTCATGATGTACTCCTTTTGAGGATTGAGTTGCATGTGCGGTAACCTGCGATTCTTTTGTCGAACGTTGATCGTGCAAAAGTATTCTATTGGGTTTTCGAGGTGGTTGTCGTGGTAGTCTCCTTGACCATCGGTCTTTCAGTCGTTGTTGTGGTTTGTTGAATCACTTCTCCGGAACTTTCCTTTTTGGCTTTAGAGCCGCAGGCGGAAAAAGTGGCGATCATCAAAAAAAGGACTACGTAGGGGATAAAAATTTTGCTCTTTTCCATTTTGGCTATTCCTCGTTAAAACGTATGGTGAATTTTGATTGAAGCAATAGTGAGAATTGGTAACAGATATATTGAACTTGGCGATCACCACTCTGGTTGTTGCATTTTTGATGCCAGGATATAGCGCTTCCCTCGATTCCTATCCAACAAAATGATATATAAAGATAAAATTCAGATAAAGAAATATTGTAAATGACTTAACCGATCATATACAAACGGTCACATTTACCCAATGGTCATACATGACCAATTTACTCGCGATTTCCCCCGTCGGGATTTAGGTCCGTAACGGCTATTTCCGTGAGGATCTCTGGTACCGCTTGAATATTTTTCCGATAACCATACCGCCACTTCGTCTTGCTGATGAACTCAAGAAGCCGAAAAAAAATCTCTGCATCAGCCCGCAAACCTTGGAAGCAGTTGAACGACAGTATATTCTTGAGGTCCTTGAAATAACCAATTGGAAGGTGAGCGGCAAGGGTAGTGCAGCGGAAATTCTTGGACGTGATCGCTCCACTTTGCGAGCCCGCATGGTTAAACTGAATATCGAAATAGTGTAATTCGCCTTTCCGCTTGATCCAAACCACACCCATACTCTGTCAATAAAAAGGCACCGACTTTAGCACTCTTTCTTACATCTCCTTTGTTCCTCTACTCCTTTACGACTGTACAGTTCTGGCCTCCCTTTGTGTAGCATTGCGAAGGTCATATATGGCCATCTGGGCAAATATGACCTTAATTCAAACAGCGCCGACACCGCAATCGATCAGGACAATCCAGTAATTGTTCGTCAATAACAATACGTTGGATGATATCGTGCAGAGTCCAACAAACCTGGCATGAACCTTGCTTAAAAATGTTGTAAATAAAAATTTTATGAGGAGAAAAAAATGAAAAAGAAATTCGTATCACTCATGGCAGCTATGAAAGATGGCAAGCAGATGAAGATGAAAGATGGCGATGTCATGACAATGGACGGTTCGATGCCGAAAATCGGCAACATGATGTAAGAGATCTCCGATGGATATTAACAACGGGCATAAGCCTACCGGCGACACTGAGCCGGCCCCCGAAGTACTCCTGCGCCGGAAAGCCGAGATGAAACTCCGGGCGTGGGAGGATTTGCAACCGGAGATACTTGATCCGGAGAAATATCGCTGGTATGTCCACGAATTGCGGGTGCACCAGTTCGAATTGGAGATGCAAAACGAGGAATTACGTTGTTCTCATGAAGAACTGGAAGCGTCGCAGGAACGTTTCGTTGATCTCTATGACTTCGCTCCGGTGGGTTATGTGACGATCAGTGAAGCAGGGATAATTCTCGAAGCGAACCGTACTGCAACTGTTCTGTTGAGGGTTGCGGCGGCAACCCTGGTCGGACAACCTATTTCGCTGTTCATCCTGCCGGAAGACCAGGATATTTACTACAAACATCGTATGGCCGTCTTCGAAACAACTGCGCCGCAAAGTTGCAAATTGCGTCTGTTGCGCACGGACCAGCCACCCTTCTGGGCGCGCCTGGAGACAGCCCCGAGCAAGGATTGCGGACCAGGTCCGTCGGTATGCCGGACAATGCTAAGCGACATCAACGATGGTGTGCGGCTGGCTGTAGAGAAGGCACAGCTGGAAATCCAGTACCGGCAGATCCAGAAGGCGGAAAGTTTAGGCGGTATGGCCGGGGCCATTGCCCACCACTTTAATAACATGCTGGGAGTGGTGTTGGGCAACCTGGAGTTAGCTTTGGATGACCTGCCCAAGGAATTAGACCTCCATAAGTATATTACCTCAGCCATGCACGCGGCTCAGCGGGCAGCGGGAGTGAGTGGCTCAATGCTCACCTATCTCGGCCAATCGCTTGGCAAACATGAACCCCTGAACATGGCTGAGACCTGTCGCGCCAGCCTGCCGAAAATCTTGGCTGACATTCCAGAGGGAGTGGAAATGGTGGTAGATTTTCCTGAATGTGGGCCGACCATCAACGCCAATGCTCATCAGATCCAGCAGATTCTGAAAAACATGGTGACCAATGCGCTGGAAGCTCAAGGGGATAAGCCGGGCAAGATCCACCTGACTATCAAGATGGTCGCTGCGGAAGACATCCTTAAAACTCTCTATTTTCCCTTGGATTGGCAGGCAAAGGATAGTCTTTATGCCTGTCTTTCGGTTACGGATAATGGATGTGGTATCGGTAAAGAAGATCTTGACAAGATATTCGATCCCTTTTTCACCAGCAAATTTTTTGGCCGTGGCCTTGGGCTGCCCATAATCCTGGGAATTGCTCGAGCCCATGGTGGAGTCGTTACGGTTACCAGCAATGTTGGTCAAGGCACTGTAGTTGCTGTATTTATTCCGATTTCAGAAGGAGACGTTGTTTTATCATCGAAAAACCTGGCAACCAGCGTACCTAGGATGACTGAAGGAGGCACGGTGCTGGTCGTCGATGACGAACCAATGCTTCGTCAGTTAGCGTTAGCCGCTCTGACAAGTCTGGGTTACGAGGTGCTTGTTGCCAATGATGGTATAGAGGCTGTTAAGGTGTTCCAAGAACACCAAATGTCCATTTGTTGCGTCCTTTGCGACCTGGTCATGCCTGGCATGGACGGATGGGAGACCTTGGTGGTCTTACGCCAGCTCGCACCCGGCATCCCCGTGGTTATGTCCAGCGGTTACGATCAGGTTCAGGCTATGGCTGGCGATCATTCTGAATGGCCACAATTCTTTCTTGGCAAGCCTTATAATTTATCGGCTCTGAGCGAGGCTATCCAATACGCTCTAGCCTGGAAAGGAAAGGGCACACCTGGTTTGTAATCACCAGCAGGCCTGGTAAGTAACCTAACCGCAAAATTCGAAGAGACGGAGATAAAATGGAAGAGAGCACATCAGAAAGAAGAACTTGTGAACGAATTATTACAGAGAACATTTACGTTGATGTCTCCGATGGCAAAGGGTTTTTTCTCGGGGAGATTTTTGATGTTTCCAAGTTCGGGCTCTGCATGATGGATGTCCCGAAGGCGTTGCGGGAGGATGTGGAAAAAATGACGGTTATCGTTTCTGGAAATGGTGGCCGCCGTTTCAGGATGGATGTCGTAGCAAAATGGTCAACCAGGGATAGCCGGAAGAAATCTGTTGGGGTTGAAATCTTAAAACCTCCAAGGGGTTGGGCAGAGTTTGTAACGAAATTTATACCAATCAATGAGGACGATGTATGGGGGCGGAATCCACTTTGATATTGCTCAAAGAAAGTTTCTCCCGGATTGTGCTAAATAGAGGAGGGACGGGTTATTTTTACTTGGAAAGCCGGCTGTCGCTTGTGTTTGGCAATCGGCTTTAGTGCTCCGCAAAAAAATAGAAAAAATCATGAGTTTTCTCTCATGTCCAGCTGATATAATTGACAGGATCTACACATTTCAAAACTAGAGATCCAGTAGACATATCAAATAGCTAGGACCATTTCCTCCATTTCTTTACGGCCCCTTATGCCTTTCATGATCTAGAAACGGATTACTTATTTTTGTACGACGGCTTTGTGCTCCTCTACTCCTCTACTCCTTTACGACCGTACAGTTCTGCCCCTTCCTTTGTGTAGCATTGCGGTGGTCATATATGGCCACCTGGGCAAATATGACCTTAATTCAAACAGCGCCGACACCGCACTCGATCAGGATAATCCACTAATTGTTCCTCAATAACAATATGTTGAATGATTTCGTGCAGAGTCCAACAGACCTGGCATGAACCTTGCGATAGCATACTGTAAATATCGTCGCACTGACATTAAGTAAATTTAAGAAAATAGAACAGAGTTCTATGAATGCAGGATTGGAACCGGATGTACCGGATTATTTAACACCTTTTAAAAGGAGATACACATGAACTACGAAGATCGCGATATCTATGGCATGTACAAAGGCAATATCGTTGGTGGAGTTGGAGCACCTGATGTACGGCATGGTCCCGGACCCGACCTTATGGGTGCCGAAACACTCGTCGGCAATGACGTTTACAATCATAAAGAAGAAGAGATTGGTGAAATCAAAGAAATCATGTTGAACATGCGCAGCGGCAGAGTCGAGTATGCGGTGCTGTCCTTCGGCGGTTTTCTTGGTATGGGGGAAAAATTTTTCGCGATACCTTGGAATGCGTTGACGCTTGATACAAAAAACAAACGTTTTGTGATCAACGTGGAGAAGGATCTCCTCAAAGATGCCCCGGGATTTGATAAGGACAAGTGGCCGGATATGGCAGACCAGGCCTGGGCGAAGCAAATTCATTCGTATTATGGAACTCAACCGCATTCGGACGACAAACCGCGCCTGTAATAAGGACCTGTTGTTTGACAACTGCACACCAAAGTGCCTTCAAATGCACTTTGGTTTAACCTTCTTTTAACGGGAGAACAAATATGTCAATTGGAACAATATTACTGATAGTTCTTGTCCTATTCCTCGTGGGAGTAGTTCCGGTCTGGCCTCATAGTCGATCGTGGGGTTATGGACCAAGCGGCGGGATCGGGTTGATTTTGCTCATCTTACTGATCCTGTTCTTTTTGGGTAAAATCTAGTGTTTAAGTTCTTTAATTAATTTGAAAAATTTAATCGACCCGGAAAATATTTCTGGAAACCTCTAACACAATCTTCAACGTTAAAGGAAAAAACACCATGAAAAAAACACCCTCTCAAGTAGCACTGGCTGTAGCCTTGGTCTCATTATTTTCCATCAGTGTCCCCCTGTTTGCAGCAGATACAGACGACCGCATCGAATCATCTATACAAAAGTCGTATGTGTTCAAGACCTACCTCAAGGGAGATGATATTAACGTCAAATCCAAGGATGGTGTCGTCACCTTGACCGGGACCGTATCCGAAGAATCTCACAAATCATTGGCAGGGGAGACAAGTGCCAGCGTGCCCGGGACTAAAAGCTTGAACAATAATCTGAAAATTAAAGGAGAAACCCCTGTCGCGAACTCTGACGCATGGCTCATCACTAAAGTGAAAACCACTCTTCTGTTCCATCGGAACGTGAAAGCCACCGCAACTGAGGTTTTGGCCAAGGATGGAGCCGTCACTTTGCGCGGAAAAGCCGACAATGCCGCTCAAAAGGAATTGACAACCGAATATGCAAGTGATGTGGAAGGCGTCAAAACCGTTAAAAATGAAATGACGGTGCCGACTACCGAAATGAAACCGGAAAGCAAAGCGGTGGCTGGGAAAGTGGACGCCACAAGCGAAGTGATTGATGACGTATCCGTTACCTCCCTGGTCAAAATGACGTTGCTGAGTCATCGTTCAACAAGCGCCATTAAAACCACTGTCGAGACCAAAGATGGTGTGGTCAATTTAGGCGGCACAGCCAAAAACGCAGCGGAAAAGAGTCTGGCCACTAAGCTGGTGGCTGATGTTGAAGGAGTACAGAAGGTCGTCAACAACATGACCGTTGTTGAAAACAAATAACCAAAATAACAAGGAGAAATATTATGAAATCAAGCACTAGAGACAATGCGGAAGGCAAAATGCACCAAGTGAAAGGTAAAATAAAAGAGGTGGTCGGGAAAGTAGTCAAAGATCGTGACTTGGAAGCCGAAGGCATAGTCGAAAAAGCAGAGGGAAAAGTGCAGGAAAAAGTCGGCCAACTCAAGAAAGTTATAGATAAATAGGAAAGAGAAACATTCCGGGGGTTGGAGAATGATCCTGCTATGTTTAGCCGGGTGATTTTTGACGATGCCCGAAATTTCCAACCCTGGAGTGATTGCCAATGAAAATCAAGAAAGACAGAAAAGACTTCCCTGTTGTTTGCGTGGGCGGTTCGGCCGGTGGTCTCGACGCCTATATTCGGTTACTACGGAATCTACCGTCCGATATGGGCGTTGCCATTGTTATCGTCAATCACCTGAGAACCGTAGCCACCATGCTTCATGAAATTCTCCCGCAGCACACCGTGATGCCGGTTGAACTGATCACCGAAAAATTAGTCATCGAGCCCAACCATGTCTTTATTATCCCGGGAAAGCGTGATTTGCATGTACTCGATGGTGAGTTTCGCCTCAAACCGATCTCAAAGCCCAGAGGTTGGCCTGACGTGATTACTGTGTTTTTGCGTTCTCTGACCGAGAACTGGGATGGCAAACTTATCGCGGTCATTGTCTCCGGCTATGATGGCGATGGGGCAGCCGCGCTGTGCGGCATAAAGGAAGTGGGAGGTATTACCATCGCGCAGAAGCTCGACACAGCT
>JBBQVT010000163.1:0-8560 GCA_038211245.1 Desulfobulbales bacterium | reverse complement strand
GGTATGAGTATAGATCATGGTAGTTTTCAGGTCGCTGTGACCAAGCAACTCCTGAATCGTCCGAATATCGATATTTGCCTGTAGGAGATGACTGGCAAAACTGTGGCGGAAGGTATGCGCCGAGGCCCGCTTGCAGAGCGTAGTCTTGCCAACCGCTGCTTTGATTGCCTTCTGTACTACGGTTTCATGCAGATGATACCGCTTATACTCCCCAGTCTCCGGCACGCGGGTAAGATCCTGGGCCGGAAAAAGCCATTGCCAGACAAATTCCTTGCCGGCATTTGGATATTTCTTGTCCAGGGCAGTCACAAGAAAAACCCCGGAATATTTGCCGGCAAGATCACGCCTGTGCAATTCCTTGACGGCGTCAAGCTGAGCTTTAAGGTCAGGAAGAAGAAGGGTGGGAAGAGGCACGGTCCTATCCTTTTCTCCTTTCCCATCGTGAATGGTGATTTTCCCGGCATCAAAATTCAAGCATTGGACGCGAAGATTGATACACTCGAACAAACGCAAGCCGCAACCATAAAGGAGCTTCACTACCAGATTAACCGGCGGTGCAAGATGCGAGAAAATCGCCTCAATCTCTTCACGGCAAAGAACCACCGGGATATACGGCATGTGCTTTGCCCTGACCACCCCTTCAACCTTGCCGAATTCCTTTTGCAAAACGTACCGATAAAAAAACAGCAAGGCGTTGAATGCCTGATTTTGGGTTGAAGCCGCCACTTCCTTCTTAACAGCAAGCCAGGTCAGGAACTCTTTGACATCGGTAGTCGACAAAGACTCCGGCGGCTTGCTTCGGGGTATACGCTTGGAATTGCCGCAGCCAATGCCGATAGGTTTTAAGGGTTTTTGGGGAATAGTGCCGCACCTGGATTTCTTCAACAAGACAAGACGAGTGAACTGAATCACCCAAGACGCGCCGGTAATTGGTTGCACATTGTCAGGAGAAATCGTTGGCGATAGGGGAACCATAGTCGGTTCCTGTGATCGCTTTAATGCTTCATTGGGTGGTTCAGCGACGAGTAGAGGAACTCTGCCTCTTAGGCGCATTCAGGGGGGAGATATAAGAAGAGATTGCCGTTTCTAGCCGCCGATTCGGCAATTACAGTACACCGGCATGAAAACGTAAGCCCAAGCCCTTTATCACTTTCATTATCGTGGCGAACTCCGGGTTTCCTTCAGTGCTCAACGCTCGGTACAATCCCTCGCGAGATAGGCCGATATCTTTAGCCAGCCTCGACACATTGCGGGATTTTGCAATATCTCCCAAAGCTGCTCGAATAAGGCTTCCGTCTCCTGGATCATCATCAAGACAAGCCTCGAAGTATGTCGTGATATCCTCTTCTGTTTTAAGATGGTCCGCAGCGTCCCACCGAGTGAATTTCTCAGCCATGTTTAGTCCCTCCATTCTTTTGCCAATATGATAGCCTTGTCGATATCGGCGTCCTGGCTGCTCTTGTTACCGCCCGTTAAAAGCACGATGAGCACCTGTCCTTTCTTTATGCAGTACACCCGATATCCACGACCGTAATCAATCCGCATTTCAAAGAGTCCGTCCCTTAGCGTTTTCATGTCTCCAAGATTACTCAACGATGCCCGGCGGATTCGCGCCGCGATACGTGCTTTCGCTTGACAATCCTTTAACTTGGAAAACCATCTTTTAAATGTTTCGCTTTGGATAATCTCCATATCAAATATGTAACCTATGGTTCACACAAAGACAAGGGCGAAGAGGAATTTTTTTCCATCACCAATACCTGACAATGAAATAGAAGGGTTCTTTCTTTATCCGTTCTGAATGCGTAAAACGGCTTGCTTCAATTGGTTTTTCGGTATTTCATTCCTTATTTGGCTGTAATCCACTTACTCCTCGTTTTTGTTTGTTCATGAGTCCGCTTATCTATTTTGTCCCCCCACGATTTAGATTAAATAGACTGACTAATTTGGAACCAACAAAACCAAGGGTCTGTGGTAGAAAAAAAATATACATTGGTTGTGGTATGAACTGGCTAGAAACACAGCAATATAGGATGATTCGTTTGGAAAAGAGTGTTTGCAATTCTGATAAAAAACCAAAATATCAGTAACGGTAAGACAATGACTTGAATCAGAAATATTCCAACATAGAGAAAGGTCAACTTCAAGAGATTTTCAATTATTTCACCCATGCCTGTTACAGATGCTTTCAGGGCATTTTTGAAATCGATAGACGTTTTTTTGATAAATGATGTGCTGTTTTCGATAGTACCCCAAAAGCCAGTAGCCTCAGGCACAACAATATCTCCGAATTGATCAAATATTTTGGAAGAAACTGTTAATTCTTGATTTGTTTTTGAAATTTGTTCAGAGAAATAATTCTTGTAGATATAGTCATTTGCAATTGATGAAACTGGAAGACAAAACCGTAGAACAGCTATGAGTATGAGGATTCGAGTAGTAATCTTCTGTAGTGAAGCTATCCGGTCATTGTCAAACCATACAAGTATCGACAGTATTAAAAGAAATACTGCAAAAATTTGAGGCGCAAGAGTAACGCCAATTTCATATGATAGTTTCTGTACACCTAAAGACGTGATTGCAGTGACAAGTACACTCGACAATCGTTCTGTCATGTCATCTATGGGGTCAAGAACTTGCCCTACTGCCAATGACACACCAACACCAGCAGGTTCCAGTTGTAGAGTAGAACCTTTAACAACTGACACCGATGCATTAACGGCTCTACATGTTGCATAAGCCAGTCCAGCTTTGGTTAAGGCATCATTAAAGTATGTATCTGTTTTTGTATCTAATAGAGGAATTTTCGAAATTGGTGAAAAGAATAGGGCTAATGCTACGAGAACTCCGAGAAAGGAGGCAATAGATTTTTGTTTTGTTGTCGGTTTCATACCAATTTTTAAAAAGTCATTAACGGTTTAAATAGACATGGCATGAATGAATAATGAACTTGAAATGGTTGGTTTATATTTTTTGATGGATACGAGTAAGAATTTGTCCCTCAATAGCCTCAATATCATCATCAAGTTCTTCGGCACTTGTAAGTTCTTAGAAAGTTGACCTTATTGCTTGTGCTACTTGATTCGTTTTTTCAATGTTACCAGAAAAATTATTCCACACTTTCTTGTCCAGCTTGCTTCCTCTGCTCAGCCCTTCCTCACTTTTTAGTATCCCATCTTATCAGGAATTACACCACGAACACCGCCTCTTGGATTAGGAGTATCACCATCTCTTCGAGGAATTAAATGAATGTGCGTATGAAAAATTGTTTGTCCGGCTGATTCGCCGCAATTCACCCCAATGTTGAAGCCAGTTATAGAAGTATCATCAACAAGGATAGTTCTTCGAAGTTCAGAAATCAAAGCATCGGCATCATGTTTCTCTTCATCCGATAGTTCAAAATAATTAGAGCTATGATTTTTGGGGATTATGAGCATGTGTCCTTTTGAAACAGGATAATTATCTTCAATCGCAACAACAGTACCTATTCCTGCAATGATTCTATCCCTGATCTTATCGTAGCAGAATCGGCAATTGTTTATTTGCTGATATTTCGGTTCGGTTGTTTTACACATTTTTCCATGATATTTTAACCAGTTCAGAAAGTTGCTCAATCAAGAAAACTAATCATAGTTATCAATTTACCATTGACGATGTGAGATGGTTTTTTGAAGATCTCCTTCAACTACCAAGAACCTTCAGTCACCTGCAAACGGCAGCAGAACAGTAAACGCCGTTCCCTGCCCCAATTTACTCTCAACCTTGATGCTGCCGTGATGGGCATTAACAATGCTTTTAACAATAGCAAGGCCGAGTCCGGTGCCGTGAATTTCCCTGGTATTGCTGTCTTTGACCCGGTAGAAGCGGGTGAAAATTTCCTCCATATCCTCCTCCGGGATGCCAAAACCGGTATCGCGAACGGTAATGGCGATATAGTTGTTTTCCAGGGCGGCTGACAGAAAAATCTCCCGATCACGCGGCGAGTACTTGATGGCGTTGGTGATGAGGTTGGTAAACACCTCTTCCATACCCCGCCGGTTGGCCTGAATCGTCGGCAGGATAGGCAGCTGCTCCAGTTGCAGGCTGATATTTTTAGCCCGGGCGAAAGGCAAATGAAAAGTCACCTGCTCCTCCAGGAGAGCACGCACGTCAACAGTCTCTTTTTCGTTTGTAACCAACCCAGACTCGATACGCGCCAGATCCAGCAGCTCGCTCACCATAGCGGTGAGGTTTTGCATCTTGCCCGAGGCCCGTTCGAGGATTTCGCGCTGTTTGTCAGTCACATCGCCGGCCAGTCCATCAAGGATGACCTTCATCTGCATCAGCAGGGAATTCATCGGGCTGCGGATCTCGTGCGAGACCATCGAGACAAAATCGGATTTCATTTGCTCGATTTTTTTGATCGCGGTAATATCATGAAGAACCGTGATGGTCCCGAGATTCACCCCGGTTCGCCCGCGAAACGGGGCGCAACTGACACTCAGAATGCGTTCATTCTCACCCTCCCGAGCTTCGATAGTGACTTCCTCAACATTTTCCGCAGAGGTATCCGGAGGCATGGCCAGGGCCGTATCGATCATCCGGCCGAGCGTTGCATTCGGCATAACCTCTTCCGCCAGCCGGCCGACAACATCTTCCCCATGGTAGCCGAACATATGCAGAAAGGCCGGGTTGGCCAGGACAATCCGTTTTTGATCGTCGGTGGTCATAACCCCGTCCATCAAGCGGTTGACCACTCCCCGGAGCCGAGATTTGGTGTCGGTGATATCCTGCAGAGCGCGGGTATACTTGATCGATTTACTGACCACCGCCCGCAGCTGATCCGGGGTAAAGGGCTTGGGAATAAAATCGAAGGCCCCCTTTTTCATGGCCTCAATCGAATGTTCTATTGTCGCGTAACCGGTAATAACGATGACCACGGTATCCGGATGATTTTCCCGCACCTGCGAAAGCACGTCAAATCCGGACAATACCGGCATCATCAAATCGACAAGAATGATGTCAAAATGCCGCTCCTTAATCTTTGCCAATCCCAGTGCACCGTCGGCAGCCAAGGCCACTTCGAAACCCATCTCTTCAAGGACTATCTGGCAGGCATCACGTATCCGCGGCTCATCATCAATAACAAGAATACGTGGTTTTTCCATTCCATCCATATCAACACTACTCTCCATCATTGTCTCCAACTAACCAATAGAATCAAATAAAATCACTTCCGACGACGGCACCGCGGGCAACTCCAAGGCAAAGGTCGTTCCTTGCGGTCCGGTTTCTTTCACAAAAATACGACCATGGTTTTCCTCCATGATGCCATAGGCCATACTGAGGCCGAGGCCGGTGCCTTTTCCCAGCTCCTTGGTGGAAAAAAACGGATCAAATATTTTCGACTTATTTTCCGCTGGAATACCGCTGCCGGTATCCGTCACCTCAAGAATGGCCTTGCCGCTCACCGTATCCTGATAGGTGTGTAAAGTCAGTACTCCCTGGCCCTCCATGGCATCAATGGCATTGATTATCAGGTTGATCAGCACCTGGCAGAGTTGATTCTTGTCGGCATAAACGAGCAGCCAATGCGGCCACTTGTCTTCGACAACTTTGATATGCAGAAAGAGTTTTTGATCACGGATAAGTCGCAGACTCTCATCGATAAGGTCGTTTATTCTAAAGTAATTTCGCGTCGGGTTGGTCTGTCGGCTGTAGGCCAGAAGATTCTTGACGATTTCCCGGCAACGCTCGGTATCCTCAATGATATACATCAGATTCTTTTCCAGAAGGTGATCTTTTTCCAACTTTTCCCGCATGAGGTTGGCATACAACAAAATACTTGTCAGCGGATTATTGATTTCATGGGCGACTCCTGCGGAGAGTCTGCCAAGGGAGGCCAGTTTTTCCGATTGGATGAGCTGCGCATGGGCATCTTTCAGTTGATGCTCCACCTCCAGCCTGTCCCGCAGATCGTTGAAGATACCGGCGGTCGCCGACTCCATGCCATCCTCGTAGATAATAACTCCTGTCATTTCCACAGGAATATCCGTGCCGTCTTTGTGGCGGATATTGACCCTGGTGATCGGCAGTTTACCCCGTCCTCCTCTCCGTTCATCCCGTAACTTCACCATGATGTCCCGGGCGACACCGGGCGGATAAAAGTTTTCAATATTGACGTTGTCGGTATAATAGGCGGAGTGTCCGAAAAGCACCTCGGCGGCCTTGTTCATCATGATAATTCTTCCCCGCCGATCGGCAGCGATAATGGCGCTCACCGAACTCTGGACCACCCGATCGATGAGTTCCCGAATACCGTCGTACATCTTTTCAAGATTTTTAACCCTGCTGACATCTCGAATACTTTCAATGATATAATCGACCTCACCATCAACTCCGAGGATTGGGGAAAAGACCCGCTCCTCCCAGCCTATCTGGCCGTGTTGATCGGCGAACTTTAAAAGTACCGACTGGCTGGTGCGGCATTTCACCGTCTTGGCAAGCGGACAGTCCCCGTTGCTGTTGCAGGGGAACTTCTGCTCAGGGTAGTATTGGAGATTCAAGCTTTTACAAGACCTGCCGAGAATCAGGGACTCTTCGACCCCTAGTTTTTGCAGATACTTTTTATTGACGGCAACGATTGTCTTATCCGGCCGGAAGATGACAGTGGGAAAAGACATCGAATCGAACACCCGCAAGCGCCAATCGATTTCCTTGTCAATGATTTCCATTTCCGCCTCCCGAGAGTGTTATGATGCATATCAACCACACCATGTAGAGATAATAATCAATAAGAATTGAATTACTTAACTTTTTGTATGGTGAATTTTCCGTAGGTTTACGGCCAGGCCGGCAGGGTAGACGATCAGAGAACAAATGTCTCGGAAAGACAGGCGGCAACCTCAGGCGCCCGGTTTTCCGAAACCACGATAGAGACACTGGTTCCGGCGCAACCAGCCGAAAGAATTGGAATCCCGGCATTATGAAGTGGCCGCAAGGCAGCCTCGGCAATGCCGTAACGATCCTGAAAATGTGGCCCATGCAGGTATATCATTTCAACCGGCTCAGTAACCTGGAGATGACCGGCAGTTTCGTTTTCCAGGCCTTTCGCCAGCAACTCGGCAACATCCGCGGCCCCTGCCCCGGCAGTCGGCACAAGACAGAGCTGCATGGATCCGGCCGATGCCTGCTGCAAATTGACCAAGAGAAACTCCGTGCCTTTTTGCCCAAGGCTTCTGATCAGTCCTCCCCAGTACACAAGCCTGCCTACGGGGAAGATCAAGGTGTACAGAGATAACCCAGTCTCTGTCGTCAGACCGTAAACACCAATTTTCGCTTCCCAGTACACTGCAATTGTTTCCATGGATTATCTCCATCAATCAAAGGGAGATCTGCTTTACAGAAAACTCCGGACGAAAAGGAGCATGATTATCCGGCAGTTCGACTATTTTCTCGAGCACTTCAACCGCCAGGTCGAGCAGATGGAAATCAAGGTTGAGGGCCACCGCCGATATCGAGGTGCAGATGCTATGGATGACAATTCCGGCTTGTCCTAATATCTCAACAACCTGTCCGAGCATGACGAGGCTCCGGCGGTGCGGGAAAAGGGTCAAGGTGCCGACACGGTGAGTGATCTGCAGTTGATCGCAAACGGCAGGATCGGCAGGTGGCTTAAGACATGTCTGTTTGCTAGGCTGCGTGTGGCTATCAAGAAGCTTTTCAAGAAAAACAAAGTCTGCAGCGGCGACACAAAATGTGCTGCGCATAGCACCGGCACAGATAAAGGGCATATTGATGCGTTTCTCAGCTATACGCTCTATGAGATCGACAAAAGATCTATCGGAGGGTGATAGGACGCAGTGGCTAACATGGACAAGTTCCTCACTAAACTTGATTCCCCCCAGGCTGATCTTCATCGCACCGGTTTCTGAAAAAGTATCGTCCACTTGTGGCCAGCCCGCAAAGGTGAGATCCTCCGGGAAAATCCGGAGGATCGTTGGTTAGAGGTTTTAGAGACTATCCTCGACTATTTCCATCAATTTGTCCATATCGATGGGTTTTGGGATAAAATCATCGGCCAGGGTCGTTTTTCCGCCGATATGGGTATAATTGGTCGAGGATATTGCCTCGGTGACAGCGGTCAGCAGGATGATGACTATACCTTTGTATTCCTCGGATTTTTTCAGTTCGTCACACAGAGTGTAACCATCTTTCCTCGGCATCATCACGTCGAGTATCATCAGGGCCGGTCGCTCTTCTTTTATTTTCGCCATGGCTTCGACCCCATCGTAGGCCTTGGCAACCCGGAAATTTTTGCTCGCAAGTTTCATGGCGACCATTTCCACCAGATCAGTATCGTCATCTACTACCAGGATGAGTTTATTGTTACTCATGAATCAATCCTCCTCGAAATTTAGAATTTCATTGTTCGCGTTGCCTACACCTGCGGTCTGGGGAGTAGCCCTGCCCTCTCGACGATTTCTTTGACTTTCTCTTCCCAGTCAATGGCCATGATATGGAAACCGGCAACACCCTCGACCTTTTTCAAACGCTCAATCGTCTCGACACAGATGGTAAC
>JBBQVT010000162.1:0-8694 GCA_038211245.1 Desulfobulbales bacterium | reverse complement strand
TTTCGCCGGAGACGACGTACAAACGAGTTGGCAAAATGTGTTTCGAACGAATAATTGAAAAATTAGCTCGCTTTTTTTGTTAGAAAATTCAACGTCCACTAACACGACTCGACTTCTAGCCCAAAAAGGGAATTGCTGTTGATTAGTTGTCCTTGATTAGTTTGGTGTCCCTTGATTAGTTGATTAGGCGGGAGGCCCAATGCCTATCACATTTTTAATTTGCTGCCCGTACGAGATAATTTCAGACCGTAAGCAAATCTAAAAGAATCTTGGTCACCATCTTTCTCTGGTATTTTACCGAAATATCCATTACCACCACACGATTTCCTAGAGGAAATCGATATGAACTGAGTGGATTCACCTCGATATCACGGCCTACCAGTTCAGCATTTTCGGCCATTATGACTCGGCCCTCGTTGCTGATGATGTAAATCGAACTGATTTCATCACTCTTTTGAGGTTTTGAAATCTCGAAATCCGGGGTGAAGAGTTCCGCCTTTATGCGTGAAAATATTTCTTTTGGTCTATTGAGAGACTGATTGTCAAATTCCAGCTGCTTCATCGAATATGTTGTAAAGGCCGAAGTAATTTGAGCAATGCGTATTATTGTAGTTAGGATTATGATAATCAGGAGAAAGAATAGAATAATGGATAGTATTAAAATGGTTGAAAATGCAAACAACTTTCTTTTTCTCGTTTCCATAATCTATTCTGCTTTAATAACCTCAGAGGCCAATATTGCGGGATGACTCGTCATAAACATCCTGGTTTTACTTCTTCTTGTTCGGCAGGGCGGGAGGGAGTTCTTCCAGCACAGGGGACGTGGTATAGAATTTGGCCTCTTTATCGGAAAGCTTGCCTTGGTTCATCAGGAGGTGGATCTGTTCGACATTGACAGCTCGTGGTTTTCCAATGGATATGGCTGTTGTCGATTCATGCCATAAACCTTTAAGTTCACTGCAGCGGTGCAGCGAGAGGATAAAAACCATCAGGATCATAGTGGCAACAGCAACGAGGTATGCCGTTTCAATTCTTTTCATGACGGCACCTGTCGCATTGCAGACAATCCAGCTCCGATCGGTTGCGCACCCCCATATCACACAACTCGGGCCTGGTTTTCGGGAGGAAATGACGGAGCAACTGCACCCCACCCAAAAGGGCGAGAAACGCACCGGCCGGACAGAGATTCCGGCACCAGAAACGCCGGAAAAAGAAAGAGAAGACGAGAAGACAGAGGGCGAGGACAGTCACGGTACCGTCGCGGGCAGCGGCAAAAATGGTGATGAGTGGATCGGCGTCGAGCACTGTAAAATCGCGGGTCAAGGCAAACAGGAGGGTAAAGAGAAAAAGCATGATATACTTGCCGAAGCGGCCATAGCGCCAAACCTGTCGCCGCGGGTCGGGGACGATTCGCGTTGGCCGGAGATCGCCGAGCAATTCTTGTAATGCGCCAAAGGGGCACAGATAGCCGCAATAGACGTTGCCGAAAAGTACAACCAATCCGGGGATGATCACCATGAGGAAAAATCCGCTGCTGGTTATCTCCCAGGAAAAGTTACCGGAAAGGAGGGCCATGACCTGCTGAGAGGCATATTGGAGATTGAGCTTAACCCCAAACAGGACCAATGAAGTCGTCAGGATAAGACGCCTCAGCCAAGGGCCCGGCCGGTAGCGCGCGGCCAGGATCACTATTGTCCATACCAGAAGGGCTGTGAATTGCCACGGTGGGCCTGCCACAAAGGAGGAAGTGGCCTCTTTCTGAGCGGATCGACCCAGCACGATCTCGCCGAAAACGCTTGTCGACCGGCTGAGGGTTTTCAGGATGGCAGCAGAAGACATCGTTGCCCCGGACACTGCATCTATCCCCTGAAAGCCATTGGCAACGAACAACTCCTTTTCTTTCAGACTCGCTAGCCAGCCGCTCAAAAAAGCCAGATAAACGGGGGTTTCGTTGGACCTCAGGAGCCGAAAGTCTTTCAGAACACCAGAGTCATCTATCCAGACAGCGAGTGGGATCTCGCCGCCGTAGCCGCGGATACCCCTTGCCAGCGGGGCCGAGGGAAAAAGGTATCCACCGGGGACCAGGTAATAGATGAAGGTCGCACCGTCCGGCAAAGTATCTTTCTGCTCCTGGCGTTCGAGGCTGCCGGCCATCTCGGCTGCGGCGGCCTGGAAGTCGATGGCCGCATGGCCGCTTTGCGTGGCTTGGAAGCCTTGGGAAACCAGCAGGGAAAATGCTGCCACGCCAAACAGCAGGTAGCCGAAGGGACGCTTGCCCCGGTCAAACCAATCATCGGTGTTGGCGGAAGCGACGTACAATCGGTTGATGAGAGACATGAGGTTGATGACGATCACCGCGGTGACCAAAATCGTAAGCGATGCTTTTACCCCTAAAAGGGGCAATAAACAAAGGCCGGTGGCCAAAGCCCCTATTGCTCCGCCAACATGATCCAGCAATTCCAAACGTCCGGCAGCGGCCTCCACCCTGAATCCGTCGGCGTTTAAACATCCTGCCGCCAAGGGAAAATATAGGCCTGAAAATAAACCAGTCATGGTGAAGAACAGACCTAGAACTAACCGGGAAGCCTCCATCGGCGCGTAAAAAATTAAGGCGAAGAAAAAGATCATCTCGAAGATGGTTATCATCAAAATAATCCTGGGAATTGTAGCTTTGCCTTGCAGCAGGAGTTTTTCACACGACAGTCCACCGACTGCCGAGCCAAGCATGAACAATGACGAGATCAATCCCATGTCGAGAAACAGGGAGCCAAAACGAACCTGATAGCAAAACATGAGGACCACCGTGGCCGACATGCCGACTAAGCCGGCCATAAAAAGCATGACTTGGATATCAAAGATGTTCGGTGATCTCTCTTCCTTTTGCCCTGCCGCAGCTTGGGGTGACTTTCTCCGGTAAAAAACCCGCAGCAGGCCGTAGAGAAAGATCCCGGCCAGACCGATCCACGTGCCATTGTCGACCAGGAACGCCGCTCCCGCGGCGACAGTGCCCAGCCCGGCACGGCGGAGAGTCAGCAGTAAGTTGAAAAGAAGGGCCTTGGGGTGATCGTCGGTATTTTCAAGGAGATTTCTGCCGTATTTTTCTTCAGCCTTTCGATACCTGTCTTTCTGAAAAGTGATCCGGTCCTTTGGAAAAGCGGCCAGTATGCCCTCCTTCGGATAGAGTTGTGAGGAACCTTCAATCGCTGCAAAACCCTTGGCAAGAGCGGTCGGCGACTCACTGAGAACATCTTCCATTGAGGCAAACAAAAAACTCTCGTCACCAGGCTTCAATACCACCCGGGGAAACACTGATGACAGGGTAGTAAGTGTTGAGGCACCGGCCAGCACGTGTTCGCCACTGAGATAATTGGCCGCACCGGATATCTTGACAGCACAGACCCCGGCAGGGGCGAGAACGTTTTTGACAAGGGAGAAGAAGGCTAGAGAAAAATAGCGGTTGAGGACAAGGGTGGTTGCCTCGGGGAGATTGACGATCACTAGATCAAATTTTTTCTCGGTCTCTTCGAGGTAAGCTCGCACCTCCTGTTGGGGCGCATCGACACGACCGATTGAATCGTAAGTCCCTCCAGGCAATACCCCGAACAGCTTGGCCGGAAACTCGGGATCGGGGTAAAGCCAAACCACGTCGTGGATCTGCGGCAGCACCCTGAGCCGATTGGCGATGGCAGGTCCGCCCGGACCAACAATCAAAACACTTGTCGTCCGAGGGTTTTCGGCAATCGCCCAGGCAGCGACTTCCGAGGTATGCTCTTCCTCGGGAAGGGTTTCAATCACCCCCCCATCGGTCATGACGATGAAATCGCCGGCACGTTCACCATACAGATACCGCGACTGAGCGGTGCTGAAGCTGCCGCGGTAAGTATCGATCGGTAGCAACTGGCTCCACTGGGTCCGGGCTGCATGCTTTGCCGCGAGGTCACCAAGGATATTCACGGCAAGCAATGCAGTCACCGCCAGGGCAGCCACGGCCCCCCAGCGGATGAAATGCATCTGGCTCGGTATGAATCGTGCAAAAAGCGCAGCCAAAAGCACCAGCGCTGCATGGAGAAACACCTTTTCCCCCGCCATTCCCATAACAAGGAATCCGGTTACAAAAAGCCCGCCAATGAAGCCGCCAAAGGTTTCGAGTATATAGACTCGGGCAACAGGCAAAGCGAATGTTCCCGCCACCCAGGCGCAGGCCATGGAAAAAAGAAATCCGCTGAGAAAACTTGTCGGGGCGTTGGCAAGCGAGGCAAAAAGCAGCAGAGACGGCAGAGGTGCCAGTACAAATGACTCCAGTCCAAGGATCGATCTGGCACTGCTGATCACCTGGTGTTGAATGAAGGCGGCCGGGAGATACAGCAGCGGAAAAAAGAGAAACCGCGGCAGAGCTGCAGGAAACCTCATGGAAAAAAGCCGACCGGCAAGGGCACCTGCGCCAACCCAGAGCAGCCATGACCCGAAAAACGTCCCGACGGCGATTTCGTTACCTTCAAGTGAAGAGAGAAAATCGCGAAACAGCAAGGTTTGCGACACCAGAGCAAAGAATCCCAGTGCGGTAATGGGAGCCTCGCTCGTCAATCTTCTCATATATCAGTGTCACCAAAGACAATGGCTTGAAAGACGGTAAATGACGCGCCCTCAGTCCAGGCATCCGGCGGTAATCCCGCCTTCAAGGCAAGCTGTGAAAGCATTTCTTCTAGCCCCCAACCCTGCTCGGGGGCAACCTGGGGAAGGAACACCGCACTTCGTCCATTCTTCTGCAAAACCACTCCGTCCCGGCCGATAACAATGTCCCGGTAGGACGAGACCGAAGTGGCAGGGGTGAGGGCGGAGATCTCGAAGGAGAGGTCTTTAAATTCATCCTTGCGCACTGCTTTAAACCTGGAATCATGGACCGCTGCATCGATGGTGCGGTGCAGCACCGCCTCATACACCGGTCGTGTCGGTGTTATTTCACCGATGCAACCCCTGAGAATTTCATGCTTTTTCAGGGTCACAAAGGCGCCCATGATCTGTTGCATTCCGGGGGTGATTTCTATACCCAGATTTGCCGGCGTCGGGGCTTTGCCGCTCTCCAAAAAATATTGCAACGTGCCTTTAGCCAGAGCCATGAGCCGGCTTTTATCTTCCTGTGACAACCCCGGGCCGATGGAAGTTTCATCCTTGGCAATTTCCTCCCAGCTCCCCGTGACGGCAGCGCTCAGATAACTGACCGAAGAGGAAAAGTCATGGGTCTTGGCCCCGGAGGTTGCATAATGCAGAAGATTTATGCGGCTTTTTGCCGGAAGCAAGGCCAGCAGCATTTCGATTGCCCCTTGGCCGCAGATGGTGGCGCCGGTCTTTTCCACATAGGATGCAAAACCCTGGGGCTCTTTTTCTTCAATGAATTTGAAAGCACCCATATCAAGTTTTCTCAGGTTTTCCGGTATGTCGGTGGCAAAGGGAAGATAACCGAAATTGCGGCCATAGTGGGTGAAATCGCTGGATGCTACCAGCAAAGTGTCAGGGGTCAGGTGGCGTCGCAGGATATCGACGATAGCCTGTGTCGAAGCGCTATCAAGTCTGCCGAGAACAATGGGGACAAAGTGGAAGTCTCCCAGTCTTCTCTGCAGAAGCGGCAGGAGAATTTGGACGCTGTGTTCGCTCTCGTTGGCCGCCTGGGTAACATGGAAGTACGGTGATTGTAACAGTTCCCGGATGAGATCAATATCGAGGGGCGTTTCACCAAGCGGCGTGGCATAATGGGTCGCATTCGGCACACTCACTGAATTCTCCATGAAAACATGATGGGAAGGCCCGAGAACGATGACTCTGCGGATTTTTGTCGGATCAATCTGCTTGATCGCATAGGCGGCGGTCTGCCCCGACCACTGCAGCCCGGCGTGGGGCATGATCAAAGCACAGACCGGAGCAAGAACAGTGTTAGGTGTGTTGCCCATATAGCCATCGATTGTCGCCGCCAGCTTTGTTGGATTGCCGTCATACCAGGTGCCGGCAAAAGGTGAGGGGAAGATTTTTTTTTCGGTGGGAGCTTTTTCACCCGGCTTTGAAGATCCCGGTGCACTGTTGGCGGCCGCCAATATGGCTGGTAAAATAATTCCTGAAAAGCCCATGAGAACGAGGGTGATAACTAAACTTTTATGCATCGTCATGACTCCTATCAGATTGATATTATGTAGAGCACGGCACGGAAAATTTGTAAATTCCAGCCATTACATAAGGATTTTCAACCGGCCCATTTTCCTCGGCGGCTGACACTTTCTTTATCCAGAGGGCGGACAGGTCCGGGGTAAAATCTGCTCCGTAAGGCCCTGACAACTCCGATATCTTCCGCCCGCCGAAGCCACACACCCATCGGCACGGCAATGACTGCGCATAGCGCCGTTACTTTTAATAAAAAATCTCGGCGATTCATAGCCACACCCCGTATATCTGGAAATTGCAACGCGGACACCTGCCGTTTTCGATGGTATTTTTCAAAACCTCGAGGGCACGGCGCTGCACCAGGAGGTCTCCGCATTCCGGGCAAAAAGTGTTCTCCCCGTCGGGCACCAGGATGTTGCCGAGGTACACGTAGTAAAGTCCTGCACTCCTGGCGATATCCCTGGCCCTGAGCAGTGCTGTTGCCGGAGTCGGGGGAAGATTTTTCATTTGATAGTTGGGGAAAAACCGCGAGAAATGCAGCGGTATCTCGCGGCCCAGGTTTTCGACAATCCACCGGCAGAGATCGCTGATTTCCTTGTCGCTGTCGTTCAAGGTTGGGATAAGGAGGTTGATCACCTCGATATGGATCCCCATCGATCTGGCGGTAACCAGGCTGTCCAGCACCGGTTGCAGCGTGGCACCACAGATATCCTGATAAAATTTATCGGAAAGGGCTTTTAAGTCGATGCGCACCGCATCCACCTTCCGGCACAGTTCCATCCATGGCTCGCGATTGATGTAGCCGGCGGTAACCAGGGTGTTTTTCAGTCCTGCTTGCCGCACAAAAACCGAGCTGTCGGCGGTATATTCGTAATAAACCACCGGGTCGGTATAGGTGTAGGATACAGACCGGCAGCCGTGGTAGGCCGCCAACCTCGGAATCTCAACCGGAAGCAGCGGGGAAGCGGCGATTTCTTCTGGATTTTGTTGGGAAATCTCCCAGTTCTGGCAATTCTTGCAATGCAAATTGCAGCCGACAGTGGCTATTGAAAGGCTGGTGGTACCAGGTAGAAAGTGGAAAAACGGTTTTTTCTCAATCGGGTCGACATGCACGGTACAAGGATGTCCGTAGGTGACCGCTACCAATTTACCGTCGAGGTTCACCCGAATGCGGCATTCACCACTTTGCCCAGGTTCTATCAGGCAGCGTTTGGGACACAGATCACAGCGGATTATCATCGTGGCGTTGAGGAGTTAATGCGAGACAGAAATAAAACCTTGCCGGCTGCAGGAAGCCCGGGGAAACGGCTCTTCTTTGCAACAATCAATACCCTCCTTGTGCCGTTTTTGAGATTAATGTATCCAGGGTTATTATTGCTCAACGGCTTACGCAAAAGCTAGCCACTCATCAAAGGCTTTGCAAGCCCTTCCTTCTCAGTTCAGAGGACTTGCGCAGGCGCCGGTGTCGGTTGGGTAGAGATGTTCGAGGATAAAGGTTACAGAAACTATCTCCTCCTCCCTTTGCACCTTCATGGAAACGCTGTTGCCGGCAGGCCCACGCAGGATATAACGCAGGGGGACTATCGGGTTATCCGGGCCAATGCTTTGTCCATCCAGTTCGACAATGATATCGCCGGCCACAAGGCCGGTCTTGGCCGCCGGACTGTTGCCGGCGATATACGAGATCATTGGCTGGTTGTTTTCGGCGCGGCCGATGATCAGGCCGGATTTGTCGCGGGGAAAGGCCACGTTGAAGCTTATGCCCTTTTCCAGGATTATTTTCTGCTCGGGATAGTTGAGGAAAAGGTGGAAATGGCGCAAGGTGGAGTTGCCGAGATTGCCGCCGACTTCGCCCAAAGCCGTTGCTCCGACGCCTTTTTGAACGGGAATGGAAATTATCGACAGATCGAGTTGGAAATTGTCTATCTGTAAGCAGCTGAACTGGATATTCACCTCACGCGACAGACCGGACATGCCCTGGCTGACGATTTCTACCCCGGGTTTCTCAAGAAGCCCGTGTTTCTCAGCAAAAAGATAGTGGAGAGAGCTGTGGTAAGAACCGAGATCAAGGCTCCAGAGGCTTTTATACTTGCCATCGACTTCCACCGGCAGGGTGAAGGTCCGGTATTTCAGAGGGGCATCGACGGTTGCTCCAGATCCCTTATACACAAAGGACTCGGGGGCATGAAAGGTGACCTGCTTGAGGTCGTAATCGATTTCCACTATAAACCGGGAGAGAAAATCATAGCCGAGGATGCCGACGATCGCCGGTTCGTAGCTTTTGGCGGCCAAACCTTTGGACACATAGAGCTTTTGGCTGGCGAATTGGATGGTGCCGACGCGGTACTCGGGCACCCTGACGAAGGAAAGATCAAATAATTCGCCAAAACCATAGCCCCTGATGCTGCCTTGGACGTCAAGTCCGAGTCTTTCGGCGTACTCCTGGTCAATCACCGACATGGAGGCGCCGCTGTCGAGCACCCAGTATTGCCTGTCGTCGCCAATGGTGACCGGCAGATAGATAAGATTTTCTATGAATTCAAA
>JBBQVT010000161.1:0-8706 GCA_038211245.1 Desulfobulbales bacterium | reverse complement strand
CGCGTCCATCTCTTTGGCGTTTTCGCGCATCACCTGGGTCAGGGTGTTCCACTTTTCTTTTTGGACATCCGTTAAATTAAGCACACCTTGGAGCTCTTTGATGCGGGCCTCTGCATGATCTACGGCAGAGGGCCTACTCATAACTTCAGGGGTTTTCTTGTCTTGTGATGCTGCCAAAGAAAGGTTTGCATCGGCTAAAAAGATGGCGGTTAAAAACGCCACCATCATAACAATGTGGGCGACAGGTAAAGCAATTTGATCAGTCATTCTTTTCATGATATTTCTCCATGTTGATTTTTGAAATTTTGAAATACTCTTCTGCTCCTTTTTACCCTTAAGAGGGTCCTGAAAAGAGCGGCGAAAGAGTATTTCATGTCGCGGTTTTCGGGGTTGGGTCCTATAATTTTAAGGTTGTTGGCAAAGCTCCTAATACCCGAGACACTCGCTGTGGTCTCTCCAGCCAGTGATTTATGCGATGCTTCTGAAACGGTCCCGGTCAAGGTGACGACACTATCTTGTGATTGCTCCACAGTTGAAGAGCCGATCTTAAAAATCCATCGGCTGATTGGTCTTCCGGATTCCCTCATTTACTACCTTGTATAAGCCCCTAAATGAGGATAGGAAAAATGCCGTTCCGATAGGACACTGTGCTGTTGGCCATTATTGATGCTCAATGGTAAATAGCAATCTTTGTGCCAGGTTTTCCCCACAAGCAATGGCAGGAACCATCATCCTGATATTATGTTATTAATTTATAAATCTAGGCTTTTTCGGTTGCCATTAATCGGCAAAGGCAAGTGGTCATATTTGCGCGCGTGGCCATATATGACCACTTTGATGGTGGCCCAGGTAAAATTTAGTAATGGCGGAGATCAAAGATAGACTAATCGTAACAAAATTGTTTTTTTCCAAAAGCCAGTATCAATCCATGATTGATAGTCTCAAAAAAGACTAAAAACACCACCTTTAGGCGGATAGATTTATCGTTTACATTATGGTAGCCTATTGACCCTGTGAGAAGGAGGGCATAGGGAATACCGTTATGGAAGTCACACAGTTTACAATATTGAGTATCCCTTTGTCTGAGTTACAAAATACTGCTATAAAGTACTGACGGGTGAGAGAGCACTTCGAGTGGTGATGGAAATTCCCTTCCATGAGCAGGCGGTCTCAATGAACATTCTTGACAACGGTACCATTTGACAGTACCATATGTATCTATGAACTCACGGCACCGAAGAACTCTCTCGGAAATCTGCAAAAATCCTACTCAGGCAAATATATCGTGGAGTGACATAGAGTCACTGCTCATTGCCCTTGGCGCTGAAATCTCGGAAGGTAATGGTTCTCGTGTTCGGATCAAACTGAATGGAGAAAGAGCTGTTTTTCATAGACCTCACCCACAAAAGGACACAGATAAAGGTGCAGTGACTTCCATGCGACGGTTATTGGAAAATGCGGGGGTAACAAAATGATGGAATATAAAGGATATGTTGGCATAGTTGAATATGATGATAAAGCAAAAATATTTCATGGGGATGTAATAAACACCCGGGATATAATTACTTTTCAGGGAAGAACGGTTGATGAAATTGAAATGGCCTTCAGGGAATCGATTGATGATTATCTGTCGTGGTGTGAACAAGATGGGGTGAATCCGGAAAAACCCTATTCCGGGAAATTTAATCTGAGATTGTCTCCCGAACTGCATAAGGAAGTCGCAGTAACTGCAAAAAAACTTAAGCTATCGATTAATTCATTTGTGGAAAAAGCTTTGCTGGATGAAATCAATGTGCATAGGGCAATGTAAAAGAAAAAATTTATCAATTACCATGAGGAAAATATGCACATTCTTGTAACCGGTGGAGCCGGCTATATCGGCAGTCATACCTGCCTTGCCCTGCTCGGCTGCGGCTACCAGGTGACGGTAGTCGATAATCTGTCGAATTCCAGTCGTGAGTCATTGCGCCGGGTCGAGGAACTGGCCGGACAAAAGGTCGTTTTTTTTGAGGTTGACCTGCTGGACAGGGCGCGCCTTGCCGGGGTGTTTGCCCAGTGCGGGAAAATCGATGCGGTCATTCACTTCGCCGGCAAAAAAGCGGTGGGGGAATCGGTCGAGAAACCTTTGCTCTACTATAATAATAATATCACCGGCACCCTCATCCTCTGTGAAACTATGGCCGCGCACGGTGTCAAGAGCATCATCTTCAGCTCTTCGGCGACTGTCTACGGCGATCCGGCGACCGTGCCGATCACCGAGGATTTCCCCCTCTCCTGCACCAACCCGTACGGGCGAACCAAACTCATGGTTGAGGAAATTCTTGGTGATGTGCACCATGCCGACGGGGAATGGAATGTCTGCCTGCTGCGCTATTTCAACCCGGTAGGGGCGCATAAAAGCGGTCGGATCGGCGAGGACCCGGGTGGCATTCCCAATAACCTCGTGCCCTACATTGCCCAGGTGGCGGTCGGCAAGTTGTCCAAACTCTCGGTCTTCGGTAACGACTACCCGACCGTGGACGGCACCGGAGTGCGCGACTATATTCACGTCGTCGATCTGGCCGAGGGTCATGTCAAGGCTCTTGCTAAGCTGCTGCAGCGACCCGGGGTGGTAGTCTACAACCTCGGCACCGGCAGGGGCTACAGCGTGCTTGAGATGGTCCGCGCCTTTGCCGAAGCCTGCGGCCGGGAAATCCCCTACCGCATAGTCGATCGCCGTCCGGGTGATATCGCCGCCTGTTATGCCGATCCGACCAAGGCTCTGGAGGAACTTGGCTGGCAGGCGAGCTACGGCCTGACGGAAATGTGCCGGGATACCTGGCGCTGGCAGAAAAACAATCCGCTGGGCTATTCATTGTAGGACATCCCCTCCCTTCAAGCATGCATCCGCCGATCTCGGCGGATGCATGCTTGTCTCTTTTGCAAACCGCAATCATTGCCGCAAACTGAATAATCCAGGCTTTTCCCGGTACCTTTTCCAGTCGAGGCGGAAAATATCCTGGGTTGCGAATATCTCCAGAAAATCAGAGAGAACAGTCCTTTTTGGACGGGGATCGGAGCAGGCAGTGTATCTGTTGCCGTTCGTTTGTCACCCTCGGCCAAGAAGTTTTCCTTTGTCGACAGTTCGTGCGACATAGTCGTAGTCATGAGTATTTTTTATCAAAATATTAAAAATTATTGTGCAGAATATGCTAATGGTTTCGAGAACCTGCTGGTTATATTCCGTTATCTTGCAAAAACCGTCTTGCACTTCTTTTTTTCAAGTGGTATTTTTTCTCAAAAACTAAAAGGGGCACTGTTTGCACAATGCGACCAAGCGACAATAAAACAATGATTTTCGGCTGCGGCAATCTCATCATGGGTGATGACGGGTTCGGTCCCGCCGTGATCGACCAATTACATGCGCTCTATGACCTGCCTATGGGTGTTCAGGCGATTGATGCCGGCACCTGTGTCCGCGAATACTTGTTTGACTATCTCCTGATGGAGGAGGGGCGGCCGGAGAAAATCATCGTTCTCGATGCAGTTGATTTTACCGATCGTCGGCCGGGCGAGGTCTTCGAGATTCTCCCCGATCAGATCCCGACCAAAAAGATCCACGATTTTTCTCTCCATCAGTTTCCAACCGTCAACCTGCTGCAGGAACTCGCCGAGAACACCGGCATCAAGGTGCAGATCATTGCCGCGCAGATCAAGTTTATCCCCGAGGAAATTGCCCCGGGACTGTCTCCTGTCATGACCCAAGCTGTTACAGAAACGTGTGAAAAACTCTCACAAATTCTTTCTTTTAAAAGCAAAATGAGGTGACCTTTTATGATGTATGAATTTAAAGTCAGCGACCTTGCAGAAGAATTTGGGGTTCATCGAAACACCATAAGGAACTGGATTAACTCCGGCACCCTTTCCGCCAAGGAAGGTCCGGGGCGTAAGTATCTTATGAAGTTTCATGATTACCAGAAACTCTGCGAAAAATTCGGACGTGAACCGCATGTCGGCCCGGCCAATAATGTCAGTCCCAAGGCCCTGGGTGCCCTGGAGGAGACCGATGTGGCACCGATGGAACTCAACGGCCTGAAGAGTCAGATCGCCCTTGATCCCGCCTGGGCCGATTCCTGCCTGACCTGCGGTACCTGCGCCAGCGCCTGCCCGATTTCCGGCGTCGATGGCCTCGATCCTCGGAAAATCGTGCGCATGGCAGTGCTCGGCATGGACAAGGAACTGGTCGATTCGAGTTGGCCGTGGAAGTGCACCATGTGCGGCAAGTGTGAAGAAAGCTGTCCTGCCAATATTCAGATAACTGCACTCATGCGGAAGATTCGTGGTTCGCGCAAACGTTCGGCGGTTCCCGGCCCCATCCATAAAGGGGTTGTCATGTGCCTTGAGCGTGGCAACAACCTCGGCATACCAAAAGATGATTTTGTTTTCCTCTGCGAAGACCTTGGCCAGGAGCTCGCCGAGGATTCCTGCCCTGGTTTCAAGACCCCCATCGATGTCCATGGGGCAAGGGTTTTGGTGACCGTTAACTCTAAGGAACCTTTCGGCGAGCCGGATGATATGAAGTGGTGGTGGAAGATTTTCTACGCCGCCGGCGAATCCTTTACACTTTCCTCTGAAAACTGGGAGGGGGTCAACTGGGGCCTGTTTTCCGGCGACGATGAGGCGATGAAAACCGTGGTCGGCCGGATTGTCGACAACATGCGGAGGCTGAACTGCAAGGTTCTCCTCCTCCCCGAGTGAGGCCACGCCTATTTCGCAACCCGGTCCGGGTTGAACAAGTGGTACCCCGAAGCACTCAATGAATTCAAAATCGTTACCGTCTTTGATCTGCTCCTTGAATATATTCAGGAAGGCAAGATCCAGTTGGACAAGGCGGTGCACGCCATGGCCGTTGCCTATCATGATCCCTGCAACTACGGCCGCAAGTCCCTCAAGGCCTTCGGCCAGGCCTATTTTGAAGAAGGTCGGGCAGTTACCAAGGCCTGCTGCGACGATTTCCGCGAACTCTATCCGAACCGCAATGGCGCTTACTGTTGTGGCGCCGGTGGTGGGGCCTGGGCTATGCCGTATTCCGCCGAGCGGGTTTTTTATGGTCGAATAAAGGCTCGGCAGATCAGTGAATCCGGGGCGAAATTGGTTATTGCACCCTGCCATAATTGTCGCGATCAGCTGATGAAATCCCTCAACAAAGAATATGATCTGGACATTGAGGTGAAGTACATCTGGGAGCTGGTTGCCGATTCTTTGATTATGCCGAATAAACAATAGCATATTGCTACATACAATAGAGGAGATACCTATCATGCTGGACACAAAGAAAGTTGGGTCGGTAATGATTGTGGGCGGTGGAGTTACGGGGATGCAGGCCGCCCTCGATCTCGCCGATTCCGGATACTATGTGTATCTGGTTGAAAAGACCGGCGCCATTGGCGGGGCCATGGCCCAACTGGACAAGACCTTCCCGACCAACGATTGCTCGATGTGAATTATCGCGCCAAAGTTGGTCGAGTGCGGTCGGCACTTAAATATAAAATTGATGACCTTAAGCGAGGTCACGGGGATTGACGGGGTTGCTGGGAATTTCTCAGTAACCGTTAAAGAAGCACCACGTTACGTGGACATGACGAAATGCATCGCCTGCGGCGCCTGCACCGAGAAATGTCCGAAGAAGGTCGATAGCGAATACGATGCGGCAACCGGCAAACGCAAGGCGATTTATGTTAAATACGCCCAGGCCGTGCCGCTCAAGTACCAGATTGACGCCGATTCCTGTATTCGTCTGCAGAAACCGGGTGCCTGCGGCTTTTGTGAAAAAGTCTGTGACGCCGGGGCGATAAACTTTGATGATACGGAAAAGATTCATCAAATTAATGTCGGAGCGGTGGTCCTGGCTCCGGGCTTTGAGGCCTATGACCCGACCGAAGCCAAGGTCTGGGGTTTTGGGGTGTACAAGAATGTCATCACCTCCCTGCAACTCGAGCGCTATCTGTCCGCTTCCGGTCCAACCGAAGGCCATTTGATCCGTCCCTCCGACGGCAAACCGGTCAATAAGGTCGCCTTCCTGCAGTGTGTCGGTTCCCGCGATGAGAATCTCTGCGGCAACGGCTATTGCTCCTCGGTTTGCTGTATGTATGCGATCAAGGAGGCGGTTATCGCCAAGGACCACGTCCCCGGGCTGCAGACCACTATCTTTTATATGGATATGCGGACCCACGGTAAGGATTTCGATCAATACCTGGAACGCGCCAAGGAGGATTCCGGGGTACGTTTTGTCCGCTGCCGGGTGAACGGGGTGGAATCCGACGGTTCAAGCAGTGACCTGCGTCTCCGTTACGTCAATGAGCATGGCCGGCAGATCGAGGAGTTTTTCGATCTGGTGGTGCTCTCGGTTGGCCTGCAGACCCCCAAGCATGTGCTTGATTTAGCGCATACCGCCGATATCAAGCTGACCGCCGATAATTTCGCCGCCACCTCCGACTTTGCCCCGGTGCAGACCTCGCGGGAAGGAATCTTCACCTGCGGCGCCATTGCCGGGCCCAAAGATATCCCGCAATCCGTCGTTGAAGGATCAGCGGCAGCAGCGGCGGTTGCCGATCTGTTGGCACCGGCCAGGTATGAACTGACCAGTGAGGCAAGTTTCCCGGCGGAGAAGGATATCTCACGGGAGGATCCGCGCATTGGGGTGTTCGTCTGCCACTGCGGTTCAAATATCGCCGGCGTAGTCGATGTCAAGGCGGTCGAAGATTATGCCGCGACGCTGCCGGATGTGGTCTATGTCGAACGGAATCTCTTCTCCTGTTCCCAGGATACCCAGGAGATGATTGTCAAACGTATTCAGGAAAAGAACCTCAACCGCATTGTCATCGCTGCTTGTACCCCCAGGACCCATGAGCCGCTTTTCCGCGAAACCTTGAAGGCCGCAGGTCTTAACGAATATCTGGTGGAGATGGCCAACATCAGGAATCACAATGCCTGGGTGCATAGCAAAAATCCCCAGGAAGCGACGGCCAAAGCCAAAGATCTGGTGCGCATGGCCGCCGCCAAGGTTACCTTTGGGGCTTCTCTCAAACCCATTTCCGTGCCGATCACCCAGAAGGGCTTGGTGATTGGTGGTGGAGTTGCCGGAATGACCGCCGCCCTGAATCTTGCCAAACAAGGTTTTGGCGTGCATTTGGTGGAAAAATCCGACATCCTGGGCGGCAATGCCTTGAATCTCAAACACACCTGGTCGGGTGAGCATGTACCGACCCAGGTCGCGAAACTTATCGACAAGGTCATCTGGAACGAGCGGATCACCATTCATAAAGAACATACGGTGACGGCGGTGGAAGGCTTCGTCGGCAACTTCCGCTCAACCATTACCGGCAAAGACGGCCTCACCAAGGTGATCGAGCACGGTGCCGGTATTGTCGCCATCGGCGGAGAGGCCTATCTTCCCCAGGAATACAATTATGAAAGTATTACCAGGGTGGTCACTTCGGTACAATTCGACAAGTTGTTCGAGTTGAAGGAAAAGCATGTCAAGCAAGCGAAAAGATTTGTTTTTATTCAGTGTGTCGGGTCGCGGGAAGGCGACCACATGTATTGCTCCAAGGTCTGCTGCACCCATTCGGTGCAGTCGGCGATAACCCTGAAAAAAGAGAGCCCGGATCGCAATGTGTATATCCTGTATCGCGATATGCGCACCTATGCGCAGCGTGAGGTCCTCTACAAACAGGCACGAAAACTCGGCGTTATTTTCATCAACTACGAGCTGCACGGCAAACCGAAGGTCACCGAGAACGGCCCCGACATTGATGTTGAGGTTTGGGATCATGTGCTCCACCGGCCGTTGCGAATCAAGGCCGATATGGTCATTCTCGCCACGGCAATCCGGCCCAAGGAGGACGCCGCCGATCTTGGCAAACTTTATAAAGTGCCGATAGACGGTCATGGTTTCTTTCAGGAGGCACACGCCAAACTGAAACCCGTCGATTTTTCAACCGACGGCATGTTTGTCGCAGGTCTTGCCCATTATCCGAAACCGGTGGAAGAGTCGGTGGCCCAGGCCTTGGCCGCCTCGGCAAGAGCCGCAACCCTGCTTTCCAAGACCCAGGTAAGCCTCGATGCCATCAAGGCGACTGTTGACGAGAACTATTGTGACGGTTGCGCCTTGTGTGTCGATGTCTGTCCCTATAACGCCATTACTTTGGTGGAAAGGGCGGCGGAGGCGGATCGGCCGGCCGGTAAATTGATTGCGGTCAACAAGGCCCAATGCAAAGGCTGCGGTTTGTGCCAGGGAACGTGTCCGAAGCGGGGTGTTTTGGTGTCCGGCTTTACCATGAAACAGATCAGTGCCCAGATTCAAGCCGCTTTGGCGGTGTGACAGGGCTTTGATATACCTTTATAAGGAGTAGATCACATGAGTTTTGAGCCTAAAATTGTTGCCTTCTGCTGCAACTGGTGCTCCTACGCCGCAGCTGATCTCGCGGGTACTGCGCGCATGCAGTATCCGCATAATGTGCGGATTATCCGGGTAATGTGCTCCGGCATGGTGCATCCGGAATTTGTCATGGATGCACTGTCCCAGGGTGCGGACGGGGTCATGGTGCTTGGCTGACACCTCGGTGAATGTCATTACCTGGATGGTAATTATAAAGCAATGACCCGCTCCGACATGATTGTTGAACTGTTGGAGGATTTTGGCTATGAGGCCGAACGATTCAGTCT
>JBBQVT010000160.1:0-8719 GCA_038211245.1 Desulfobulbales bacterium | reverse complement strand
ACCAAATCAGTGCAATGAAAAAAAACATACCAGTCACTGCGCTGTTGCTTGTTGGTTTTCGCAAGAAGGCCGACACCCCGGGCAGCCTGAATAAGAGGTCTTTGTGGGCGATGCCTGCCGGCGACAAATGCCTGCCACCAGCTCTGCATGCGGACACCTGTGGTCACTGCCAGATGGATGGCGCATACCGACAAAATAAATACGGTAAAGTATTGGTTTGACTCCATCGCGCACCTCCTTTCGGGAGAGAATTGCCGACTCTCCCTTGTTTGTCTATACACGGTCGCAATCCAGCCCACCCCTCAATCCTGGACGCGGGCCAAAAACTCAACCTGCCATTTTTTCCGAAACGAGATCACCTACACCAGCAAGATCCCGAACACCATTGCTTGCCAGTCTTTTTACGACCAAAATCGGCTTAAAGGAAAGCGCCGCAACCCGTTCCACCACGCTGCCCATAAGGAAACGCCTGAGGGCGGTACGGCCATAAGATCCCAAAACAATCAGCTGAATATCTTTTTCCTCACAATATTTAACTATTTGTTCGTAGGGGAATCCTTCCCAAATCTCAGTAATCACCGGCACACCTAATTTCTTGCCTTGACCGGCCAAGGTCTGCACTGCAGTTGAGCTCTTACGCCGTGCCTCATCAAGTACACCATAACGCAGACTGCGATCGACACCGACATCCAGTACCGAAAGTGCATGCACTTCCCCACCATATGCCGCAGCCAGATCGAGAGCGCGCTGTCCGGCGTCCATGCTGTGCCGAGAACCGTCTAAGCCGACAAGCGTCCGGGTAAAATTTACCTCTACATCTTCAGGGATCAGCAACACATCGCATGAACTCAAACCGATCACATTGGCTATCGTTCGCCCGAGCAACACACGCTCGACATAGGCACGCTTTGGGCAACCCATGAGCAAGAGGCCGGCACCTATTTCTTCGGCAGTGGCAATTATCTCTTCAACAGGATCTCCCACTCTGTGCTCAACGCGTATGGTTTGACCATGCGCTGCAGCTGTGCGCGTAGCATCCTGCAGACATTTTTTAAAGGGCAAACTCATTTGGTCGTTGGCATCACTAATTGCCCAGCGATTCATGTTCCCTTCATATCGAGGAGTAACGGAAACAACCACCAATTTTGTTCGCATCGATTGGGCTAGACGCAGCGCCTGAAGAAAGGCGGTTTGGCTGGCCGGACCCGGATCAATAGCCACCAGAATTAATTTAACTGTATCGGACATGATTACCCTCCCTATGCCACGGCCCTTTCAAGGCTTCTGGCTCGAAAAAGGCTGACAAGTATGATAGTTGCCCCAGTCAGAAGGGCAAAACACATCACCGCAAAACTTATCTGAGTCATAACTGCCACGTTGTCGGCGGCAAGAGCGGTGATCTGTAATTCATTCAAATAGTTGGGGATGGCAAAGAAGCGGCTGACGGCAACAATGAGCATGATGGTGCCCATAACGTATTTAATCATATATTCTTTGACGTAGGTGGTGCCGATAGCCCCCAGCTGCACGCCAAAGAGTGAACCTCCAAGAATGATCAAAACCAGGCGAATATCCACCATGCCATAGTATGCCCAAACAAGAGTGCCGCCCAGACCCATGACGAAGGCGATAACCAATTCAGTTGCCGATGCAATGATGCTGGTGGCCCCGATGATATACATCAATCCCGGCACCCCGATAAACCCGCCGACCGCAATGGTCGCTGCCAACATGCCGGTGGCCAAGGCAACCGGCACAAGAAACCACATACTTATCCGCAGGTTTGCAGTTTTAAATGTCAACATCGGCCAGAGTTCGATCTTCTGAATGCGTTTGGCAAGAGGCGCACCCGATGTATTGCCCCCCGATTTCTTCGTCGTGACGGCATCACGCATGACAATGGAACCGACTATGACCAGAACCAACACAAAGATAAAGCTGACATAGAGGTTTGATCCGGCCTGTCCCCAGGTGTCAAGGATATGTTTCTGCAACATAACTCCGACCTGAACACCGATCTCGGCGAAGGCTCCCATGATAAGTCCCAATTTGATATCCACCTGGCCATATTTATATCGTTTGATTGCACCAACCAGGGCCTTGGGGAACTTGTGGCACATATTACTGGCAACCGCCACCGTTCCCGGCACACCGAGGCTCATCATCGCCGGAGTCAGAACAAAGGCGCCGCCGGAACCGATAAAACCGCTGACAAGACCGCCGACAAAGCCGACAAGGAATAAAAACACTATTGCATACGCGCTCAAGTCGATAAACTGAATTACCTCATTAATTGGACCGTGCATTTTTCCTCCGAAAATTAATATGTTATATTAAATTCTGTTGTTTAAAATATTCCAGAAGCTGCATAATAGAGCACCGTCTGCGAACTTCACACCCTGACTTCAGCGCGTGGTCGAGTGTCTTTTCTGATACCGAGAGAATCGGTGGTATCCTGGCGAATATCCACCCGCTTGGGTGCAGTAACTTTCGAACCTTCAATGCCCAGAGCGGACCAGAACGAATTGGTGAAATTTCCATGCACGTAGGAGACGGCGAGGACTACAGCGACGGGCACCAGGGCATACAGACCACCTTTGGCCAGATAGGTCATAATGATTTCCGGATTGGTAAAAACAGCCGCGTACAATCCGGCAGTGAGGCCGCCAAAGACAAAACAATTTTTTACATGCCGTTTCTTGCTTGTGGTAGACATACTCGTTTCTCCTCCATTTATTGGATTATAATGAGTGTTCTTGGTCATTCTACCCGCCTTAGGCCGGGTATAAATGACGCTAAAAACGGGAACAGGTGCCTGCGAGGTCACCTCTTCCATACGGATTCCTTGATCAATGATGACAAACTCGATACGCTTTTCCATGTGGCATAACCGTTTCACGATCTTGCCGATTTTCCCTGTTTCGCCGATGTGTTCAACCTGCACGTCCTTCGCCCCGGCCTTGTGCCTGAAGAGTGTTGAACTTTCCTGCATGGCCGTGGCAAAGAGCCTGCTCCGTTCCCCGCCATCACGGAAGAATGGCAGGGTGTTGGCATGAACGGCGAGGATGGCATACTTCAGGCGATCGGCAACATTAATGGCATACTCCATTACCGGTTCGGCCATATGTCCGTTGCGGGTAACGACCAGGATGAAGGGTGTTTTATTCTGAGGTGGCGGAGCGGGGACGGCCTCGGCATTACCATGCTTTTCGGCTGGTATGATTGGAAATTTTCCTGAAGATGTTTGAGCCATAGCTGTTTCTCGGAGTGAATATGAAGACTGTTGTTGGTATGTTTTCAAGAAGCATGCCAACCAGAAATCTCATCGCATGTTATCTATTTTATTAATATTATTTGAATACATAAAAGCTTTGCGCTTAACAGTGTTACAATTCGCAACAAGGTTTCAGCAATCCCGGGGAAAACCCTTGATTGGCTATTGCAATTTGCAACAACCCAGTGCAAGTTGCAACACTCCCAAACTTGCCGACAGGGTGATACGGAGACTGTCCATGCTGCATTGTCTTGTTTGCAGGAAATACGGGAAAAGGACCGTTGCGGTTCAAAAAAGTGGCTGGACAGAGCTTTGTGGACCAATAATTGCCTTGCCACGAAATCCGAGAAGTCTGAAAGTTGCAGGTGGATTTTTTTAAGAGGTCAGTTAGAAAGGATGTATAATGGAATCAAAATTGCAAAATGTTGGACGTTCTATGCCCGAGGTATCCTGGACGGGGAGTGTGTACAGCTCGTCAGAACCATGAGAATTCTCAGCAAACTTTTTGCGGAAGGTCTATTACCGTAAACCCCTGAAGATTTTTAACAGAAAAAGGTCCTTATGTTCTTTAAAAGAAAAGTTCAACAACCTGACGTGCCCTCACAAAACACCCCGGATAGCATCACTCCTCTGGCCAAGCTTCGCGCTCAAGTCGACGACTCCGCGCTTCCCCCGCACATTTTCGAAACTGTGAGCTGGGAATTTGAGAAACTTGAGAAGACCGATCCGTCGGTTGCCGAGTATGCGGTGGGTTTCAACTATATCGAGCTGGTGATCTCACTGCCCTGGAATGTGTCGTCACTCTGCAAAATCGACATAGACAGAGCCCAGGCTGTTCTCGAGGCCAGGCACTGCGGTCTGTCCCAGGTCAAACAGCGGATTCTTGAGTTTCTGGCTGCCAAAACCCTGTGCAGCAAGGCACAGAAAAGTATCTTGGTGGTTGACGATGAAGAAATTGCTCGATCCAATATGGAGCATGTACTGTCGAAGGACGGATACAGCTGTAGGTGTGCGGCCAATGGCATTGAGGCCCTCAGGGTTCTTGCCGAGGAAGAGATCGACCTGGTCATCACCGATCTGAAGATGGACCGCATGGATGGCCTGCAACTGCTGCAACAGATCAATCGATTGACACCGGAAATTCCGGTTATCATGGTCACCGGCTTTGCAACCGTCAGTTCGGCGGTAGAGGCCTTGAAGAAAGGGGCGGCCCATTATCTCGGCAAGCCGGTGAATCTTGATGAACTGCGCAAGACGGTCAAAGAAGTACTCGAAAGAAAGCTCTTTGTGGAAATGGGTAAGGGACCGATTCTTTGTTTTACCGGCCCGCCGGGCACGGGCAAAACCTCGGTCGGCAGGGCCATAGCCGAGGCTCTGCAACGTCAGTTTGTGCGCATTTCTCTGGCCGGTCTGCGCGATGAGGCCGAATTGCGTGGCCACCGGCGGACCTATGTCGGCGCCCTCCCTGGTCGTATCATCACCGAATTAAAAAAAGTGGGGGTGAATAATCCGGTATTTATGCTCGACGAAATAGATAAAATCGGCCAGGATTTTCGCGGTGATCCGGCCTCGGTGCTGCTTGAGGTCCTTGACCCTGAACAGAATATTCGCTTCACCGACCATTACCTTGATATGCCCTTTGATCTGTCGCGGGTGATGTTTATCGCCACGGCCAACGACATCAGCAAGCTGCCCGGCCCTCTTTTAGACCGGATGGAGCGCATCGAGTTTGCCGGCTATACGGAAAAAGAAAAACTGCAGATCGCCAAGCAGTTCATCTTGCCACGGCAACAGAGAGCGGCAGGGCTTTCCAGGACAATGCTGCATCTTTCTTCGGACGCTGTTGCACGTGTGATCAGCGACTACACAAGGGAATCCGGGTTGCGCAATCTGGAGCGGGAAATCGCTGATATTTGCCGCAAGATTGCCCTGTTATGTTTAAAATCCGAGCACCCTGAGCAGGCAATGGATATCGACGCCGATACCGTGAGTCATCTCCTCGGACCCCGGAAATTCTTTCGCGAAGTGACTGACGGCAGGTCCCGGGTGGGTATCGCCACGGGGCTGGTGTGGGCCGAATCAGGGGGTGAAATAATCAGCATCGAGACGGTTTCTATGCGCGGTTCGGGAAAACTTATCTTAACCGGTTCGCTTGGTGAGGTTTTGCAGGAATCAGCGCAGGCCGTCCTCAGTTATATTCGCAGCCGAACCAAAGAATACAACATACTCGATACCTTTTTCCAAGATACCGACATCCACATTCATTTTCCGTCCGGGGCTATTTCCAAGGATGGTCCTTCCGCCGGCATTACCATCTTTGCGGCGCTCCTTTCTCTTCTCACCAGGCGTCCGACTCGCCGCGATGTCGCCCTCTCCGGGGAAATGACCCTGAGCGGCCGCATTCTGCCGGTCAGCGGCATCAGGGAAAAAATTCTCGCCGCCAAAAGAGCGGGAGTGCGATGCGTGCTCTTGCCGCAAGCCAATAAAGAGGAAGTTGAGGCCCTGGCCCCCGACGTCACTGAAGACCTTGAATTGGTATTGGTGACCAATGCCGACGAGGTAGTAGACAGGGTGCTGGAGGCCCGAGCCTATATATTGGCGTAGTGATCTGCATTGTTGTGGGCCATTTTAAATTGCGATATTCGAGGGTTGTCGTTCATGCGTCGGGTTTTTCAAGCCCGTAGCGTTTAATCTTGCGCCACAAAGAAACCCTGTCAATACCGAGAATTTTCGCGGCTGCCGACTTATTGCCCTCGACTTCGTCAAGGACTTCCATAATATACTGTTTTTCGTGGGCATCGAGGGGGGGCCAGTCCTGCCGATTGCCGCGCACAGCCACCGGAAGGTTTTCCCGCAGATCTGCCACGAGATGCTGTGGTTCGACAACTTCCCCATCGCAATAGACAAGGATGCGCTGCACGATATTTTCCAGCTCGCGAATATTTCCCGGATATTCATAGCGCATGAGCCGCTGTGCCGTGTCTACCGCCAACCGGGGAACGGTTCTGCCCGGTCTACTGTGCTTTGCCAGAAAATGGCTAGCAAGAAGAGGGATATCTTCCCTCCTCTCGGCAAGAGACGGCACCTTGATAGCCAGGACATCCAGGCGATAGAAGAGGTCGGTGCGGAATGCCCCTTCTTCAGCCTCTTTTTTAAGATCTTTGTTGGTTGCCGCCAACACTCTGACATCTATCGGAATTTCCTCTGTCCCGCCGACGCGCATCAGGGTTCGTTCCTGCAATACCCGCAACAGTTTCACCTGCATCGACAGCGGCAGTTCCCCCACTTCGTCAAAAAACACCGTTCCACTTTCGGCCAGTTCCAAAAGTCCTTTTTTGATCTTGTTCGCCCCGGTGAAGGCCCCACGTTCGTGGCCAAAGAGTTCGCTGGTGATCAATTCTTCGGAGAAGGCCCCGCAATTGAAGGCGACAAAACGATTTTTCGCCCGAGGACTCATTTCATGTATGGTTCTGGCCACCAATTCCTTGCCGGTCCCGGTTTCCCCTTGAATCAATACATTGCAATCGAGTTGCGCAACTTGCTGGATGGTCTCGCGTAATGCCTGAATCTTCTGGCTTTGGCCGATAATCCGCGACGACGCGCCGACCTCAGCCTGTACCCGTTGCCGCAGGGATTGAATTTCTTTGCGTAAAAGATTTTTCTCAAGGGCCTTTTCGACGATTGCCCGCAATTCATTGATCTTGAACGGTTTGGCGATGTAATGATAGGCGCCCTGCCGCATCGCCTCGACCGCGGTATCGACACTGGCATACCCGGTAATGACGATCACTTCGGTTGAAGGCCACAGGTTCTTGGTTTCGGTGAGAACTGCCATGCCATCCCGCCCCTTCATTCGTAAGTCGGTGAGAACGAGGTCCACCTCTTCCTGGCGGAGGATGTCAATCGCCTGTTGACCATTCTCAGCGAGCAGGGGGAAATATCCGTCTTTTTTTAAAACGAAAGCAAGGTTGTCACGGGCGATTGCTTCATCATCGACAACGAGAATTTTCCGATTTTCCATACCATCACAAAATTAAGCAATAATTTTACATGACAACGGCAGAGTTATAAAAAATGAAGCTCCCTGCCCGGGGCTGCTTTTTACGGTGATATTGCCATCGTGCTTTTGGATGATACCGTAAACAACGGAGAGGCCAAGACCTGTACCCTGTCCTTCCTCCTTGGTGGTATAAAACGGGTCGAAGAGCCGCCCCTGGATTTCTTCCGAGACGCCCTCGCCAGTATCCTTCACTTCGATGACAATTTCGTGCCCGCTTGCATCACGCGCGGCGGTTATGGTGATCAGCCCGCTCCCCCTGATGGCTTGAGATGCATTGATAATCAGATTGAGAAAAACCTCCTGCATACGCTGGCTATCCATGGGCACGACAAGATCTTCGGCGATCTCGACCTGTATATGAATGTCGGAGGGCACTTGACTTTGTACCAGTCGGACGGCTCGCTTCACCACATCCGCCAATTCCCAGGGGCGGAGGGAAAAATCCTGAACCCTGGAGAATTCGAGCAGTCCTTTGACGACATCCCTCGCCCGCATTGTTTCCTGATCGATATTTTTCAGCATGCGATTAAGAAGAACCATGTCTCCGGATTGTAACTCGGCAATGGCAATCTGGCACGACGTGGAGATGTTATTGAGCGGATTGTTGAGCTGGTGCGCAACTCCCGCAGTAAGAGTTCCGATCGAGGATAATTTTTTCGATTGCACCAATTGATCCTGCCTTCGTCCCAGTTCGCGGACCATGGTGTTGAAGGCCTCCATGACCTGCTGCATCTCATCGCGTGTGTTGATAACCTCGATACTGTTAAATCGACCCAGGGCAATATCTTCGGTGGCTCCCTTGATGATTGTCAACGGACGGAAAATCTTAGAGATCATCAAGGAGGGCAATAACACACCGAGGCCCACGGCCATTGCCGACCATACCACCAATTGTGCCTTCAGAAATTTGAGGATTTCATGGATCTGACTGCGCTCAAACCCGACCAGATCTTCACTCAGTTCGGTCATCTTTTTGCCCTGTTCCCGAAGTCTGTCAACCATCCGGGTATACTCAGCACTATTGTCCGACTTCCGCTGCGACAGTTGCTCCATGCTGGACTGATAGGCTATGAGATGTTTGTCAAACTCCAGAAGCATCGGGGCAATTTTCAGCCGGCCCCCCCTGCTGAGAATGGTTTTTTCGGTATCAATGGCCAGCTCCAGATATCTCTTGTTCTCTTGAAGGGCCTCCTCTTTGTAATAGAGAAGAAAATTTTTCTCATAACGCCGTACTTCAAGAATGATATTATTGAGATTATAGGCAAGTTCCAGCAATTCGGTCTTCTCTTCCGTGGTATGCAAATGATCGTAGGAGATATAGCCCATGCTGAGGATGCCGAGAATATAGCATCCGGTGATGAACATACTTTTGAACTTGAGATTAA
>JBBQVT010000159.1:0-8724 GCA_038211245.1 Desulfobulbales bacterium | reverse complement strand
AAAGCGTTGTGGATCAAGAGCGAGAAATCGACCAGATGAGACAGTGGCGCGAACAGTGGTATGCGAAAAAACCGAAGGCCGAGAACATGGAACTGCTCGGCATGAGGGATTCGATGAAGGGTATGGACATGGCCCATATGATGACGAGAAAGGGCGCAGACTTCGATCGGATGTTCCTTGACATGATGATCCCCCACCACCTGGGTGCGGTGACGATGGCAAAGGACGCGCTGAGCAAGTCTGAACACCCGGAGATCAAAACGCTCGCGCAGCAGATCATTGACGCGCAGCAGAAGGAGATTGAGATGATGAACAAATGGAAGGCCGAATGGAGGGGCGCGAAGTAGTGCGTCAGTGAACCTGACAAGGCTGTGCTTTCCTGAACCATGCTTTCTCAGCGAACCGCGAAAACCGTTATGGACAATGAGATTTTATATCAAACCGGCCAGGAACACTGTTATGACCAGGATGGTCGACAGATAGCCTGTCCAGGGACGGGGCAGGACGCCGAACACCGGTACGGGCGGGCGTGGCCTGCCCCACGGTTTGCCGCAGCCGGTGCGGTGGTGCACGACCATCTCACCGGTCTGAGCTGGACAAAAGACGCCAACATCCATCAGTATCCGCTTGCATGGGATGAGGCCTTTGCCTTGGTTGGTCATCTCAACCGGTCAGGTCATGGGGGCTTTTGTGACTGGCGCCTGCCAAATCGCCGGGAACTGGCCAGCCTGCTCAGTTATCAGAGCAAAAGACCGGTCCTGCCCGCCTCCCATCCCTTTATCAATGTTTTTCCGGGATGGTACTGGACATCCACCACCGCCAGTATCAATACTCGGTATGCCTGGGCTGTCCATATGGACGGGGCCCGGATGTTTTACGGCGCCAAAAACCAGGAGTATCTCCTGTGGCCGGTGCGGGGCGTAAGTGAGGTACTGCTGCGTACCGGGCAGAGTCACAGTTATTCCTCATCCGGGCAGGAGGTTCGGTCAGCCGGCAGTGGTCAGGACGGCGAGGAACAAATCGGCAGATCCTGGCCGCAGCCACGATTTATCGACCATGAGAGCTTCGTCATCGATCTGCTCACGGGGCTTCACTGGCACAAACAGGCAGCAGTGTCGACTGAGCCGGTCACCTGGCAAGAGTCCCTGTCGCTGATCGCCGAGATGAACACCAGGCAGTACCTGGACATTACCACCTGGCAATTGCCGAATATCACCATGCTCGAATCACTGGTCGACTGTTCCTGCCACTCACCGGCCCTTCCCGCTGGACACTGCTTCCATGATGTGCAGGACACCTACTGGTCATCAACCACCAGCTATTTTGCAACCGATTGGGCCTGGGCCTTATACCTGGAAAAAGGGGCGGTCGGGGTCGGGTATAAAAAAGAGACGAATTTTTTTTTCTGGCCGGTGGCCGTTTTCTGAGCCTGCCAACCGGTTGTATCGACATTGATTGACAGTTCTCCATCTAGGACTGACTGCAACATGTTGGGGTAACCCAACATTCGCACTACCAGGTATCAAATGGTCCAATGACTGCCTCTTCAATTAGGCTGCAAGCCAACCGATATTCAAAAAAGGTCTCTTGCTATTCAAAACTCTAAGAGCGGCAGAACTGGTGAAACGGTTTATGTTCCACGAAAATTATTGGTAAGGTTAACCGATTACATTAAAGCAAATAAATTCGGTCTGAATGATCGGATTTTTCCCATTTAATATGTAGCTGCCTGGTCTATAGGTCAAAAAAGCTGGCCAGCTCGTAGACATTGAATTGCTTCCACATGATCTCAGACGCCATGCAATGAGGTTGACCAATCTTAACTCTTTTCTCTAAGCTAAAATCAAATAATCATGGAAAGATACTGACTTTTGGAAAAAGTCAATTTTGTTACGAATAGTCTATCTTTGATCTCCGCCATCACTAAATTCTACCTGGGGCACCATCAAAGTGGTCATATATGGCCGCGCGCACAAATATGACCACTTGCCTTTGCCGATTAATGGCAACCGAAAAAGCCTAAATTTATAAATTAATACCACAATATCAGGATGATGGTTCGAGCTATTGCTTGTGGTGAAAACTTGGCACAAAGATTGCTTCTTACCAATGAGAACAAGAATTGCTAACAGCACAGTGTCCTATCGGAACGGCATTGCTACTACCCTCATTTAAAGGAGTACATGGCATGACAAAAAAAATGGAAATCTACAAATGTGACATCTGTGGGAACATCGTTGAAATGCTTCATGAAGGAGATGGTGAGTTGGTCTGTTGTGGTGCACCTATGAAGGTGTTTCAAGAAAATACCGTTGATGCGGCTAAAGAAAAGCATATCCCGATAATTAAGACGATTGCCGGTGGCTTCAGGGTAAATGTTGGGAGTGTAGACCACCCCATGGAAGAAAAACACTATATCGAGTGGATTGAGATTTTGACCGATGACGGCAAGGCATATCGGCAATTTCTCCAGCCTGGAGCAAAGCCCCAGGCCACCTTCAAAATAGACAGTAACAAGATAACTGCCAGAGAATACTGCAATCTGCATGGTGTGTGGAAAAGATGAGCCAAATCGAATTCGTTATCACGTGGAGCTGTATGGATATACGTGTGCTGATACTTTGAGGAGAGGGATTTATGAATGCTTATGATTTTGCCCTGCAGATGGAGAGAGATGGAGAGAAATTATATTCTGAACTTGCGGAAAACTGCCAGGTGGAAGGTGTCAGGACGATTTTGTCCATGCTTGCCAGCGAAGAAGTGAAGCATTACAACACAATTGCACTCCTCAAAAAGCAATCAGGATATCCCCCGGTGCTAGAAACAGACGTCTTGGGTAATGTGAGAAACATCTTTTTAAGGATGAAGGACGAAAAGGCCGAGGTACGCTTTGATTCTTCTGAGCTCGAGTCGTACAGGAAAGCCCGAGATATTGAAGATATGAGCCGTAAGTTTTATCTGGATAAGGCTGCAGAAATCCAACAGGAAGATGAGAAACAGATATTTCTCCGCCTTGCCTCTGAAGAAGAAAAACATCTGCGAATAATGGAAAATATTGTCGATTTTGTTGCCAGACCGGAACCGGGATTCTGGCTTGAAAACGCCGAATGGCATCATTTGGAAGAATATTGACCGGAGGAAGGAGATATGAAAGATTTTTTTGTAAAAGTTTACAAAGTGTTTCGCGTGGACATGGAATCTGCAGTCAATGCGGCGGATTGGGAGCAGGTTTATTAGATGAAATTTCCAGATACTAAAAGGGGCTGGTCATGTATTCAAAAGAAGACTTATGCAATAAAATTACCGATCTCTATCCTGACGTCGGCAAGTGTGGCATCGATATCACTGTAGAATATGATCCAAAACAGAAAATATGGCTGGTTGATTTAAAAAAAGGCAACCATGAGCTCAAACACCACTTGGAAATACCTGACGCCGATGCTTGTATGGCAGATAATCAGTGTGTCTCTCTAGGTCTAGAGATAGATCAACTTAAGAAAAACATCGCCGGGCAACAGTATTAATGAGTTCAACCGCCTCAAAGAAAGGTTTTTAAACTGAAATAACTGGCAATAAATATTTCGTAAATGAGATTGAGAGTCAAATAAAAACCGGAATGCAGAAATTGGTATATTCAGAGCCAATGCTGAGGTCGGAGAAAAAGGAGGGGAAAATGCTCATTATCATAGGAGGCGATGCAGCAGGTATGAGTGCAGCATCTCAGGTTCGCAGACTGCAACCTGAGACTGATATAACGGTTTTTGAGCGAGGCCCCCATACATCATTTTCGGCCTGAGGGATTCCCTATTACGTCGCCGGTCTGGTTGACAAGGAAGATGCACTCATCTCCAGGACCCCACAAGCATTCCGCGAGAAACAGAACATTAAGGTACATACGAGACACGAGGTTACTCTTGTCGATCCATTAAAGCAGAAGGTCCTGGTGAAGGACCTGAACTCCTCCATCGAGCGATGGGAGCATTTCGATCAATTGCTTTTCGCCACCGGGGCTAGACCTGTTCGACCGCCTCTTGAGGGTATCGACAGCCGAAATATATACGATGTCCACAATCTGGTGAGCGGTTCACGGCTCAAACAGGCACTTGACGAACAACTGCCAAAAACCGCGGTAATTGTTGGTGGCGGATACATCGGTCTTGAAATGGCTGAAGCGTTGCATATGCGTGGCCTGAAAATCACCATGATCCAGCGTAACAACCACGTAATGCCTACACTTGATCCGGACATGGGCGTACGCCTTGGCCAGGCTCTGCGGGAAAAAGGTATCGATCTCCATGTTAATGAAACGGTACAAGGCTTTGCACAAAAAGATGGCTTGGCCGTCGCCGTTATTACCAATAATCAGACCATCCCTACCGATCTGATTATTCTTGGGCTTGGGGTAATACCCAACAGTGAATTGGCGAAAGAAGCCGGCATTCCGCTCGGCCCGGAAGAAAGCATCAAGGTCAACGAGCTACAGCAGACAGAACTTCCCAATATCTGGGCGGCCGGTGATTGCGCCCAGTCCTATCATCTGGTCAGCCGCAGACCGGTATATGTGGCATTGGGGACGGTTGCCAACAAGCAGGGCCGAATAGCCGGTATGAATCTGGGGGGCCGATATGCTACTTTCCCCGGAGTAGTTGGAACAGCAATTACCAAATTCATGGATACTGAATGCGCCAGAACAGGGCTCAGCGAGAGAGAAATCAAGGCACTGGGCTTGCAATATTCAACCGGTCTGATCGAAGGATATACTTTGCCCCGCTATTACCCGGGGTCTTCGCCGATATGCGTGAAAGTGTTGGCAGAAAAGGGCTCAGCCCGATTGCTCGGGGTACAGATCGTCGGCGGCCGGGGCTCGGCAAAGCGTATTGACACGGCGGCAACCGCTCTCCATGCCGGTTTCTCTCTGGACGATTTGCTCTATCTTGACCTGAGTTATGCTCCACCTTTTGCCGGCGTATGGGATCCGATTGTCATTGCTGCCCGTATGGCCCTGAAGGAGGGGTGAATCAAAACCAGTTGAGGGTAGTTTAAGCAATGGATGGTATGCCCAGTTCATTTATCAAAGGAGGAAACCATGAGCAAGATACTATTGACAACAGCGGCTGCGATTATGTTAACGGCATCAACGGTATTTGCCCAGATGGGCAGCGGTCAAGGTGGTGGCATGATGGGTAATGGGTGGGGATGGGGAATGGGCTATGGATGGGGTTTCGGGCTCATCATCCTGATTCTCGTTGTTTTGGTTGTCGCTTATATAATGAAACGAAAGTAAAAGCCTGAACGCGCGACTGCTGAGACTAAAGAAAGGCCAAGCTGCTGAACACCGTGAACAAAAGATTTCGAATAACTCAATACAACATGAAAACCCGGATCAAAATACAGTGACGAAAACAAACAAGAAAGGAGAATGACCATGAAAAATGCAAAATCCGTGACCAAAGACCCCATCTGCGGAATGACCGTGGATGAAGCGACCGCTCTCCACGCCGAATGTGATGGAAAGACGTTCTACTTTTGCAGCGAGAGCTGTCGGCAAAAGTTTCTGTCCGAACCCGTCGGTGCCAAGACGAAGGGCAAGCCTGGATGTTGTTGTGGATAAAAACGCGGCGAATGGGGGTGTGGTTTCCGCGACGTCCAGCCGAACAAGAACTGAGATAGGCCAGATATAATGGATACCAACCCATTTTGTTCAAACCAAAAGAGCGTCTTTTTATGTGCAAAAGAGGCAGGGACACTTTTTGAAGACCGTAAGGTGGTAGTTGACGGCAATCTGGTCACGTCCCGTCAACCGGCGGACCTCCCCACTTTCATGCGCGAGACCATCAAATTACTTGGACGGTAGCTCGATGAGATTTGCAATCTCCAAGGCGATAACACTGACTTTGCTTCTGACCTGTGCATGTGCGGCGGTGCTATACGGCTGTCGGTCCGATAAGGGCGAGATCGGATCAGAGGGGTCACCTGATGGTGTTGTTGCCATCCCTCATGGATACATGGCCCGACTTGAGCAGGTGCGTGACGGCCAGATGATCGGCTTCGGACCCTTCGTCGGCTATTATTTTCGGCCGGTAGATCCGAGGGATCTGGGCCGGTTGAGCTTTGTCTGTTTCAACGAAAAGCGGTTCTACAGCTCGGACATGCCCGATGGTGCCAAGCTCTACGAAGGAACGGCGGTACTGGTAACCCTGCCCACTGCCGAGATCGTCATCCCCACCGAGGAAAGGATCAATCCGGTATTTTTTCAGGAAGCACCCGAGGGTTGGCGTGACAGCCGGCCGGAGCCCCAGGATGAATTTGTGCATTTTCACTCCGGCTACAGCGGTATCGGGCCAGTGCTGGCCGGATACTGGATTCGCCATGTGGCGGTCTCCCAATTCACCTATGACATGGGGGGGCGCGTCGGGAAGGAGAGTCCGCTGTATCACCAGGTTAGCAGAGGTCCGGATCGGGACTTTGCCAGGATCATAGAATTCGACAGGGGGCCGGAAAAGTAGGATTGAACAGCATTTTTTCGAACAGACTCGAACGTATTAAAGACAATAGACAAGAGGATGGAAAAGACATGGAAAAGAGCAAACCTATTCGTTATGTGACGATTGCCGCGATTTTGCTCCTCGGCGTTTACTGGTCGGCGGCTTCGGCAATCAGCGGCGAAGAGTACCCCAACACTGGTTTCCTGGCTACCGGCGAGTGGCTGAAATCCCACAAGGGGGACGCATCTCTGGTGATCGTCGATGTCCGAAATGACAAAGACTTCGATGGAAAACTGATCCCCGACGCCATCCGCATGCCCTGGTCGCAGTTCCAGTACGACGAGAGCGTCAGCAACATGGGCGAGGTGTTCGTGGGCATCGTCCGTGCCCAGCAACTACTCGGCGAACATGGCCTCGCCCGGAACGACACCGTAGTACTCTACGATTCGGTGAAACGGGATGGGGGTGCCACCAGTTCCTATATCTTCTGGGTTCTCGACCTGCTGGGTCACAAGAACATCAAGGTGCTGGAGCGGGGCATCGACGGCTGGATCGATGCCGGTGGAGAAACGGCGGCTACAGCTCGCAAGGCTGAGGCGGTCCTCTACCAGGCCCCGTCGGCAGAGATCAACCTGCGTAAATGGGTGAAGGCCGACTATATAATGCCGCGGCTCGGTGATCCCTATTATCAGATCCTCGATGTCCGGTCACGGGATGAATACCTGGGCGAAAAACCCAATGCTGCACTGGACGGCATGGTGCTCAAGCTGGGACATGTCCCGACCGCATATAACAACGACTACACCCGCAACTGGACCACTCTCGACAGCAAGGCGTTCAAGCCTTACGCCGAGTTGCAGGAACTGTACAGGGGCCTCGACCCCGGCAAGGCGGTCATCACCTACTGCCATTCGGGCCGACGCGGATCATTTGGTTATTTTGTCCTTCGGCTTATGGGCTTTACGGATGTGCGGCTTTATGAACTCTCCTGGATGGAATGGGGCAATAAGCGCCTCTTCTACCCTGTTGAAACCGCGGAACACATCTTCAAAGACGATGCCTCGTCGACGGCGACGGCCACACCCGCCACCTCCGGCAGTGGAGGAAAGACAAACCGGAAAAGCGGCGCAGCCGGTCAATCCGGAGGCGACCGCGGTGCCAAAAGCGGCTACGTCTCCTGCGGAGGATGAACCCCATGGAGCACTCGAATAAACAGCACACTCCCTACTGGCATTGGATTCCGGCGGCCTTTGCCCTGTCGGGCATCATCGTCTTTATCTTCGCCACCTACGGGCCACCGGCCTCGTCCAGCGGATTTGTCAGCACCCTTAAAGGCTTTCTTGAGTGGGTGGCACCGGACTACGTCGCGACCAAGGCCCACTATAAGGCCATTCCCGGCCCCGGCTCGTGGCTTTTCGCCTTTGTGCTGGGCATGGCCATCGGCGGCTTTGTCGCTGGACGGACATCGAAAGACCTCCCGGTGCGCGATATGCCGCCAATCTGGAAGCGGCGGTTTGGCGACAGCCGGGCAAAACGATACGCCGCCACTTTTCTCGGCGGATTCCTGATTCTCTTCGGATCGCGGCTGGCCGGCGGCTGTACCTTGGGGCTTTTCATCTCCGGGTCGACACAACTGGCTATCAGCGGCTTATATTTCGGCGTTGTCATTTTTGCCGTGGCTATGCTCACCGCTCGGCTGATCTTCGGCAAGGTCGCGAAACAGGAGGAGATTCAATGACAATTATTTGGTTGGGACTCTTTTCGGGTATTGCCTTCGGGTTTGTCGTTCAGCGCGTCGGCGCCACCGATGCCCATCGGATGGCCCGATCGCACCTGATGCTGGACGCGGATATTCCTCGTTTTATGCTCCTGGCGGTAGTCTTGTCCGCCGTGGGCCTCTTCGGGCTTCAGTCCGTCGGCGTGGGGCGCGTCCTGCCGCTGCCCACCAGTATTGTGGCCACCGGGTTGGCGGCAGTGATCTTCGGCATAGGCTGGGGTCTGACCGGCTACTGCCCCGGCACCACCTGGGCGGCCGCCGGTGAGGGACGCATGGATGCGGTCTTCGCCCTGCTCGGCGGACTGGCCGGCGCAGCCCTTTTCGCTCATTTACACGAGACGCTGGTCCCCATCTTATACGATCCCACCAACGTGGGTCAGATCACCCTGACGGATCTGTTTGGTAATCAGACCATAGCCGTCACGATGTTGGTCATCGTTTTCGGCTTGTGTACCTGGGGTA
>JBBQVT010000158.1:0-8817 GCA_038211245.1 Desulfobulbales bacterium | reverse complement strand
CCAGCCGGCATCTATATAGTCCGGTCCCTTTTTAAAGGGTACGACCCTGTACCCCTGACGAGCCAAGGCGGCCGTGATCCCCACGGCAACAACGCTCTTTCCCGATCCCCCGGCAAGTCCGGCGATTACCACTCCTCTTTTCTGCATTTCCAGCTCTATCCTTTTAATTTCTCAAACCAGTGGATCATTCCGGTGCAACTCTCGATATACCGAATGAAACCTTCAGCCCCTTTTTCTCAATGCTCGTCCTTACTATATTGCCCCCAGGCCTCGGCGTAAAGCGCGTTCAGCCGTTGTTCAAGCAGCAACCGATATTCCTCGATACCGTCGGACTTCAAATCGGCTGGGACGAATAGTGGTTCCCCGTAAAAATAATCAATGGGCGAGAACGGCTTGGGGATGACCGTTCTATCCCAAGAGCGTATTGTGAAATACCGTTCTGCCGACCATACCATTGGCAATATCGGGGCACCACTCCGGGAGGCCAACAGAATCGCCCCCGGCTGTGCGACTCTCGGCGGCCCTTGCGAACCGTCGGCGACAAGAGCACAGTTATCGCCACCGCGAATTGCCCGGAACAAAACCTTCAGCCCCTCGACCCCCTTATTGTTTTTTGAACCGCGCGCTGCAGTATAACCGAATTGCCTTGCCAGTCTGGCGATATATTCCCCGTCTCTGCTGGCACTGACCATGGCGGTAACCCGATTGCCTCGGACGAAATAAAAAAAATAGATGATCGAATAGTGCCAAAATGAGGCTATGACCGGTTTTCCGGTTTTCTTTGGATCAAGAAAATTATCAAGATTATGCACCCGCACACGGCAGGTAGCAAACCATAGTCGCATGAGCATGGCAAGAGTGACGGGCACCACCCGCAGCAGCAGCGTATTCCATAGCCCTTCAGTCATCCGAGTTCAATCTCCATAAGACGTATTTTTTTAATGCGATCGCGCAGTGCGGCCGCTTTTTCAAAAGCCAATTCCTTTGCCGCGGCACGCATCTCTCCTTCCAGTTTACGGATCTCTTTCTCCAGATCTTTTATCGATGTGAAGAACGGTACTTCCTCCGCCGTAGCAAGCAGATGTTGCTGGTAATCTTCAACGATATACCCGGAATTTTTGAGGTGTTGCTGCATGGAATCCTTGATGGAAGAGATAATGGTCTTGGGCTCTATGCCGTGTTGCCGGTTATGGGTTTCCTGGATTTTCCGTCGCCTTTCGGTCTCTTCAATGGTGAAACGCATGGAACCGGTGACGACATCGGCGTACATAATCACCATACCGTCGGAATTTCGCGCCGCTCGGCCACAGGTTTGGATCAGGGAACGTTCAGAACGTAGAAAACCTTCCTTGTCGGCATCGAGAATCGCCACCAGCGACACCTCCGGGATATCCAAGCCTTCCCGCAGCAGGTTGATGCCGATGAGGACATCAAATTCGCCTTTGCGCAAATCACGAATGAGTTCGACCCGCTGAAGGGTTTTGATATCCGAGTGCAGATAACGGACCCGTATACCGAGTTTTTCATAATAGTCGGTGAGGTCCTCGGCCATGCGCTTGGTGAGGGTCGTCACCAGCACCGCCTCCCCCCGATCGGCGCGGATGCGAATTTCCTCAAGCAGGTCATCCACCTGGCTGGTGGCCGGTCGGACTTCAATGCGCGGATCAAGGAGGCCGGTGGGACGGATCACCTGCTCGATCACTCGGCCCTGCGCCTGCTCCAGCTCATAACTGCCGGGAGTCGCCGAAACATAGACGACCTGATTGATGCGGCCGACAAATTCATCAAAACGCAAAGGCCGATTATCGAGGGCCGAAGGAAGACGAAAACCATAATCGACCAGGGTCTGTTTGCGTGACCGGTCACCATTGTACATGCCATTCAATTGGCCGATGGCTATGTGGCTTTCATCGATAAAAATAAGATAATCCTCAGGAAAATAGTCAAGAAGGTTGGGTGGCGGCGCGCCCTGTTTCTTGCCGGTCAGATGCCGACTGTAGTTTTCAATGCCGTTGCAATAGCCCAGCTCGTGGATCATCTCCAGATCGAACATGGTCCGCTGCTCCAGGCGTTGTGCTTCAACCATTCGATTTCCCTGATGAAAATCCTCGAGCCGCAGCCGCAGTTCGTCCATTATCGTCGCACAGGCCTTTTGCAATCGGTCCTTTGAGGTAACGAAATGGCTGCCGGGAAAAACCGAATATTCTTGGAGTCGCTCGACAACCACGCCGCGCAGGGGATCGATGATCGACAAGGCCTCGATGGTGTCGCCGAAAAATTCGATGCGAATCGACCGGTCCTCTTCGTGCACTGGAAAAATATCGAGCACATCGCCGCGAACCCGGAAGGTGCCCCGGTGAAACGACATGTCATTGCGCTCATATTGCATAAAGACCAGGCGGCGCTGCACCTCCTCGACCGGATAGGCATCGCCGACCCGCAGGAAAAGGTGCATATTTTTATATTCATCCGGTGATCCAAGGCCGTAAATGCAGGACACCGAGGCAACAATCAGAACATCCTTGCGAGTCAGCAGAGACCTGGTCGCCGAATGGCGCATCTTATCGATAGCCTCATTGATCGAAGAATCCTTTTCAATATAGCTGTCGGATTGGGGAATATATGCCTCCGGTTGGTAATAATCATAATAGGAGACAAAATACTCAACCGCATTGTGCGGGAAAAGTTCCTTAAACTCACTGAAGAGTTGCGCGGCCAGGGTCTTGTTGGGGGCAATGACCAGAGAAGGTCGCTGCACCTTGGCAATGACATTGGCGATGGTAAAGGTCTTCCCCGACCCGGTGACCCCGAGAAGCACCTGGCCGGAAAGCCCGGCCTGAATGCCATCGGCCAGCATCTCTATGGCCACGGGCTGGTCGCCGGCGGGTTTAAACTCTGTTATCAGTTGAAAGGGAATGTCCATAAAATTCTCTCGAGGTTGAATCTCTGCGCCGTGCCCATACTAACAAATGGGCAAACGTAAATCCACATCTGAGCGCATCGCCCAAGAAAGAACAATAATCATGGCTCGGAAAAACCCAGGGAGGAAGGTATTTCGACAGGAAAACGGGGCGTGTGGCAATTATTATCTTACTGCGGACAGCTGCAGCCAAGCATCATCATCAAAGAGACTTTCTTATTGGAAAATCATCAAACTCCCAGGAGATACAATCCTCAGGACAATTCTTAATCGCCTCGTTGACAAGATCCTCAGGATATTCATCCTGTTCAATCACCTCCATCATCCCGGTGCATGCATTGTAATAAAATACTGCGGGGGCAATTTCAATACAGCCTTCACATTCGGTACATCTGCCAAGATCAATATATGGAAATTTTTTCATGAAAACAGGCCTCTTTTGGTAGGCTTTTAACCTCGGTTCAAGGCACATCCTATGTTATACTCGGCAGATGTTTTGGACTAGGAGGCTGTCCTAGCTTTTAAAGATTATTTTATTATAATAATCATTCTTGGTTGAATGAAGGATTTATCATTTTTGTTCACTGAGGATATCCTTTTATTGTAATACGTTCTCCAGTCAATTAACATGTTGAAGATATTTTTCATTCGCCGTGTTTGGAAGAGTTTAACCGTTCCGACACCACCAAATAATCAGCAAACTAAAAATATTCTTATTGCGGAGCCACAATGAGCACAACTGAACTTGCCAAAGGAATTTATTGGGTTGGAGCCATAGACTGGGATGTGCGTGATTTTCACGGATACTCAACATATCAGGGAACTACCTACAATGCCTTTCTTATTGTCGATGAGAAAGTAACTCTCTTCGACACCGTGAAAAGTTCCCACATGGATCAAATGTTGCGCAACATCAGGGAAATAATCGATCCTGCAAAAATTGATTATATTGTTGTCAACCATGTCGAAATGGACCATTCCGGGGGCTTACCGACAATGATGGAGCTGGTCAAACCGGAAAAACTGATCTGTTCGCCGATGGGGCAAAAAGCGATCATCGAACACTTCCATCGCGAAGACTGGCCCTTTGAAGTGGTGAAGTCAGGGAGTGAGATCAGCCTCGGCAAACGGACCATTCAATTCCTCGAGACCAGGATGCTGCACTGGCCCGACTCGATGTTCAGTTTTATCAAGGAAGACGGTATCCTTTTCTCAAGCGATGCCTTCGGCCAGCATTATGCCACCAGTGAACGCTTCGACGACCAGGTCGATATGTCCGAAGTAATGCATGAAAGTGCCAAATACTATGCCAATATTCTCTACCTCTACGCCCCGCTCATTAAAAAATTGCTGGCGACGGTGGGCGCCATGAATCTTGATATCAAGATGATTGCCCCGGATCATGGGGTTATTTGGCGAACCCACCTGAACAAAATCCTCGAAGCCTACGACCATTGGAGTCGCAATGAAGCCGGGAAAAAGGTTCTGGTTATCTATGACTCGATGTGGCATTCAACCGAAAGCATGGCCCAGTCGGTAGAAGCTGGACTGAGAGAAACCGGCGTCAGCACCCGGCTGATTAACCTCAAGGTCCACCATCGCAGCGATGTCATGACCGAGGTGCTCGGGGCCAAGGCCTTGGTTCTCGGCTCCTCAACCCTCAATAACGGCCTGCTGCCGCGTATGGCCGGGTTCCTGATGTATATGCGAGGCCTGAAACCCGCCAACAAGTTCGGGGCGGCCTTCGGCTCCTATGGCTGGAGCGGAGAAGCCGTCGGCTTGATGAATACCGCCCTGCAGGACATGCGGATCGATGTCATCGAGGAGGGGTTGCGCTTGAAATATGTGCCCAGTGACCAACAACTGGAAGAATGTGTCGAAATGGGCCGGAGAGTAGGCAAGCGGGTCGTTGAGAGCTTGGCGGCACAGGAATAATGCATCATGAAGCGGATCTCCCAGCATAAGGTTCTCCTGGCGGGAGAGTCGTTCGACCATTGCTGCAACCAGCTGCACCGGTTTTTCGACCTCACCTCCCTGGTCATCTACGACTGCATCGAGACTCGGAAAGAACACTCTTTTTCCGGCCTCGATGCAGGTTTTTTCCCCCATATCACCGCAGCAGAAAACCGTAACCACACGATGATAGAGGATCTGGTTGCCGAACTTGAAAAATCAGGCCTTCAAAAAACCACTGATCTGCAATACATCGCCCAGGGCTATGTCAGCAAGACCTTGCATATTCTCAGCCATTTTCTCGACGGCTTCATCGGCATCGACTCCTATTTCTACAATATGCTCGACGACAGCCACTGGCTGCCTCCGCAGACCCTCCAGTCGATCCACATGAATCCCGGCCACTACTGGTTGATTCATCTAGACTGCTACTCGGCTACTCCGGCGGAAGCCGGCCTCCTGCACCTTTAGGCCTGCGTTAGAAATTCTCTATGGTAAAAATTTACCGGGATTATCAAGACGAACCGGGTGATGTGTTCCAGCCTTTACCGGAAGAGCTTGCCGCCGGCTTTTATGCCCTGGAAATGGAAAACTTCTCGGAAGACAGTGTTTTTTTTGAGAATACGCTCCCCCAACACGGCGCGGTTCTCGAAATGGGCTGCGGCACCGGCCGGGTTGCCCGCCATCTGGCGCAAGAAAACCGACCGATCACCGGCATCGACATATCCATGCCGATGCTGCAGCTGGCGACACAACACCGACATCCCCATTGTTCTTTTCTCTGCATGGATATGCTGGCACCGGCCTTCCGCAAGCCATTCGAAGCCATTCTTATCCCCTACAATACCCTGAACCTTCTGACCAGCGAACAAACAATCCTCCGCTGTCTGCGCGGGTGCAAGGCAAATCTCCGCAGGAAAGGCAGGCTTATCATGCAGCTTTTCATGCCGACGACGGATTTTCTCAGCAACGATCGTACGACTTTCCAGTTTCAGATGTTCAACCGTCCGGGCGGTGGCCGCATCATCAAGGAGATTCGTAAAAAATATCTGCCGGAGTCGCAGACGGTGCAACTGGAAGAACGCTATCGAATCCGCCCCATGCAAGAAGGAGTGGCCAACGAGGATTACCATACGCGTACTTGCATCGCAGCCTTCAGCCTCGAAAAATGGCTCGCTCTCTTTGCCGAGGCAAACTTTACCCCGAAGCATATTTATGGCAATTACACCTGCGGCCCGTATGATGCGGCTCTCTCCTCCTGTTGTCTTCTCGTTCTCGAGTGCCAATAAATTTAAATTTTCTTTGTTCTTGACCTACATCAAAGATCCTGAGACAATACTGCGGTATCTTCCTCCTACATACTGATTGAGGATCGAATCCCATTCATCTCCCAACCACCGTCCTTCCCCGATCAATTTTGTGTATACCCAACGTATTCGCATGACGAATACCCAACCTAAGACAGGAGAAAAACATGTTTTGTAATCAATGTGAACAAACGGCCAAAGGAAGTGGTTGCACCAAAATCGGCGTGTGTGGCAAAACCGATGAAACCGCCGCACTGCAGGATCTTCTCACCTATGCGGTGCAGGGGCTTTCTCTGGTTGCCTCCGAAGGACGAAAGGTCGGTCTGATCGATGCCGCAGTGAATCGCTTTACCGCCGAGGCGGTGTTCTCCTGCCTGACTAATGTTGACTTCGACCCTCTGCGCTTCCAGGCCTGGATCAACAAAACCGTAGAGCTGCGTGAAACATTCAAAGGCAAAGTCAAAGCTGCCGGGGGCAATGTCCAGTTTACCGCCTCGAACGCCTCATTCACCCCGGCTCCGACCCTGACCGGCCTGATAGCCCAGGGACAAGGGCTTGACTTCATGAATTCGCTTGACGCCAATGAAGACCTCCGTTCGCTCAAGCAGATCACCGTTTACGGCATCCGTGGTCTTGCAGCCTATGCCGACCATGCGGCAATTCTCGGCAAGGAAGATGATTCCATTTATGCCTATATCCACACAACCTTGGCGGAACTGACCAAAGGCGGCCAAGATCTGGGTCAACTCGTTGCCATGGTCCTGAAATGCGGTGAAGTCAACCTCAAGGCCATGGAACTGCTCGACGCCGGCAACACCGGAACCTATGGCCATCCGACACCTACACCGGTGCCTCTTGGAGTCAAAGCCGGCAAGGCCATTATGATTACCGGGCACGATTTGAAGGATCTCGAACTCCTGCTCAAACAAACCGAAGGAAAAGGTATTACTGTCTACACCCATGGGGAGATGCTGCCCTGCCACGGCTATCCTGAATTGAAAAAATATAGCCACTTCTTCGGCCATTTCGGTACGGCCTGGCAAAACCAGGCCAAAGAATTCCCGACCTTTCCCGGGGCAATTCTCTTTACCACCAACTGCATCCAGAAGCCGGCCGACAGCTACAAGGCCAATGTTTTCACCACCGGACTGGTCGGCTGGCCGGATCTGGTGCATATCGGTGCCGACAAGGATTTCAGCCCGGTAATCAAACGTGCCCTTGAGCTGCCCGGTTTTGCCGCGGATGTCGACAACGGTTCAGTGCTTGTCGGTTTTGCCCGTAATACCGTTCTCGGCGTCGCCGATAAGGTCATCGATGCGGTGAAAAGCAAGGCAATTCGCCACTTTTTCCTGGTCGGCGGCTGTGACGGCGCCAAACCGGGCCGCAACTACTACACCGAGTTTGTCGAGAAGGTGCCGGCCGACTGTATGATCCTGACCCTGGCCTGTGGCAAATTCCGCTTCTTCGACAAGAAACTCGGCGATATCGGCGGCATTCCCCGCCTCCTCGATGTCGGTCAGTGTAACGATGCCTATTCGGCGATTCAGATTGCCGTGGCCTTGGCCGGCGCCTTTAACTGCGGCGTCAACGATCTGCCGCTGTCCATGATACTCTCCTGGTACGAACAGAAGGCGGTGGTCATTCTCCTGACCCTCTTCAGCCTCGGAATCAAGGACATCCGCCTCGGACCCTCGCTGCCGGCCTTTATCACCCCCAACGTCCTCAATGTCTTGGTTGAGAACTTTGCCTGCAAACCGATTGCCGCAACCCCGGAGGAAGACCTGAAGACCATCCTCGGGTAAACGTCTGTATCGTCTGATCCAGACGCTGAGGCGGGGGAGATTCTACCCCGCCTTTTTCATTTCCTTGCTGAAAAAATGTGGCAACTTGACCCAAATCAAAGATCTTCCCGCCGGCTGTGTTATTCTATCATTACAAACAGCACGAGTTGTGCTGCAGGCGAAGCTCCGAAGACGGAACCGACCCGCCCCACATTGTTTCCAATTACCTGACCGGGAGAAGAGAATATGAATAATGTACGGAAAATCATTAAAATTGACGACGAATTGTGCAACGGATGTGGCCAGTGTGTGCCAGATTGCGCCGAAGGTTCCCTGAAAATTATCGACGGCAAGGCAAGGCTGGTAGCCGACAAACTTTGTGATGGCCTGGGCGCCTGTCTCGGCTCATGTCCGACCGGAGCCCTGCAGATCATCGAGCGCCAGGCTGATGAATTTGATGAAAACGCGGTGGAGGAGTATCTCGCCGAAGAAAAGAAACGGGCCGAGAAAGTCCCGGTTAAAGCCATGGATTGCGGCTGTGCATCAAGCCATATCCAATCCTTCAAACCCCTGGCGCAGACCGCCGTATCACCCTGTCAAGCAGCCAACACGCCCAGTCGGATACCGATGGCCGGGGCGGGAGGATCGGAACTGACACACTGGCCGGTGCAGATCCGTCTCATTCCGCCAAACGCACCTTTTCTGCAAAATGGTGATATCCTGGTGGCTGCCGATTGCACGGCAGTGGCAGTTCGCAGTTTCCAGGAGAAATATCTGGCCGGGAAAACGGTAATGATGGGCTGTCCAAAATTCGACGACGCAGACAGCTATGTCCAGAAATTTGCAGAAATTATCA
>JBBQVT010000157.1:0-8972 GCA_038211245.1 Desulfobulbales bacterium | reverse complement strand
ATCGCCAGATCGGCCAACCGGGTACGCACCAATCCGCTGCGGGTTATTCTCAATGGGCTCGGCAAGGACGCCGCCAAGATTATCTCGCGGATCAACGGTTTTACCTATGTCGAGACCACATTCGATTACGCCGGCGGCAAGCTGAACGTGGTCGCCGAGACCAAATATTCGCAAGGGGACCGAGGCAAAGTCCGCTGCTTCGGGGCCGACGATGTCCGGGAAGGGGTCGCTATCAATCACCTGGAAGGGGTTGATGTGTCGATCACCGGCAACTCCACCAATCCCACCCGCTTCCAGCATCCGGTTGCCGGCACCTATAAGAAAGAATGTATCCAGCAGGGCAAGAAGTATTTCTCGGTTGCCTCCGGTGGCGGCACCGGTCGCACTCTGCACCCGGACAATATGGGTGCAGGTCCGGCCTCCTACGGCATGACCGACACCATGGGACGGATGCACTCCGATGCTCAGTTTGCCGGTTCATCCTCGGTTCCGGCGCATGTCGAGATGATGGGCCTCATCGGTATGGGCAATAATCCGATGGTCGGCGCCTCGGTATCCGTGGCCGTAGCCCTTGAACAGGCGGGGCAAAAAGGGTAGAGGGAAGAGTAAACGTAAGGTGCGTTTTATGCACCTTACGTTTACTCGGTTTCCGCCGGCTAGCGGAACGGCGGCGCATACTGTAATCCACCTTTATTCCACAAATTATTTAAACCTCTGTCAATCTTCAGCAACGCCCTGGGACCGAAATTACGCTCGAACACCTCGCCGTAGTTGCCGACCTGGCGAATAATCTGAAAGGCCCAATCATCTTTCAACCCGAGGCTTTTCCCGGCGGCGCCCTCAAGTCCGAACAATCTGCGCACATCGAGTATATTGCTGGTCTGCAGGTCGAATGCGCTGCGGGAAGTGATCCCCAGCTCCTCTGCATTGATCATGGCAAAAAGCGACCATTTGACGATATTCAGCCAGACATCGTCACCCTGCCGCACCACCGGCCCAAGAGGCTCCTTGGTAATGACTTCGGAAAGCACGGTTGCGCTCTCCGGATCAGCAAGTCCCAGCCGCAGGCCAAGCAATTGTGACTGCGGCATGGAGAGAAGATCGCAGGCCTCTTTTTCGAAACCCTTGACCGCCAACTCTAAGGTGTCATAGGGAATGACCTTAAATTCAAAGCGGTTTCTCTCCAAATAGTCGGTGAGATTCTGTTCCGACGTGGCACCCACCGGCGCGCAGACCTTCACTTTTTTGAGATCAAGCAAGCGTTTCACCTCAGGTTTTTTGGGCACCATGAAACCCTGCCCGTCATAATAGCTGACCCCGGTGAAATGAACGGACAGCGCTGAATCCCTGGTAAAGGTCCAGGTTGAGTGACTGGAAAGGAGATCCACTTGGCCGGTCAGCAGGGCGGTGAAGGCCTCACCTTCGGCAAGCGGCAGAAATTCAACCTTGGCAGGACTGCCGAGGACCGCCACCGCCACGGCGCGGCAGATATCGACATCCAGCCCGGTCCATTTTCCCCCGACATCAACACTTGCAAAACCGGGGGTGCCAGCGGAAACCCCACAAAGCAGGTGGCCGCGCTTCACCACCTCTTCTTTGGTATAGGCCTGTGCCGAACCGGAAAAAAACAGCGCTGCCAAAAACCAGATGCACCAACTCATTTTTTGCTTACGCATTTGTCGGTAGTAAGGGTAAAGGATAAAGAGAAGAATGCCATTGTTAAAGAACAATACCAGTGGCCGCAAATATTTTCATAGTGTTATAGTTTTTTCTTAGAAAAATCCCTCAAGATTCTAATTCCGGTTTACCAACATTGCAAAGAAAACAATCACGAACAGCACGATTTGTCGCCGTCGAGACACTCCGTCGTCTCTACCAGGATCGTTCGCCGGTCAAATCCCTGCTTGACCGGGCGCTGCGAAAATACGCCCTGCCCGGCAACGAACGCAACCTCACCATGCAGCTGGTGTACGGTGTCCTCCGTAACCGCCAGTACCTCGACCGAATTCTGCAACTGCTGTCAAAGACAGCCATTGCGAAAATCGACCCATTTATCCACCAGGCACTGGCGGTTGGTCTTTATCAGCTGTTTTTTCTTGAACGTATCCCTCAATCGGCGGCGGTCCATCAAATGGTCGAATGCTGCAAGATAGGGGGCGTACCGAAAAGACTTGAGGGATTCGTCAACGGCATCCTGCGCCAGTCCATCCGCCAAAAAGAAACGCTGGCAGCACAGGCTGTACTTGACAGAACCGGTGCACTTATCATTAACCACCCGGAGTGGCTGGTTGCCAGATGGCGCAACCATTTCGGCCATGAGGAAGCGCAACGGATCTGCATGGCCAACAATCGCGAACCGCTCTTGGTGCTCCGGACCAATATTTTGAAAATCACCCGAGATGATTTCTGCAAGGTGCTTGCGGCTGCCGGCATTGCCAATCACCCCGGCGCCTATGCCGAGGAGGCCATAGTGCTGCCCGGGTATCAAGGCGCCATAACGGCAATCCCCGGTTTCACTGAGGGGTTCTTCCAAGTCCAGGACGAGGCAGCCCAGTTGGCCACCGGCCTGCTCGGACCTTTTCGCCGAGGCGGCAGGTATCTGGACGGTTGCGCCGGACTGGGCGGCAAAACTTCGCACCTGCTCCAGTTTGCGGCAAGTCATGCCCTTACAATCCACGCCGTTGAACCGGAATCGTATCGACTGCAAAAACTCCAGGAAAATATCAACAGGTTGGCTATGCCCCTAGCGCCTGTTATCCATGAGAGCACTCTCCAACATTTTATCCTTGGTGACCTGCCGGCCTTCGACGGTATCCTCATCGACGCGCCCTGTTCCGGCACCGGGGTAACCGGCCGACATCCCGACATCCGCTGGAACCGCCGTCCGGAGGATCTGCTCCGCTATCGGCAGGAGCAATTGAATATCCTTCAACACAGCACCACACTCCTTGCCCCCGACGGCGTCCTGGTCTATGCCACCTGTTCTCTCGAACCTGAGGAAAATCAGGCTGTGATCAAGGCCCATCTCGCTGAGCATTCGACCTTGCACCTGACCGACTGCACCGTGCACCTGCCGGAGGCAGCGCACCGTTTCATCGTCGACCGTTGCTTCGCCCCCCATCCCGACGCCACCATTGACGGCTTCTTTGCCGCACGAATGCAGCGCAGTTAGAAGATATCCCAGGTTTTTCTTTGCCATCGCCCAAGGTCTGTTGTACATTCTCCTGATTCTCAGGGAACAACCCGCCCCCCATCAGCACTAGAGGGTTTTCACCTGTGGTTACACAGGTCTTTTTTTAACCAAGGATAGTTACAATGGCAGAAATTAAAAGCACGATGGACATGGTATTGGAACGCGCCGCCAGGATGGCCGCGGCGGCAGCTCCGACTACCAACGATGAAACGCTCGTCAAAAAAGGCATGCGTCTGGCCGCCGATTATATCAACGGCAAAGAGATCGATCTCAAACGGGAACTGGCGGCACAACCACAGGCCGAACAGGGGGAAGTTGGCAAGGGCATGGCACAGACTCTGCTCCGCAATATCACCCTGCCCCGCACTAAAGAGCTGCAAGCCTCCGGTGAACTTGCCCTGCAAGCTGTTCTCGCACTGGCCGGCAAAAAAAGTGAAGTGACCACCATCTGCCGGGAACTGGATCAGATACTCAAGCAATACGGGCAGCACAAGGAGCAGATGACCCAACAACTGGAAGATGCCATCAAGGCCCAGCTGGAACAACAAGGCGCCGCCAGGGGCCAGGCCGGCAAAGTCACCACCAGCCCGGCCATGCACCCGCAGTACCGGGAAGAGCTGTCGCGTATGCTGACCGGCCTGAACAACCAGTACAACGATGCCATGGACCAGCGTAAGGCGATGATTCTCCAGCTGCTCTCCCCTGCCACCCGCTGATGCCATGGCGATCCCGCTCTTTGCCGCATCCCGAGGTCAGTGACCATGGATTACCAGAGACGCATTGTCGGGCTCCAGGCCCGATTGCGACGCAAAAAACTTGACTGCCTGCTCGTCAGTAGCCCGGAAAATCGCCGCTATCTGAGCGGTTATCAAGGGGGCGATCATGGTATCGCCGAGACCTCCGGCCTGCTCCTGGTTCCGGCCAGGGGGGGGCTGCTGCTGCTTACCGACTTTCGCTATAAAATCCAGGCGGAGCGAGATGTCCCCTGGGCCGAGGTGCTGCTCTATGACAAGGGCATCATCAACCTTCTCGGCAAGTTGCTGCCCAAGCTCGGGCTGAAATCCCTCGCCTTTGAAAGCCATTATACCCTGCATTCCGGTGCCGAAAAGATGACGGCAGCCTTGCAAAAAAAGGGCATCCGCAGCGTCCCCGTGACCAACCTGATCGAAGACCAGCGCATCATTAAGGATGCGGATGAGATAAACCTCATCCGCAATACCGTACGTTTAAACGAACAGGTGTTCACCGAAATTTACTCCTCGCTTGCCACTTGCCGATCGGAGATTGATGTAGCACTGGCCATAGAGTCGGCAATGCGCCGGGGCGGCGCCGAATGTCCGAGCTTTTCCACCATCGTTGCAAGCGGCGAAAACGGCGCCCTGCCCCACGCGGTCCCCGGCCGCACAGAGCTGCAACTTGATGGATCACTTACCATCGATATGGGTCTGGTCCTCGACGGCTACTGTTCCGATATGACCCGCAATTTCGTACCCGGCACGCCAAGTGACCGGTATCTCGAACTGCACCGTCTGGTGCGCCGCGCCCAGCTGGCCGGCATGGCCGCAGTCAAGGACGGTGTCAGAGCCTGCGATGTCGACCACGCCGCCCGCAATGTCATTGCCAGTGCCGGCTACGGCGGGTATTTCGGCCACTCCCTCGGCCACGGAGTTGGTCTTGCAGTCCACGAAGAGCCTCGGGTTTCTTCGCGTAACCGGAAAAAACTCAAGTCCGGCATGGTCATCACCGTCGAACCGGGCATCTATATCCCCGGCTGGGGCGGCATCCGCCTCGAAAACATGGTCGTTGTTCGCCCCGACGGCTGTGAAAACCTTAACAGCGATACAACCTGGCTCGACATATGAAACCACCGAAATATTTTGTTCTTGATACCAATGTCTTGCTCCATAACCCGGAAGCAATCAATTCCTTTGGCGACAACTGTATAGTGCTGCCGATGACCGTCATTGAAGAGCTCGACAATTTTAAGCGGGTCAACGACGAACTCGGCCGCAGCGCCCGACAGGTCATCCGCCATCTCGATCGCCTCCGTTCCAAAGGAACCTTAAGAGACGGCGTCGCCCTCGACAACGGTGGAATGTTGAAAATTTCTCTCGATGAAAAATCCATCCCCGGCACCTTTCTCAACATGTCCGTGCCGGACCACCGGATTCTTGCCGTCGCCGCCAACCTGGTCGCGGAAAAGAAAAAGGTGATTTTCGTCTCAAAAGATATCAACGCCCGGTTGAAAGCTGATGCCCTGGGCATCGAGGTCATGGATTTTGAGCAGCAGAAATGCGATTTCGATAGCCTCTACAGTGGTTGGCGGGAACTCACAGTGGCCGGAGAGGTCGTTGATTCCTTTCATAAAGATAAGGGTGCAACCCTTGCCGGGGCCGACTTTTACACCAACGAATTCGTCATCCTGAAAGACCAAACCAACCCGAAACACAGCGGTTTTGCCAAGGCCACCGGCCGCGACAGCCTCATCCATCTGGATCCCGCCTTCGACTGCGCCTGGGATCTTCACGCCCGTTCCAAGGAGCAGCGGATGGCCTTGGAGCTCCTCCTCGACCCGAAGATCAATATGATTACTTTGATCGGCAAAGCCGGCACCGGCAAGACTTTGCTTGCTCTCGCCGCCGGTCTGCACTGCGTGTTGCGCAAGGAGACTTTCGATAAGCTTCTGGTGTCGCGGCCGATCATCCCCATGGGCCGCGATCTTGGCTACCTGCCGGGTACCAAGGACGAAAAATTGAGCATCTGGATGCAGCCGATCTTCGACAATCTCAGCTACCTTATGCGGATTGGCCATAAGATGGAAGACGGTACGGTGCAAAGCAAGATCGACAAGTTGTTAAAAACGCAGCAGCTTGAACTGGAGGCCCTCACCTACATCCGTGGACGCTCTATTCCCGATCAATTCGTCATCATCGACGAGGCCCAAAATCTGACGCCCCATGAAGTCAAAACCATTGTGTCCCGGGCCGGCGAAAACACCAAAATGGTCCTCACCGGCGACCCGAACCAAATCGACAACCCCTACCTCGATGCTTCGTCCAACGGCCTGGCCTATGCCGTCGAAAGATTAAAGGGCCAACCGCTGTACGGCCACGTCACCCTCAGTAAAAGTGAGCGCAGCCCGCTTTCGGCAATCGCTACCGATTATTTATAACAGGAACCACCATGCGCCAATTTGTCATTGATGAGCTGAGTCCGATGGAGCGTGACAATATCGACTCCTACCTGAAAAGAACCATCAAACAGGGTCCGATGATCGGCATTTACTGGATAGAGCTGCCGCCGGACCTGCTCTCTGTCGCCCAGCAGGGACACGAAGAGCACGGACCCTTTTATCTGGCGGTGGAAGTCACCGACAGCGCCGTTAAATTTGAACTGCTGGTGCGCAGCCGCTTCAATCTGCATTGCAGTTGTATCGCCCATACCACTGAGGTCCAGCGCCAGTTCGTCCTCGATTTTATCGACCGGATGGTGACCGCTGAGATGATCAACGCCTAGGTCCATTTTCGTCCCGGACCTCCATCATCGTCTGGACAATCGCCGCAAAGGCACCAACTACGGTTTCAGCTGCCATGGGCAAGCGGTCAAGCACCCGACCGTACAACGCGTCGTTGGCTGCATTGATAGCGGAACAGGTCTTTCCCCCCTGCTCTGTCAAGAGGATGCGGTACACCCGATGGTCTCTTTCGTCTATTGCCCGCTCCAGCAGACCGATTTGCACCAGCCCTTCCACCGTGCGACTCAGCGAGCTCTTGTCAAGGCAGAGCTGCTCCGCCAGCTCATTCTGTGACTGCCGGTCAAGCTGCTCTACCGCCAAGAGGCAATAACACTGGGCAACGGTTACTCCATGGCAGCAGATATCCTCCCTGAGTTGTGCTACCATCAACTGCTCAAGTCGCCGTAGATTCTTTCTGAATTGCCGAACTGTTTGTGTATCCATTCCACCTCCCTTTGGTTGAACAAGGCAATTGTTGCACACCACACCTATTATCACAAAACAAACCTTTACCTTTAAAACAGATACAATCCCAACAACTTCAACCATTCGCCCGGCTTCCTGCCCGTTGCGTCTTTTTAGCGCGGGGATTAAATTTGGAAATTTTCGCCATTTCCAAAAAGAGGCGCTCCTCTTCGCCGGTTATGTGGTCCGGGATTTGCAAATCCAGCTCTACAATTATGTCCCCGGCCGAACCGTTGCGCTTTGGCAAACCCTTGCCGCGCAGACGCAGCTTGCGGCCATTCTGGGAGCCCCGCGGAACCGACAGGGTGACGGTCCCATCCATGGTCTCTATCGAAATTCCGCCGCCCAGTAACGCCTCCCAGGGTGACACGGCGACAACCGTATACAGATCATGGCCGTCCGCCTTAAAACGATTGTCGGCGGTAATGCGGATGCGCAGCAGGAGATCTCCGGCCTTGCCGCGCCCACCGCCCCGTTCCCCCTGCCCGGCTAGCCTGATGACTGCCCCGTCGGTAATACCTTTCGGGATCTTTACCTGCAAGGTCCTGGTAACCGGTTGCATCTTACCATCGGGACCAAGCTCATACGACTGCAAGGTCAGAGTTCTGCCGGCGCCGTGGAAGACCTCACTGAGGGCTACGGTGATTTCCGCTTCGGTAGTATTGCCGGGAGAATCGTAAGTATGCCTTCCATAGCCGCTTTGATCGCCGCCATCTTGTCTAAAGAGATTTTCAAGAATATCATCGAAGTCCGCCGACTCACCAAAATCATTGCCCGTAAAGTGAAACGACCGGGAATATCCGCCGCTTCCCGTTGCTGCCTGACCATCGTAGCGGTGTTGCGAACGCGGTCTCTCTTTCTCCTGCTGCCAGTCAGCACCGTAGGTGTCGTAGAGTTTTCTCTTCTCAGGATCTTTTAAAACTTCACGAGCCTCGCTAAGCTCTTTGAACTTCTTGTCGGCATCCTTATCCTTACTCACATCGGGATGGTATTTACGGGCGAGTTTACGATAAGCGCGCTGAATCTGGTCATCCGAGGCATCTTTGGAAACCCCGAGAATTTCATAATAATTTTGTGCTTTCATACTCATCCTCCGTTTATTACGCCACCCGAAAATCTCTCAATTCCGACCTTATCCAAAGTTTTTCCCTTGGCCACAATGTCGGTCAAAGACATAACCTTTTCTTCGCCCAGACGTACCATCCTGTTGACCATCTCAGACACCGGATCATCCTTGCCGAGAAGACGCACCGTCTTCGCCAGCAGTTCGTGTCCCTGCCGCAGATACTGTTGCATATCGCCAAGGATCTGCTCCCGCTTGGAGTGTCTTTCTCGCTCGGCAAAAAGCAATGGGAGAAGCCTCCGAATGGAGATCTCCACCAAAATGTCGCGAGAAATCTGCCGTTCAGTTGCTATCCTCTCAAAAGCCAGCAAGGATTGCTTGCTGAGCACGTAGGTCTTCGAACGACGTTCGATATTTTCAGGAGTATAGCTGGAAAGCCGTTCAGCTATTTCATCTAGAGCTGCTTCATCCTCAATCATCTGATCAAAGAGAGATTTCTGCTTCACCCCAAACTGACAGGCAATAATTCCCAACACTTCAATGAGATGGACCGGCAGACGGAAGGTGGTTCGCACCGATTGTTTTCCCCTCAATCTTGCTTCGGAAATTTCGATCCCGGCCCGGGCGACCAGGTCTTTATGACGCATTGTCAGAGCCATATCCCCTTCCTCCTCAACGAACAATATATACACAACATTACTTTGTCAAAATAAACATTTATAGTAATAAATAAGCTA
>JBBQVT010000156.1:0-9013 GCA_038211245.1 Desulfobulbales bacterium | reverse complement strand
AGATAAAAAATGTCGTAACACCGGTCGATTTTTCCGATAATTCCAGGTTGATAGCCGAGTCAGCGGCATATAATGCCGGCAAATTCGAGGCCTCAATGTATCTGGTGTTTGTTGTACAAAATTTTGATGACTATTCCGGCTTTTTTGTGCCGCAGATGTCTCTGCCCTCGCTTGAAGGCGAACTGGTCGAGAGTGCAGAGGTAAAAATGGCCTCGTTCTGCGGGGAAATGGTTGAATACTGTAAAACAGCCGGCGTAAAGGAACTGAGCTACAAGGTTTTCATGGGTGATGTCCCTGAGAAGATCGTTGAATACAGTGCTGAAATCAAGGCCGATCTTATCATTATGGGCACCCACGGATATAAGGGTTTGGAGAAGATCATGTTCGGCAGCGTCGCCGACAAGGTGGTGCGATCGGCCTCCTGCCCGGTTTTGACTATAAATCCTTATACCTGCTGTAAATAGCCGGAGGCGGGGCAAACTGCTGGCGGCGAATTATCCGATGACTGCCAGCAGGCCGCTGTTCCCCGAGCTTTGGGCATTCGAGGTTTTCCCAATCAGTGTTGAACAGGGAAGACCTCGAAGGAGATAGAAGTTGATTGGAATCCTGCCGAACTGCTCCGCCGGAAAATCGGCAGAAAGCAGTTTTTCCCAGGCAAGGGCAGGTTCGACCTGATGTCCCGGCATTACCGTCTGGTTGATCAAAGCCGCAAATGTCTCCCCTATACCGGTGAGGGTGGGTGAGTTTTTTGTGGTAAATTGACGCACTGCAGTACTCGCGTCGTCATTATTCCAACCAACCAAGGCCGGCAGTTCGAGGCTTGCAACTAGCGGCGCCTGCTGTCCGGTCTTCTGTAGATACATTTCCAGCAGGATGTCGCCGCTGTCCATGCCATTGGCAAGAAAAATTTGGCATTCCTCCATCTCCCCAGCCAGAAAAAGGGTTCTCCAGGCCTTAAATCTTTTTTTAATATTGCCGGCAGAGTTTACGCGGAGTGAGCCTTCCAAGCGGGTAAGTTCGGCAAAAGGGTTATCTTCTTCTTCCTCCTTGCCGTCGTCTCCCTGGAGTTCTTTGAAAAGCACCTTTTCCTCATCCTCAAGTTCAGCCAGGTTCAGCGAGATCTCCTCTTCCTCTTGATCGAGGAGCTCGCCTATCGCCAGAACCAGTCGTGCTTGCCAGAGTTTTTCCAATTCCTCCCGCTTGCGTGCCTGGGGCGGAAGTTCTTGAGTACCATGCAGAGAGCGGACGATCGATCTTTCCGACTCTTCCGCCTGGTTGGGAACTCCGGTCATGGCAGCCAAGGTCAGGGAACTCAGCTGGGCTGCGTAATCGTCTGTGCCGGATTTGATGTCGGCGACCAAGCGCAGGAAGCGATTTCGCTCCTCGCCAAGCGGGCAGGGAGTATGTACTTGACAGAACCCCGATTTAATGAAATTATCCGGGCATTCTTTGCCGTCTTCCACCGGGGAAAGAAGATGGATATTTTGAAACAACAGGAAAATCGGATAGAGGCGTGGCGAGTGGATAGCCGTTGTCGGAAAATACAGAGTATTAAGTGAGTTCATATGGCAAGTCTTCAAGGAAAAGTTTCATTATATCTTTCGGCCGCACTGTACCTGCTCTTCAACCTGCGCCTGGGAGCCGATTTTATGGCAACACTTACCGCGACGCTGTGGCAGATTGTGCAGTATGCACCTTATATTGCCGGAATCGCCTACGTCATCATCGCCCTGCTCCAGTCTATGGCGGAGGGGGAGAAGATTCCCTGGGATCGACGACTGCGGCTGTTTTTTGCGGTCGGTATTCTCGCCGGACTCTTCCTCGGCATTTACGAATATGCCGGTACCGGAGCAGGAAATCAATAATAACGGGACATACCTGCCCTGTAAACGACAGAAACGGTTCAGTGAGGATTTTGTCGAGGGAGGTTTTTGCCTCTTGCATGTGGTTTGTATGCTCGTTTTAAGAAAAATGTCCTGTTCTTTTCTCATGCATCTTCGAAGCTTGCCGCCATTGCTTGCAAGTCTTCAGCGGGAATGATCGCAAGTCTTGCAAATTGGTCTTTTGAATAGAGCACGAATTCCCCTTCCGAAGATGCGCAGAGTTTGCCCTGGTCATCGAAAAGCTCACCCTTGACCCAGGCCTTGCGTTCTCCGGTTTTTTCTTTGATATAGCCGATACCACAGAGGGACGACCCGACATACACCGGCCGATGGAATTGGATGGTCATCTGCTTGGTCAATATGAATCTTTTCGTGAGATAGATGGCCGTCCAGCTCATTGTCTCGTCGAGGATGGTTGAGATCACCCCGCCGTGCACTAATTTGCTCCATCCGCGAAATTGTGGCGGGACAGTAATTTTCGTGCGAATTTGCGCACCGTTGGTCTCAAAGGTCATATGCAGGCCGGAATGGTTCTCGGAACCACAGCCAAAACAATCTTTGTCCAAATTCGCCAGTGGTTTCCATGCTTTATTGCTATTGGTTGTCATTGTAATCCGATGGTTGTGAATGGGAGGTGTGGATCTGTCACTTGTTTCCTTGAACTCTTGGCCCGGCATTTTTGCTAAAATGCAAATTCCTACCTACATCTGGCAGCCTCTGCGGCAACGTGACCAGCCAGAGCCGCAACAAATGTTCTCAGTCCTGTCATCTCAGACATCTGCGAAAATTCCCCATTCTCGGAAGCACTACGCGGCGACGTTATGAGCGCGGCAGTGATGTAAAGCTGTTCCTTTACCAATTTTTGACAGAGCAAGTCATACCGGACGAGGTACTAAGCCCCCTTAAACTCCTTGAGAACGGGAAAATGCGGCGACACATCCTTTACAGGGCATCTGGATTTCGGGGTATCCTCAACCATCATCAACCAGCCAATCAAAGGGTGAGGTTGTTTGCCGAATGCCTCTTCACGGTAGGCTGTCGAGAAATCATGGGCGGTGTCAATGGCTTCTTCAGTTCGATTATTGAAATTGTTACCGAACGAGCCCGCTTGACTTTTCAGCTCGATAGCAACGATTAACTCGCCCTTGTATATGACAAGAAGATCCCAGAGTTTTGTCGGCCTGAAGTAGCCGGGCGGGGTCAGCAGCGCGCGCTTCTGATGCAGTTCGGCATCGGCGAGCCCATTAGCCCGTACGATGTCGAGCACCAAAGCCAAGAATCCATCCATGTTCATGCCTGCTGTAACGCCGGCACGCTCGCCTTGGTGAGCCTTGCCGGATTCAATCTGTTTTTGTCTCGCTGCCGCACGGTTTCCCCAGAAGGCCTTTACCGCCTCATGGGCTTTTTGTTGGTAATCGACAAGATCAAGGGCCATTTAATCTCAATTGCCTCCAAGGGAGGATTTTTCTTCATTGGAAAGTCCAAACAGTTTAAATACTGCTTGATTGCAGGCTTGGATGTCCCGCTGTATTGCAGCTTCTACCAGCTCTGACCGCAAACTTAGGGAGACATCAGCCCAATGTGGAATGCGGATGCGACGCAAGTACTGGGCCTGAAACCGGAGGAATCCGCCGCGCATTCTGGTCGAGTAGGTCGCAATGAAGAGGCGTGTGATGGCTGAAAGCATTACCGCTTGCAATGCCCGCAAGTCCCAATCGTCGGATGTGACATAGTAAAGGTTGTGGTGCGGGTACAACTTTCCGGACTCGTTGTGGTGCGGGTACAACTTTCCGGACTCAAAGACAATATGGGCTTCTCCCTTGATGTCGGGAATCAGAAGCTTCGGCCTTGATGCCAGTTTCGGGGTGATACGGTCGATCGTGCGATACCAGTTGGCAGGGGTTTTCCGGGCGCAGTGACGGGCAGAGATACTCTCCCGTCGCGTTTCCAAATAGCGACTGAGGCGTGGATAATTCCGCAGGTCGACAAGACCACCAGCCTCGGCAAACGGATTGATGACGCCTTGACCGCGCCATTGCACCTCGCCGGATACTATGTCTTTTGTTGTAACCAGCGGCAGTTTACGATCAGTCTCCACGTCGAGTGCATCAAAATCGCCTATATAGGCATTGTCCAAGCCGGTTGCTACGCCGATACCCACCTTGCAACCCACCTTTTCCAAGCTTGGGAATTGCTTCTCAAGGCGACGAATCAGTGCCATTTGATCCGAAGATTCGAGTAACCACGGTTCCGGCCCATGAGTAACTCGGGCTAGTTCTCGCACCGACCCAATCTCTTTCGTAAGATTCCGAGCTGTTAGCGTGGCAGACAAAATCGCCAGCGTGGTGCGATCAATGGCAGGGCGATGGGCAATGCTGGTGGCACCAGGAGTTTCCCGGCTAATAATAGTGATGGCGGGGTAGGCACTCACGTCGGAGTGAAACGCCAGGGTATCCACCATGTCGACATAGATTTTCATGTTAAACTGATCTTAGTCTGGTAGCGGTGACGGTACGCGGCCAGCAAAGGTGCTGGAATCTGCTCTTGGCGAACATAGGGAGGGTTCCCTACAACAAAATCGAATTCCCCTTCAAGAGATGATAGAAGGAAATCTCCCTGTATAAGCCACCGGTCAGCAAGTGCTACTGCGAATTGCTCACCTATGTTTTCTTGTTTGAGTCGCTCGATCACGGCTAATCGGGTGGAAGAAAAAGTATGGCGATGCAGTTCAACAGCGCGAATGGCGCCGCCTAACTCTTCCACAACAGTTTTTGTGTGTTGCGATGATTTCCATGCCGTCAGCAGTCGACTGATGACAGGTAACAGAAAGTCACCACCGCCGAAGGAAGGTTCCAAAATTCGCTTTTCATGGAGCGGTTGCTCCTCATTGTAGCCAGCTAGATCGAAAATAAAATCGACTACCTCGATGCGTGTAAAAATTGCCCCACGAGATTCGGCTCCTGCTGTTGCAGATAATTTCTCAATTGCCGCAGCGACTTTAGGCGAATGAGTATAAACCGACTCGCTAAACAAATTGAGCTGCCTGGATGTCAAGTTCATATTCCTTATCTAATCTGCGGTCATTGTTCGAATAGTTGTTGGCGAGTTGCTTGATTGCTTTTGAATACAAGACACTTAGGGTTGATTTGCAAAAAGAAAGTTTCATTGTAAATGAGCAGTATCAACACAAACAAGAGCGTCAGGTCTTGAAATATCAGGTAGTCATGATTCAAGACCTGACCCCAGTATCATTTCACGATCCGCTGAATTTATGTTACGTTAATTGTTAATTTTTTGCCTAAGGCTTGAGCAAACTTTTCTAATGTAGACAATTTTATATCTTCAGAGTGGTTCTCAATGCGTGAGATTGCCGTTTTTTTGGTATTGAGTTTCTTTGCAAGTTGCTCTTGGGTAAGACCAGCTTCTTCTCTTGCAAATTTGAGCATTACACCAATTTTAAATTCTTGATATCCTGTATCAAACCCATCAGCAAACTTAGGATCACGAGCTTTTCGTTCGGAAATATATGTTTTCAAGTTCTTCATTTTACATTTCCTCTCTTTAAGTATTCTTTCTTACGCTTCTCTGCTAATTTTATAGCTTGTTGCGGTGTCTTATGGGTTTTTTTCTAAAAAGCATGATTCAGCACAATGAGGTTTTCACCATCAAAGAAACCAAATATACGAAAAGTGTTGTTACCACTTTCAACCCTTACTTCCCAGATATCGTTTGTGTTGACCAACTTCTTGAAATACTTTGAAGGCAGAATTGGCAATTCTTCTATCAAGTTGAGAACCCAAGCAGTCTTCTGAGCTTCTTTGGGAGACAACGCTTCCAAAAAGTCAATTACTGGGGATTTGCCTGTTTTTGTTTCGTAAAAGAGTATCTCTCTGATAATTATATGTTAACATGCGCGTTAACATTGTCAACGGGTTTTTTACCGTGCGAACGTTTAAATTACCAGCTTGTATGGTTATTTTAACGTTTGAATCCATATACTGTCCCTATATTTCTCTTCTGTCCCTTTATTTCTCTTTCCTTGGCACGTAGCCACGTTATGCTGCATGCAACAGGAATTCGACTTTCACAGCTTCGAATGGAAAAACGATGCGCCCGTTGTCGGTATGATCAAGAATTCCAGCATTGAGCAGAGCAGTAATATCGCCGTGAACAGCCTTAACATCACGCCCAACACGCCGCGCAGCTTCGCGGATTGATACAGGACCGGCTCCGCAAAGAACTTTAAGCAAATCCCAGCGTTTTGCTGATAACACTTGCCAAAGCAGTTCCGGTGTTGCAAAGCTAATGCGGGCGGACTTTTGGGGTTTGCCTGTCTTCCAAGCTTGAGTAAAGTCTGCCATCGAATCGGCAGGCGTTCGTACATCAAGAGTCACGGTTTTCATTGTTCCACCTTACGATATCATTCTGAAAGTCGGCGACCAATTTCGCCGGTGTCGTAAACACATAGGTACGCTCTTTCCCACCGAAATGCCGGTGATCGCCCTTCCCAACCTCATTGTCGTAGCGCAAAACACATTCGCCACGCACGACATACGCAAGCCTGTACTTGAACTCGTGTAATGACCCATCAAGTGGCTTTGGAAGGCGCCACAATACCAACTCTGCAAATGCCAATTCGGAGTAGACGATGCGTGTGCAAATGAGTTCAACAGTTTTCATGTTGGAAATAATAACAACACCAAAATCTGTTGTCAATAACTACAACAATAACAACAACAACAAGGTCGGCGATAATAGGGGGCCCAACGAGAGGAGTTAACCAACCCTATTGCTGCGGAACACGGGCGCTGAATGTGTCCCTTCGGCAAGCCTGCCTATTCTGGCAGTACAATAACTGGTAAAGTCCGGTAGGGGAGTAGGTTCTGAACCTTGTTCAACAAGTGGGCGATGTGAAGTTTTCCTTATAATTCCAGGGTAGCCAACCGGACGGATTGGCAAAGAGAGCTGAGGTGTTTTTCTGCAGAGCCGTCAGGTAGTCGAAGGGATTGATCTTTGCGAGAGCACAGGTGTGGATGATACTCATGAAGAGGTCACCGATATAGGCGCCGTGCTCTGTTTTATAAAAGAGTGAGTTTTTCCGATGCAGAATAGCCATTTTGAGAGCTCTTTCGCAGATATTATTGTCTAGCGGAGCCTTTTCGACTCTGAGAAAGAGGGTTAGTTCCTGCCAATGGTTGCGCGTATAGTTGATCGCCTGACCCAAACCGGAGTTTGGTTCGACCTTTTTGTCATCGATCTGCTCGCCCAGCCAACCATGCAGATCGTCCATTAACGGACCGCTGTCGGTCTGGTGAAAATGTAAACTCTGTGCCGGCGTCATACCTTGCTCCACGGCGATCGCGTCATGATGATACACTTTGCCCAGTGTCTCGATGACATACAGGCAATCATCGGGGAAGCTTTCGGCAATGTCGACAAATTTTCTCCGGCCATGGGTGAGACATTTGGCCAGTATAGTCAGGAACTTTTCGGAGACATTTCGCGAAAGAGCATCGCACATCTGGATTGGCGGTGCGAGGCCGTTTTGCCGATAGGCCAATACCTTGCCGATATTTTCACCGGCGTGTTGACGGCCGGTGAAGAAAAGGGCAATCTTTCGATCACCGAGGATGGAAAGAATGCCGGTGGTGAAGGTTCCCGTTCGCGATGATTTCGTTGGAGCATCCCGGTTTTCTTTTATCACGTCCTGGATCTTCATGGTGGTGTCATCGTTATGGATGATGTCTCCTTGGGCTGCCTGCTTGATGAGTTCGGTGTAGGCGGGATGAATCCGGTCGGCCATCTTCTCGATGACCTCCCACCCGGTCGAGGCGGCAAGAGGTGTTCCCGTTGCGGTCTGGAGCTTGGCGATACGATTCAAGGCTAAACCGCTGCCATAGTGCAGAAGGGCAAGTATTGCGGCGGCTGTCTCGTCGTATTTTTGCGATCCGGCCTGGGCCGGTAAATCGGCGGTGAATACCTTGCCGCAGATGTTGCAGCGCAGCTTTTCCAGCTCGTAGATTGTTGCCGCGAGCGGTGCGGCGCCGGTGATGCGAACAATCACTCCCGGAACACTTAGCCGATAGAGTCTCCCCTCTACACAGGCCGGACAGGGGCCGCAATGCGTAAGAGTTTGATGGTTGACCGCTACATGTTCTCCGGCATAGTCGGCGGCGCGGTTTTTGCCATGACCCTTGGTCTTCTTTTCTTTTTGCTCTGTGGTTTTTTTGGGCCGGAGAGTACCGGTCTTTTCCGTCTTGTCGCCGAAAATCATCTTCCGCATTTTTTTGATTGAGGTGTTTTTTCGGCTCAGTTCCTCAAGAAGAAGCAGGTGGGTGTCGATCAGGCCTTTGATGATCTGGTAATCATCTTCGGCCAGAGCTTTCTTTGCCCGCTCAAGAAGCTCGTGCGCCTTCTCGGTGCTGATTTCTATTCTTTTCACCTTCATTGCCCGGCTCCGGACAACCGGTTGCGAAAATCTTTGCAGAGGGGATAAAGCCAGACACTTTTAATCGGCACCTCACCGTCCCTGTTGCCCAATTTACCCCTGCCGCGGGTATCGCCGATACAGGCCCAATTGGCCGCTTTGTAGCAGGTTCCCCGAAAACGTTGCTTTTCGACAAAGGTCTCAAGCAATACCGGGCAATAGTTATACCGTTCCTGCCAATCGGCAGGAAGCCGTTTGCTTGCCAGCGATAATATCCGTGACCCCAGGTTCTTCGAATGGACCCAGGGCAGGATCAGGAATCTGGCGTTGTTGACAATCAGATGCAGGTTCTTTCTTCTTGTTGGTTTGTCCCAGCCGATATAGTTGTCGCGGGGTGCCGTTTTCCAGGCGGCCGCTCCGAAACCGAGAAGGGCCAGAATCTGCCCGTCTGCTTTGACATAATACCGCAACTGGGCACCCGGTAGGGTTTTGTAACCGAGGTAATGATAACGGTCGATGAACTCATTCCAGAGCGCACCGGTCCGGCTGGTCACCACCTCCAGAACCAGCTCGAACTCTCCGGCTTTTTTGGTGATCTCGGCCTGCTCCATGGCCCACAGGGTGCGGAGTCTTTTGTAGGGCTTGGTGTGTTTTGTCTTTGGTGGAGGAAGGGTTAAATGGCCGTCCCGTTCCATCCTCAACA
>JBBQVT010000155.1:0-9159 GCA_038211245.1 Desulfobulbales bacterium | reverse complement strand
GTCGATTGAAAATGAGCGTCAGCGGGCAGTGAGATATTTTCAGATGGGAGAGCCGGACATGGCCGGTGGGAGTTATTCTTGCGAACAGGCGGAAAACTCAAACCCGATCGACGAATTGCGGCTGAGTATCAATAAGATTGCTGTCACCGATTTTAATGTTCTCATCAGAGGAGAATCCGGCAGTGGCAAGGAAATTGTTGCTTGGGCTATACATGAATTGAGTTCGCGACACGACCAGCCGTATATTACCCTTGACTGCGCCGGATTACCTGAAGAACTTCTCGAAAGTGAACTGTTTGGCTATGTCAAAGGCTCACACACTCTTGCATATGAGGGATTCGCCCGGTCTCTTGGGTGCGGCGAATGGAGGTCCCGTCTTTCTCGATGAATTACCGGACATGGGAGCTCGAATTCAATCTAAATTGTTGCGTTTTCTTGAAAGCGGCGAGTACCGCCCGTTGGGTGGATTGCAAAATCAATATACAGATGTTCGCATTATCGCTGCGGGACAACCTGAGCGGCTGGAAATTGTTGACAGAGTTCGGCCGGACCTCAGGAATCGAATAGGTCAGCTTGATGTATTTCTATTACCGCTTCGGGAAATGGAAAAAAACTGTCCAGGAACGATATCTAAAATCGCCTATATACTTCTAGAAGGGTTGGTTTGGACGAGTGTTTATCGTGAGGGCCGGGTGTATAAGCTTACTCCACGAGACATTAAAGCATACCAGGAACAGCTTTCTTTGCCGCAAAATGCAGATCGAATATCGAAGCAAGATTGGAAAGAATCTAATAGCCGCGAATTATATAATTTTCTGCGGAGATGGCTGGTTTTTGGCGAGGATGAGCTTAAAAGGCTCGGTGGCAGTGTGACGCCTGAAGAAATGATTGGGACTCGGAACAGTTCTGCCTGTTCTCATAACGAAGCGCTTACCGTCTATTTCGAGGAGCCGTCAACTCGGAGTGAGATGAAAACGCTGTTGGCTAAGAAACCGTTTCATCATTTGAAGCGAACATATGTTAGACACTTGTTTGAGGTGTACAGCCGAATTGTTGAGAAGGAGAATGAACTGTCAGAAATACCGCAGAAAGCAACGCAAAAGGAATTGGCAAAACTGATGGGTGTGACCGAGAACACTATTAGTCGATATCTGAACTAATCGTATGATTCGACTGTCATCGACTGACTATTTCGTAATTTTCGGATATTTCGTGCTCCTCATTGCTTTGTCGATACTTTATCGGGCAAAGCGTTTTAATCAGATGTTTGGCGAAGAGAAGAAACCGAGTTGGTTGCTTCTTTCGGCTTCTCTCCTCATGATCGAGTATAGTCCTATGACGGATATGATGAGCATGGGACTTATTCTCGATAATGGATATTCCGGCTTATGGCTGCTAAAAAGCCGATTCTGGCTTGCAGGTGTGCCAGCCATCCTCTATGCCGGGATGTGGTCGAGATTAAATTTCAAGACTGATAATGAATTGATTCGATTGCGATACTCTGGGAAATCCGGAATATCGCTGCATATTTTCAGAGCGATTTTCCTCGCCGCTTTTGTGATTCCGTTTCTTGGTGCATTCATAATTCTCGCGCTGAAAAAGTTCCTCGATGTTTTGCATGTTGATGCAATTGCTAATGTTGAGCATGTTCTGATTATTGGAATAATTTTGCTGGTGATGAAGAATTCGTTCCATCAGAAAATCAGAACGGATTTTTTAAGCGCGATTATTTGCATTGTGGCACCAATTATTATCTGCGTTTTTCTTCTAAATGCCAACGGTGGACCACAGAACATTTATGGAGTGTTGAAAGCTGATTACAGCGAACAGATTCGTCTGATACCGTCGCCTGGTAATGCTGAAAATAGCAACCTAATCGCCGATTTTTTAATATTTGTCTTTATTCAATGGTGGTCGATCAACATTGTCGACAACTCAGACCCGAACGCACAACGACATTTTCAGGCGAAGAGCCAGTTCGCTGCCTTCAAGGCATTGTATATTCCGATTCTTATATCAAGCTTGATGTTTTTAGTTGTCAGCACAATTTGGGATTGCGGACTATTTGAATATAAAACTAGCAGCTACACTGGGATCGATAGAGAAGCTTTTTATTTGCAGATTGCTATCAAGTATCTCCCTGATGGTTTTAAAGCGATTGCCTTGATTGCGATTCTGTTCAGCTTTCTGACTACGCTGGAGAGCATTGTTAATTGGGGCGGAGGCTTACTTACCGTCGATATATTTAAAACGTATTTGTTCAAGCATGGCTCTGATCGGCAGTACAAGTATCTCTCTTTTGCGTGTATGTTTGTGGTATCGATGATAGCTCTCGCCTTCGCATTTCATAACGATAAAATACTAAATTTACAAAAATTTATATTCTCAATTAGTGCCGGAGTCGCTCCGGTGTTTTTGCTTCGCTGGTTTTGGTGGCGGATTAATGCTTGGGCGCAAATATCAGCGATGCTCAGTTCTTTGGTTTATACTCTGATATTTGACTCGCTTTATGCACATCATGCCTCTTTCAGTGGATATATCGATTATATTTGCTCTGAACTGGCCGTCTCATACTATCCGCTGAAAATCGTTATATTGACCGGTTTGGTCGTTGGAACATGGATGACAGTCATGTATTGCACGCAACCGGATGAAAACAGCCACCTTCGGAAATTTGTTCGACAGACCGGCACCGGTGGTTGGTGGCCTCATAGCATGGCGGACATGCAATACAAGCTCAAAAAAAGAGTCTTTCTGTGTTTTGTGTTTGGTATCACCAGCATATTACCGTTCCTTTGCATTTGGCAGTTCAAATTTGGGGAGACATTATTTGGTTTGACGTTATTACTGGTTTTTGTAATTCTCTCGGGTTACGTATATTTGTCTATGAAAATTCTTCTCAATGAGAATCAATATAAAATTACCAATATATAAACCGCAAGACCGGGACTGCTGAACATCCACGATCTCAGGAACGCGTCCCGTCAGGTGCAAAGAACCGTCATGACTGTCCTGAAGGAGAAATAAATTGTCGTTAATCCCCAAAAGAGCTAGGATAAGCTGATTTTAAAAAGCCTCACCTTGTGTAACGGAGCCCTCACCCACTGCAAAAAGCTCAACTGCCCGGGGAATACGCCATGAAGATCGGCAGCTACCAATTCATAACGCGCTTTACCACCAGTGCCATCCTCCCGGAATATAAAGGATCGACGCTCCGGGGCGCCTTTGGTCGAGCCTTGAAAAAGTGTGCCTGCGCCCTGCGCCGACAGGAGTGTGCCACCTGTATGCTGGCACCGAGTTGCTGCCACACTTTTATTTTTGAAGGCCAAACTCTGCCGAACGTCCAAGGCAGACAGCACCCCTATGTCATTCAACCAGATGACGATCCCCGCCGGGAATATCTACCCGGAGATACTTTGTCTTTCAATTTTCTACTTTTTGGCCGGGCCAACGATTACCTGCCGCATGTCATCTATGCCGTACAAGAAATGGGTAAGGATGGCCTCGGCAAGAACACCCCGGAACAAGGTCGATATCGCTTGGAAAAGGTTACAAGGGATAACCACCGGACCATTTTCGAAAACTCTGTCCTTCATAAGGCCGAAGAGCTGCCGGAACTGGCCCTGCACCAGGTCGCCGACCAACAAGCCAAGGAGATAACCGTCGTCTGTCATACGCCTCTCAGGCTCAAATACAATAACCAACTCCAGGATGGCCTGCCTTTCCATGTGTTGATCCGGACGGCCCTACGACGCATCTCTTCACTTGAGGCAGCCTATGGACACGGCGAACCGGCTCTCGATTACCGCGGTTTGGTGGCCGAAGCGGCACGGGTCGAACAGAAAGTCGCCGACTGCCGCTGGGCCGATATCCAGCGCTATAGCAGCAGACAAAAAACTGCTATGCAGTTTGGCGGCATTACCGGCCGAGTAGTCTATCACGGCGACAATCTCTCCCCATTTCTGCCACTTCTCAGGTACTGCGAAAAAGCCCATTTGGGCAAACAGACCACCTTCGGCCTTGGCCGTATCGGGGTTGATGTTGGGTGATGAAGAACATTCTCCTGGCGGTGTGCGGCCTATCGCCACAGGTGATAACCGAGACCATCTACGCCCTGTTCCATGAAGGGCGAAAGGTTCACGCCATCCACCTGATCACCACCCGCCCCGGTCGGGATAAGGTTCTCACTGAACTGCTGGCGCCGCGAACCGGCCATTTCGCCGCCCTGCTCGCTGATTTCGGCATGGCCTCGGACGATATCGACTTCACCTATGACAATCTGCATGTCCTACAGCAGGACTCCGGCCGGGAACTGGATGACATCCTCAGCCCCGAGGACAACGAAATCCTCATGCGCACCTGTCTCGATCATGCCTTCCGCTTCACCGGCGATAACGACACTGCGGTATTTTTTCTGGTCGCAGGCGGCCGCAAAACCATGACCTCTTGCCTGACACTTGCCGCCCAACTTTACGGTCGACAGCAGGACCGCCTCCTCCACGTCCTCGTCTCGCCGGAGTTTGAAAGCTCGCGCAACTTTTATTTTCCGCCGCGCAAACCGGTGACGATCGAACTTCGCGACCGACAGGGTCTGCCCTACTGGAAAGAAAGCAGCTCGGCGCACATCCATCTGATTACCATCCCCTTCGTCTCGCTGCGCGAACACCTGCGGCCCCTCCCGGACAGGCCCCTGCCGCCCGCCGATCTCATGCAGTCCCTGGTGTGCGAGGCTCCGCTGGGCCTGACAATCGACCTGCTGGAAGGCAAGCTAATCTATGGCCGCTTGGAACTGGACATGCACCCGGCCCGGCTCGCCCTTTATGCCTTTTTTGCCGAGCGCAAATGTGCTTGTCGGTTACCGACGACATGCCAAGGCTGTACCACCTGCTTTCTCGAGGCAGGCATGATCGATGGGGACGCAGTCGCCCGCCTGTATGAACGTATCCCCGGCACCAGACTGCTTGCCGATATGAGTGATTCCGGTATCGGTGGCCTGACCAGAGAAAACTTCCAATCCTATAAATCAAAAATCCGCCGTAATATCAGCGGCACCTTTGGTTTAAGCCATGCCTCGCTGTTGGAAATCGCCTCAATAGGCACCCGTCCCGACACCAGATACGGCATTCTCCTCGACCGCGAACGCATCGAAATCAAAGGAATAAAACGATGAAGCAATTGCAACTGATAACCGCCCTCGGCAAAAACACCGACCTGGTTTTGCAGCTCGTCGATTTTATTAACGATAATCAGAAATATCGCTACAACGAAGAGACGAATGCCGTGCGGCAACGTTTTTCCGGATGGAAAATCACCGACCTGCACCTAATCGCAACGACGGAGGTGGAGGTTTTTGAAAAAACCTTAAAGGAGCAACTAGCGCTGGAATATCCGGAACTGCGGATCCATTCCGTTCCCTTGCCCTGCAATGATATTGCCTGCATGGAGGACGACGAGATCATGCGCCAGCTGATCTATGATCGGGTGGAAAGCCTGGCCGCTTATAACCTCGTCATCTCCTCGGGCGGCCGCAAGACCATCACCAGCCGGCTGATCGAGGCGGGGATGATCTTCGGTTGTCTTGGCTATCTCACTCTAACCGCGGCGAAAGGCATGGAAAGGAGGCAATGTTCCGAAAGCTTCCACGCCCTCTGGACACCGACCCGCAGTTTTCTCACCGACCGGCAACAAAGCTGGATCAAGGACGAACTCGGCAAGAACTTCCGGTCGCTTTACCTTTTACCGGCCACCATTCTCAACAAGTTACGCGAGGATAGAATAGGCCTGGAAACCGATCAGGAAAAAGCAGATCGGCAATGGCTGGAAAAACTCCCGAAAGCCGATTTGCACTGCCACCTCGGCGGAGCCTACGATGCCCAGCTGCTCAAGGTTATGGCGGCGGCGCTGTTGGACGATTGCCGCATCCCGCTTAACAAAAGAAAGGAGATTCGCCAATACCTGGAAACGAAAATGAGCTGCTCCCTGGCGAAATTATCGGCAGAACAACTGCGCAACCAGCTTCCGAAAAACCAACGGAAAAGCCACTGCCTGACAAGCCTTCAAGGTCTGCGCCCGCCTGATTGTCCCCGCCATATCTTCACCGCAGTATTGGTGGATGGCTTGTCGCCCAAGCAGCTTGAAACAATCAGTCGGGACGGGCACAGCTCCCCCAAATCCTGGCCGAAAGACCTGGAGTGGTACATGCACTGCGGCGATTTCGGCGGCTCGGCCCTGCTCCAGACCGAAGAGAATCTTCGCCTTGCTTTGTCGTGGTTGATGGAAAAAGCCCGCGCTGAGAATATCCGTCTGCTCGAAGTGCGATTCTCCCCGGATAACTACACCAGCAACGGGTTGTCCATTGCCGATGTCATTAACTTTATTCGCGATGAGGCGCAACGGTTTATGGCACGACACCACGACATCCAAGTCAATTTCCTGATCACCGCCACCCGTCATAAAGAACGAGAGGCACTGATTGCCCATATCGAGGCGGCGGTGGCCTTCGGCCAACCGGGAAGCGGCTCAGGGCCACGAATCACCGGCTTTGATCTCGCCGGCCAGGAGGAAGACCATGATCCCGAGACCTTTCGGGATATCTTCCAGCCTTTGCACGATCATTTCATGAATATCACCATCCACGCCGGCGAAATGGAAGGGGACGACAAGATCCGCCAGGCCATCTACTCCTTACACGCCAAACGCATCGGCCATGGTCTGAAGCTCATCAATAATACCAAGATGATGGCCTATGTGCGGGACTATAACATTGCCATCGAAATGTGCCCCAGCTCCAACTGCCAGACCAACTCTTTCAAAACCAACGACGGTGATGGCAACGGCCTCCACTATCCTCTAAAAGACTACTTTGATGAAGGGTTGTCGGTCACCATCAACACCGACAACCGCGGCATCTCCGACACCACGCTGACCGACGAATACCTCCAGGCGGCAAGGCTTACGCCGGGCGGCCTGAGTAAATGGGACACCTTGCGCATCATCAAGAACGGTTTTAAAGCCGCCTTTCTGCCGAAAAAAGAAAAAGATCAACTGCTGAAAGACATCGACCGCCAGGTCTTCGAAATCATCCTCAACGAATATTTCCCGGAGGGCACATGAAAGCGGACGAGCAGGTTTTTTGTCTAAAACGAACGGACCTCGAAGCACACCTGCGTTTTCCCCTGCCGCAAGGCAGTTTTTCCTGTTTATCGCTTGCTGAATTACTGCAACTGACACAGCATTATCTCCCCCGCAGCCTTGCCGAAAACGATCCCTCCTGCAAACAGGTCATCCCCTACCAACTTTTTTGCCGTGAGAAGCGCTTCTTCGTTTATGAACGAGGCCAAAGGGTGGGAGAAAACCGCCTGGCCGGGCGGCTTTCTTTAGGCATCGGCGGCCATATCAACAGCAGCGACGCCCCAACCGGCAAGATGACTGAAGCCCTGTATTTCGAGGCGCTGCGGCGGGAACGGCGGGAGGAACTTATCTGCCCCGAATCCCTCGGCGCCGCCTTTCTCGGCCTGATCAACGACGATTCCGACCCGGTGGGGCAGGTGCATCTTGGCGCGGTGCACCGCTGCCAGGTGAGGCCCGCCGAAACGTTTACCATCCGCCCCTTAAGCGAAGACCTTCACCCACACGGCTGGTGGATGCCGGAAGAGATTTTTGCCGCTCACGACCGATTTGAAAAATGGACACTCCTCGCCCTGGAACTGGTTTTGCAAAAAACCGGATAGTTGATCCGTCTCCTCCAGGTACATTTTACGCAATTCAGTGATGGCTTCAGTCTGTTCGACGTATCAGGTTTTGGAAACCGATCCCTGTTTTTCATAAATGATAAGACTGCAACGTTGCAGATGATGCACATACTTGGGCTTTGCGGTATTCATTCTGCTGGATCCGGCTCGCCCTGTTTGCGTGTCGAGCTTTTACCGGCAAAAGCCAAATACCACCATGTCATATCACCATGAAAAATAACATGAAATGTATCGAATAAATCGCCTGACCATGGTACCACACTACCTGGCCGAAAATTGCGGCCTTGATATTTCCCACAAACGGAGGAAGGCATGGATGAAACAGTTCTAAAAATCGCCCTCGCCGGGCTGCTGCATGATATTGGCAAGTTTACGTCGAAAAAACACCACGACCAATAATTCATCTCATTAACGGAGAGTGCTATGTCAATCAATATTGCCCGCTTTTACAAGCGGGAGAGATGGAAACTTGACTGCGAGATAATTACACCGATGTTTCTAGGCAATGCCAATCAGGAGGCAGAATTGCGGGCTGCTCCCTTTAAAGGGTTGCTGCGGTATTGGTGGCGGGTAGCGAATGGTGGAAAATACGCCGATCATACGAATTTGCTTGCAGAGGAAAACGCCATCTTTGGCAGCCCGGATGAGAAAACCGGCGGCAAAAGTCAGGTGACGGTGGAGGTTGTTGCCGTTCCACAACTGATTTCCATGAAAATTAATTTTTCCAATCCCGGCCTGATCGACCATCCGGAGTGCGAAATGTCACGCCACAAAACCAACCCACTAAACTATCTCGCAGGAATGGGTCTGATCCACTTCCAAAATGGCATACAGCACAGCTATTTTACTCCCGGCGAAAAATTTCAATTAAAGATTGAAGCCAGCCAACAGGCAGTGGACGGAGTACAATCGGCTTTGAACCTTATAGGATCTTTTGGCACCATTGGTAGCCGCAGCCGTAATGGGTGGGGCGCTTTTCAATGGCATCAAACTTCTTCCGCCCCACAGCTCACCTTATGTCATTTTCAAAATGTGTTCGACCATGATTATCCCCACTGCCTTGGCAAAGATGAAAAAGGAATGCTTTTTTGGAAGACACATATTCATAAGCCCACGTGGGAATTCTGCATGAAAGATCTGGCTGAAATCTATGTTTCCCTCCGCGCTGGCAACAGCAACAAACAGATTTCTAAATTAGAAGTAACCACAGGCAATCCTCCGGACAGGCATTTGCTGGGATATCCGGTGACAAACCACCCTGTCTCCTTAAGAAACTGGGGGAACCAAGGCCGGCACGGTTCCGCGCTCCGGCTGATCGTGCGCAAGGAGGCTGACGGACACCGGGGCTATATCCTCCATTTGCCGCATCTGTTCAGCAAAGATATGTGGCCCAGCGATGCCAAAGGCA
>JBBQVT010000154.1:0-9181 GCA_038211245.1 Desulfobulbales bacterium | reverse complement strand
CCCTCGATAAAATCTATGCCCAGTTCATCGAGGGCCAGAGTAATTCGAACCTTGTCTTCAACGGAGAGGTTGAAATTTTCTGCCTGTGTTCCGTCACGGAGGGTAGTGTCGTAGAGTTCAACGTAATGGGTCATGATTGTTCTGCCTGGCGTAGGTTCGATGAAGGGTTGGAATTTCTTGCATTGATTGCGGCTAAAGTGGAACCTTTCATGATAGATAACTTTTGGCAAAAAGCAAAGGTATAAAAAGAGGATTCCTTTCGAGTATTCGGGGAATCTGAAAGAAATTGCGTGCCGATAAGTCGGGGGGACTTTGTATGGAGTACGTCAGATTTGCCAATGATCCGAAAAAATCGATGAACTTTTGGTGTTACTAAAAACCAAAAAAAGCAGCATTTTTTTAGCAAAATAAATTTGTAACTGATTGTTGAAAAAAGAAGAATGAGCTGATCGCAAGATTTTCACAGTTGCATTGTTATGGTTTTTTTAATAACCTTGGGGTATTTTCCAAGAGACACTCATCTGTACCAGGATACTATTTTGGCGTATATGCAGTGCTTGTAAGAGATATCCTCAAGAAAACAACGGAGTAAGAGTATACTGAGAATCCATGAACCTCAAACCTATTAAACCAAAACGTATTTCAGATCAAGTATTTGAACAGATTCGAGAATTGATTTACAAGGGCGAATTCAAACCAGGTCAACAAATTCTCCCGGAACGGGAGCTGGCGATCTCCATGGTGGTGAGCAGAACTTCGGTCCGCAATGCCATTAATAAGCTGGTTACCCTCGGGCTTCTCGAACATCGACAAGGGCAGGGTACCTTCGTCAGTTCTCCGGAAACGAGGCAAGGTAACCCGCTGGCGGCGGTCATGGCGACCGATGAAGCAACGCTTGATGATCTGCTGGAAGTCAGGCTCGGGTTGGAATGTACTGCGGCGATGCTGGCGGCCCAGAGGGCGACGGATACGGATATTCGAGCCATTCGCAAAAGTCTGGAGGAGATGACTGACGACCTGGCCGATACCGATAAAATCGGCACCACTCCCGATACCGCCTTTCATATGGCTGTGACCTTTTCTACAAAAAATCCAGTCCTTATCCACCTTATGCGGAATTTTTATGATTTCCTCTTTGTCGGAATCAAGAAAAATCTCACCCATATGTACATGGATCGGGCGGCGCTCGAGGATGTATTGCGCCATCATCAGGCAATCTTTGCGGCAATCGACCAGCGAAATCCCGGGGCTGCCTATGAGGCCATGCATACGCACATCCGATACGTCCAGGAATATTTCAGGAGTAGGTGAAGGGAATCGACGGAATTGCTTCTGGAGCCGTGCCCGTAAGCACCGCTCCAGAAGCAATTCTCGGTTTTCGCCGTTATTTGATTAGGCCATAAAATTTCGGATAGAGAGCTACGGTTATCATGACAATTACCTGCAGGATAATGAAAGGGATGACGCCTTTGTAAATGTCAACCGTCCGCATCTCCGGTGGAGCCACTCCTTTCAGGTAAAAGAGCGAGAAGCCGAAGGGCGGGGTGAGAAACGAGGTCTGCAGGTTCATAGCTATCATGATGGCAAAGAACAGCGGATCAAAGCCAATGATATGAACGATGGGTAGAAGGACAGGGACGACGATATAACAGATCTCGAAGAAATCGATAAAAAAGCCGAGAAGAAAGATGACGAGCATCGAGAGAGCAAGAAAGGTCCATTTTTGTCCGGGGAGGCCGGTTAGGGCATGTTCGACGATGGCATCGGCGCCACTATAGAGAAAGACCATGGAAAAAGCGGTTGCCCCGATGAGGATGGCAAAGACCATGGCGGTAACCTTCACCGTCTCAAGCGCCGAATCCTCTACAACCCGCCAACTCAGTTTTCGGTACATGGCGGCCAGGATTACCGCCCCAACGCTGCCGACGGCGGCCGATTCGGTGGGGGTGGCGATGCCTACGAAGATTGAACCGAGCACCAGGACGATCAGGGTCATCGGCGGGATTATGGCGAACATGGCCCGTTTAAGGTTGCCGGCAAAGGAACCTTCCAGTTTGGGCATGGCCGGAGCGACATTTTTATCGAGAAAGGCATATATCAATATAAAAACAATATAGAAGGCCACCAGCACCAGGCCGGGAAACATCGCAGCCTGAAAGAGATCGCCTACCGGCAGTTGGAAAATATCCCCAAGGACAATGAGGACAACGGAGGGTGGAATTATCTGGCCCAAGGTTCCGGCGGCGCAGATGGTGCCGGCTACGAGTGTTTTCGAATAGCCGTATTTCAACATGACCGGCAGGGAAATAACCCCCATGGCTACCACCGAGGCACCGACGACGCCTGTCGAGGCGGCGAGCATGGTGCCGACCAACACGGTGCTCACGGCTATTCCGCCTCGTACCCTGCCGAACATGGTGCCCATCGCTTCCAGCAGTTTCTCGGCCAATTGCGATTTTTGCAGAACAATACCCATGAAGATAAAGAGGGGAATGGCCATGAGAATGGTGTTGTTCATAATCGAATAGATCCGAAAAGGCATCATTGAGAACATCTGCAGGAATTCCTTGGAAATGCCGGCGATGCTGACATCCGGTGCAATATTAACAATGGCCGCCAGAATGCCGAAGAAGATGGAGACGGAGCCAAAGGTAAAGCCGACCGGGTAGCCGATGGCGAGGAGCAGCAGGGCGGAAGCAAACATTATTATGCCGATCATTGGTTTTCCTCCATGGTGCTTCGTAGCTGCATGCGGCTTTTTGCAGAGCCTGAATTTCTGAAAAGATTGATGTTTTGCACGGTATAGCCGAAAGCGGTGAAGATCAGTAAGAAAAATGACAAGGGGATCATGCCCTTAATCAGATAGCGATAGGGCAGGCCACCGGGGTTTTCGGAAATTTCATGGATCTGGAAAGAATCCTGGACAAAATTGAGGGAACCGAAAAAGATGAGCAGGGCGAGAGGCAGGAGAAAGAAAACCGTGCCGATGATATTGATGACTGCTTTGGTGCGTGTCGACCAACGATCGTAGAGAAAGTCAACACGAACATGGGCTTCGTCAAGAAGGGAGACGGAGACCCCGAAGAGAATGCCGATGGCGAAGAGATGCCATTCCAGTTCCTGCATAGCAACCGAACTGTTGTGGAAAGCATAGCGCATGACGACATCAAAAAAGACATTGGCGGCCATCAAGAGAAAAACAATCGACAGTATCTTTCCCCAGACGCGGTTTAAACGACGATAAAAGTGTTCAATCTTGATCAGCATGTTGATGCTCCTACTTCAGTTCAGTTATTGCCACAAACGGATTTTTTTGTCATAGCACCTGCAAGGATGTTCTTTCGTTGATTCTTGGAAAACATGTGCGGTTAAAAACAATCGCTGCAACATGGCATGCCGAGGAAGCGTTGTAAATAAAAAAAACCGTCCATCCACCTTTCACGGCGAATGGACGGCGACATCGGCACCTGTTATGCAGAGCAGGTGCAATTATTTCTCAACCATCTGAGTGGTCTCAAGGTAGTATTGGGTTGACATCCTGCTCCATTCGCGGGCCTTTTTCATATAGGCCTGCTGGGAGTCATATACCTCTTTAAATTCGGCATTCTGGGCGGAATATGCCACCATTACCTCATCGTTGGCCTTCTTCATCGCTTTCAGAACTTCTTCCGGGAAGATCATGACCTTGATGTTGGGGAATTCCGCTTTCATTTGTGCCCAGGCGGTAGCGCTGGCATCATAATTTTCACTGAGCATGTCCGCGCTGACTGCCTTCATGGCGGTATCGAGAATCACCTTGTACTCCGGTGACAGTTTGGCATAGGCGTCTTTATTGATCAGGAACTCCATGTCGGAGGCAGGCTCATGCCAGCCGGCGTAGTAGTAGGGCGCTATCTTGTGGAAGCCCATTTTAATGTCCATGCCGGGTCCTACCCACTCAAGGGCGTCAATGGTGCCGCGATCAAGGGAGGTGTAGAGTTCGCCCGGGGCGATATTGGTGACATTGACGCCAAGCTTGGCAAATACCTCACCGGCCAGACCGGGGATTCGCATCTTCAGACCTTTCAAATCGTCGACGGTCTTGATCTCTTTTTTAAACCATCCACCCATCTGCACGCCGGTATTACCGCCGGGGAAGGAGAGGACGTTGAACTTGCTGAAGACCTTCTCCTGCAGTTTCATGCCATCGCCGTAGTACAGCCAGGCGTTCTGCTCATCCGAGGTCATGCCGAAAGGAACGGAGGTAAAGAAGACGGTAGTGATGTCTTTGCCCTTCCAGTAATAAGCTGCGGAGTGTCCCATTTCGTACTGGGCGCCTTTGACCATATCGAGAATTTCTAGGGGCGCCTTATGCTTCTCAGCACCCTCAACCTTGATCTCGAAATTACCGCCGGTCATCTCGCCGACGATCTTGGCGAGTTTCGGGGCCGGTGAGGCCAGCGGTGTCAGGGTGCTTGCCCAGGTCATGGCCAGTTTCCAGCGGACTTTCTCGGCGGCCAATGCCGGGGATGCGACCAGCATACAAGCCGCCAAGGTAAAGGCGATCTTCCCAAAACGTTTCATATTCTCCTCCAAAGAAAAGATTTACATTACGGCCCTAACCTGGGCCTCTATTGCATACTGCTTGCCTTGATACGCAGAGCAGTATGGATTTTTTTATATATCCTCCCTTATTTAATACGTGGGGCGTAATAAGGCAACAACCGATAACAATGGGCCTTATTTGGGAGTAAAAAATGATCCGCAACGGATGCGTGCTTTACCCACGTATATCCGGAAGCAACAGCGCTAAAGTATCTTCTTGCCGAACAGCGAGGCGATAAGATTAACCGCCATCTGGGCGGTACGGTTCTGAATGTCGAGGATGGGGTTGATCTCCATGATATCGACTGAATGCAGTTTTTTCGTTTCGGCCAGGATCTCCATGATCAGCTGGCCCTCCCGGTAGGTAAGGCCGCCCTGGGACGGAGTTCCGACACCGGGGGCGTCGAGCGGGTCCATGACATCGAGATCGAGGCTGACATGGATCTTGTCGAGATGTTTGAAACCTTTAAGGATGTGGGTGAGGAGGGTGCGAATACCCACCTCGTCGACGTTGCGCATGGTGAAGGCGGTGCAGCCGGAGGCGCGGATCAGTTCCTTTTCCTTCCGGTCGAGATCGCGTACACCGAGGAGCACGACATTTTCGGGTTTTATCTTTGGCCCGGGCCTACCGATATCAACCAGTTCTTTTTTGCCGAGGCCCTGCAGCACCGCCAGGGCCATACCGTGGACGTTCTGGGTGGAGGATGTTTCATGGGTGTTGAAATCGCCGTGCGCGTCGATCCAGATGAGACCGACCTCAGTGGTGTGGGTGACGCCGCCGATGGTGCCGATTGAGGCGGAGTGGTCGCCACCGAGAAATATGGGGATTTCGCCTGCGGCAATGGCCTGTCTGCCGAGTTCATAAGCACTTTCGCAGGCCTTGCAGATATGCGGCAACCGTTCCTGCAGGCTGCTGTTGGCCAAGACGTAATGACCGGGAATGGCGATGTCGCCGCTGTCGATGGTGGTGTAGCCGAGATCGCGCAGACTCCCGGCGAGGTTGGCGTAGCGCACGGCGCTCGGGCCCATGTCGACTCCACGGTGGTTCTGCCCAAGGTCCATGGGCACGCCGATGATCCGCACGGTCTTTTTCATGGCTACTCTTTTTTCAGGTGGTTCCACAGGTTGACAATGAAATCCTGGACATTGGTGAGGATGGCCTGGGCCTGGGCCGAGCCGCGGTTGGCCAGCTTGTCGGCGCTGAATTCCGACATGTCGACCACATAAAAATAGACCGGACGAACCGAACCGTCGGCTAGGACCTTATAGCCGGGAGTCATATTACCAAAGGCAATGGAATGCAGCTGGGTGGCCATGGTGATGACCGTCGTCGCTTGTCTGGCGTGGACGCGCATGCGGTTTTGCGATTCATAAACATTGCCGATGGTTTCCGGCAGAGGCCCGTCGTCGCGAATGGAACCGGCCAGGACGTAAGGGATGTTATTTTTTTCACAGGCGTACATGATGCCGTTGTTTATACCGAGGGTCTCAATTGACGCGGCGATGGAACCGGCCTTACGCACCGCGTTGAGGATGTCGAGATGGTTGTAATGGCCCATGGGTTGCAGCGTCTGGGTGTAGATATTTTGCCCGAGGCCGGTATTGTAGATGGCCGCCTCGATGTCGTGGGTGGCCAGGGCGTTGCCGGCCATCAGGGCGTGGCAGAAGCCGTTTTCGATCAGTCCCTGCATGGCCGAGCGCGAATCCTTGTCGAAGGCCACCGCCGGGCCGAGGACCCAGACGATATGGCCGGTGTCACGGTCATGTTTAAGGATTTCGTAGAGGGCGTCGTAGGAATAGGAAAAGGGGGTTTCCCGGGTGCCGCGGGAGCGGAAGGCAAATTTGTCGGCGTTGGCGGAGGTTTGCTCAAAGCCCCTTTCATGGACGAGGATGCCCTCTTCGCCGTTCTCAGTTCTGCCGGTGACGACCAAATCGCCTTTTTTTAAACGCCTGGCCTCAACGACATCAATCGCCCCGTTCTTGATGACGAAGACTGCGTCCATCCGGCTTTCCGGGGCGAGAATCCAGGTGGATCGATCAATCTTGATATATTCCGGATGGTTGGAGGTTGCATGGTAGCTGTCCGGGGCGATGCCGTCGGCGGGTGCGGCGACAAGGGCGGCGGCCGGACTGTTCTGCAGGTGGGATTCCGTGAAATCCGGCGGGGTATAGATGAAATTGAGTTTCATGATTGACCTCTAGGTAGGAGAATTTGTCACCTTTCATGAGCGCATATCGGGTGATTGTATACAATCACCGCCATTATAGGTGGCAAACCTTGAAAAAGCAATCGTAGATCGTTTCCTTCGGTTCTCTCCTTGACCCTGCAGAAAAATCCTTCTACAATATATTGAAATTTCATGTGGTTTTCCGGCACGACAGCAGCGCTCATCCGAGACTTTTTATGATTCGATCCGCATATCTTACCACCGGCTTGGCAATCAAGGTTTTCTCCCGTCTCTCCAAGGCCAATATCTTCATGCATGGCCAGGAGAATATTCCGACCGGGCCGATCATCTTCGTGATGAACCATTTCACTCGGATCGAAACCCTCCTGCTGCCCTATTACATTTACAAGTTGACCCATAAACCGGTTTTGTCCCTGGCGGCGGCGTCGCTTTTTAAAGGTGGCCTGGAAAAGTTTTTTGATATGGTCGGGGTTATTTCCACCGACGATCCGAAACGTGATGAACTGATTGTCAAAAATCTGCTCACCGGCACCGCCGACTGGATCATTTTTCCAGAAGGCAGCATGGTCAAAACCAAAAAGATCATGGAGGGGCGGCGGTATATGGTCGCCGATCCCGATGGCATGCATGAGCCGCACACCGGAGCTGCTGCACTCGCCTTGCGGGCCGAGTTGTATCGCACCCATCTCCTGCAAAGTGCCCGAACGGATCCCGCTCGGCTGCGGCAGATGCTCGACGCCCTCGGTATTGCATCGCTCGAAGAGATCGTGACGATGCCGACGACCATTGTGCCGGTCAATCTCACCTACTGCCCGATCCGCGCAGCGGAGAATATTGCCTTGAATATTGCGGCAAAGCTGGTCAAGGATATGTCGGAGAGGATGGTCGAGGAGATTATGACTGAAGGCACCATGCTGCTCTCCGGCGTCGATCTCGACATCCGTTTCGGTAAGCCGATCCGGATGTCGGACCATCTCCAAAAAGAGTGGTTGCTGGAGGATATCGCGCAGCCGGGCATAGGCGGTTTTTCGGTTACACCGGAACTGAAAAGCAAGATGCGCAACACCGTCTACCGGATCATGCAGCAATATATGCATGACATCTACGCCATGACCACCATCAACCATGAGCACCTTCTGGCAGCTTTTCTGCGCATGTATCCGTTTAAGCGGATAAAAGAGAGTGAGTTGAAGCGCCGCGTCTTTTATGCCGCCTCTCTGGTCACCGGCAAGGAAGACGGCAAGGATATCTTTTTTCTGCACAGGTCTCTCCAGGAAAACCAAGCCCATCTGCTGACCGACGATCGTTTTCGGAAGTATGCCAATTTCTACACCTTGGCTGAGGAAAAGGGTGTCGTGCGAAAGCTCGGCCAGAATCTGGTCTGCGATCGTTGCAAGTTGTCCGGTCCGCTGAATGTTCAGAGGGGCCGGATAGACAATCCGCTGGAGGTTATGGCCAATGAGGTCGAGCCGCTGAAAAAACTCTCTGCGTTGCTGCGGTGGCTCGCCTGGCTGCCTTCACCGCTTATTAAAATTGCCTTGATCCGCTACCTTCTCAATGGCGAAAAGGTCAGGTATGCTGAGGGCAGGGGGTTCAGCTCGACCCTTGCTGTCGGACAAAAGGACAGCGGACAATCGTTTCTCTTGCCCGGATGGCGCCGCAAATTGGGAGTGGTTCTGGTACACAGCTACCTCGCCGATCCGGAGGAAGTGCGGGCCTTGGCTTTCTATCTGCGGCGACGCGGGCTATGGGTGTTTGCCCCGCGGTTGCCCGGCCACGGTACTTCGGTGGAAGATCTTGCCACCAGGAAATACCGGGAGTGGGTGGAGACTGTTGAGAGCGGATATGTTCTGATGAGCAACATCTGTGATCGGGTCGTTCTTGGCGGTATTTCCTTTGGTGGCAATCTGGTCCTTGATCTGGCAGGACGGGTTGCAGCTGAAACTCTGGCCGGGGTTTTCGCCATAAGTCCGCCTTTTAGTCTGAGGGATTATTCGAGCCGGATTATGCCGGCGACGGATGTTTGGAATCGGCTCCGGAGCAAGATGAAGCGGGAGGAAGAAAATATTGATTTTCTTGATTTTCCCGGAGGATCTGTTGCAAGCAACTATGCCCGAAACCCTATTTCCGGAATAAAGGAGGTGGCCGAGTTTCTCGAATCCATTGAACAACGGTACCGGACAATAAGCAAACCCGCCCTCATCCTCCAGGCCGATAAAAACCCGGTTGTCGACCCCAAGGGTTCGCAGCAGCTCTTTGCGGCCATCGGTTCCATCAGCAAGGAATTTTGCCTGCTCAGTGATGATCGACACATCCTCGTCAAGGGCGAGGGGGCCGGCAAGGTGTTCGCGAAAATCGCTGCCTTTGTCGACGGATTGTAAAATGGTGGAGAAACTCTCTGGGAGAAG